>CALMSP010000272.1 GCA_937872405.1 uncultured Saprospiraceae bacterium | reverse complement strand
TAAATAATTGAACTACCCATACAAGTATCTTTTTGTAAAGTTTAAGTTGGTGAATGTTAGTCACTTATGCGCTGGCAATGATGCACAATTACATCATATGTCAGCACTATTTTTCAAACATGAGCGCAAAAGTAAGCCAATATTTCGGCTTGACCAAATGATTCCTTGCTTCTGCCGGGTTGGTTTTTAGAAATGATAAGGATTGCTTTATTCTGACCAGACTGTTTGCCCATTGCGGTCAATGTAAGCCCACTGTCCTTTTTTTTCCGTCCAGGCGAGGGTATCGCGGAAAGGCAGTACAGCATCATAGCAAGGTGGAATAACCATATCGCCGGCGGTATGGATGAAACCCCATTGTGCGTCCACTTTTACAGGCGCTAACCCTTCGCTAAAAATACCCGCATTCGTGAAGTGAAAATCCACGGCGATATCACCATTTTTATCTGTAAATCCAAAAGATTGCTTGAGTTGTACGGGAGCCAGCCCTTCGCTGAAGTCACCCGCCAAATCGTAGCGAGGCGGAATGACCAATTGCCCCATTTCGTTGATATAGCCGTATTGACCATCGAGCAGCGCTGGCGCCAGCCCTTCCACAAATTCACCGAAGGGTTCTTGCTCCGGTATATCAAATTGCGGCTCCACCAAAACATCGCTAAAACGATGCACCAGGCCCCATTGCCTATCTTTGCGTATCGGCGCTACATCGCGTTGAAACGGATAACATTCATCAAAAGGTAAAACCATAACTACCTGACCCTCAGCGTCAATATACGCCCAGTCGGTGTCAAGCTGTACAGGCGCTAAGCCATTACCGAAAGCTCCAGCAGCTAAAAACTGCGGAGGGATGCCCCAAGTGCCGTCTGTTTTGAGGTAACCCCAGCGGCCTCCCAAGCGGGCAGGTGCTAAACCTTCCTGAAAAGATGCTGCTTCTTCAAATTTCGGCTCAATGCGCAACTGTCCTGACGTGTCGAGGTAACCCCACCGACGCACTAATTTTACGGGTGCCAATCCTTCGGAAAAAAATCCTACGTAGCTAAACAGTCGCCGCAGCAGCAAGCGACCGAGTTTGTCCATCAACACCCAATGGTCATTGAGCAGCACCCGACTAAAACCGTTGTAAAAATCCTCTGCTGCCAAAAACTGTGGCTCAATCACGACATCGCCGCGCGCATTTATAAAACCATAATAGCCGTTCTGGCGGATACGGAAAAGTGGTTGCAGCAGATCGAGTGCAGGCTCGTCCGTGCTATTGCGCTCAAACAGTGCAAGCTGTTGCGTGTGGTACGCAGATCGCCGATTGATTGCTGATTTTGCCATCTGATGCGAAGATAAGGGTTTTAGCGAAAAGTGGAAATGCAAAAACGCCTTCGTCTCGCCAGTGTAGCATCCAGGATTCTATTCAAAAACAAAAGTTAAAAAATTTATATATTTAAATCACTGTAAAATTTATATTTATATATTTTACGAAACTTTTCGTATTTTAACTTGACTTTACGAAGGCATTCGTATATCTTTGTGTTACGAAACTTGTCGTACAAAACTAATACTAATGGACAATACTATCAAACCAACGGAAGCAGAATTAGAAATCCTGCAAATATTGTGGGATCAGGGCCCTTCGCCGGTGCGT
>CALMSP010000271.1 GCA_937872405.1 uncultured Saprospiraceae bacterium | reverse complement strand
CCGAATCGCAAGGTGACCCTATCCAGATGGAAGTGCAGGTGCAGGCTTTCGCCTATGCGACGAATGACGAGATCAACGATATGACTTTCCAGCGCTACAAACTCATCAACCGCGCTATTGAAAGTATTGATAGTACTTTCTTTTCCATGTGGGTAGATGCGGACCTTGGTTGCTACACCGATGATTACGTAGGCTGTGATGTGTCAAGGAGCTTGGCTTATGTTTATAATCAAGATGCCCTCGATGGTCAAGTAGGTTGTACTTGCCCTGGTGGTGTGAATACGTATTGTGATAAAATTCCGATTTTAGGGGTGGATTATTTCCGCGGCCCGCTCAATGAATTTGGCGATGAAATCGGGATGTCTTCTTTTACCTATTATAACAATGGCGGCGTAGCGCCCACACCTCCTGCCGGTACTACCGACCCCGGCAACGCCCTCGAATTTTATCGCTATCTTTCTGGTTCTTGGCGCGATGGTTCGCCGTTTACATTCGGTGGTGACGCCTATCAACAGCCAACTTTCCCCATTAAATATGCCTTTACCGAAGCACCGGATAATCCAAGTGGCTGGTCTATGTGTTCGCAAGGGCTACCTCCTGGTGACCGTCGTACCATCCAGGCTTCGGGGCCGTTTCGCCTTGATCCAGGTGCCATCAATGAACTGATTATTGGCGTAGTGTGGGTTCCTGACCAAGTGTATCCTTGCCCCAGCATCAAGCGCTTGCAAGAAGCGGATGATGTGGCACAGGCCCTATTCGACAATTGTTTTCGCCTAACGGATGGCCCCGATGCACCCGATGTGGACTTCATTGAACTGGATCGGGAGATCGTCGCAGTATTCACCAATGACACACTGATTTCCAATAACGCTTTTGAAGCCTATGCCCAGCGCGGTCTGCGTATTCCTTCAGGTGTGAATGATAGTTTGTATCGTTTTGAAGGGTATAAATTTTACCAACTTTCCAGCCCAACCGTAACGATAGCTGACCTAAACAACCCAGACAAGGCACGCTTGATCTTTCAAGTAGATATTAAAAATAGGATTGGTCGAATCTTCAACTGGTCAACCGTGGACAATCCGACCGGCGAAGAATATTTCGTACCGCGATTGATGGTAGAGGGTGCAGATGAAGGTATTCGTCACACGTTTAGAATTACGGAAGACCAGTTTGCACAGGGTGATCGGCGCTTAGTGAACCACAAAAAGTACTACTTTACGGCAATCGCTTATGCCCACAACGAATACGAACCGTTCGATCCGAAGCAATTGCTTGGGCAGCGACAGCCTTATCTTGAAGGTCGCCGCAATATTGGCGATGGCAGCAATATTTATTACACAGCCATACCGCGCCCTATAGTGGATCGGCAACTGAATGCCAGCTATGGCGATGGCGCCGTTGTAACCCGGATAGATGGAATTGGCACAGGTACCAATTTCTTGGATATTTCTAACAGTACTCGTACCGAAATTCTCAACGGCACCTTCAATGGTCAGATTACATATCGTCCAGGGCGGGCGCCTATTCAAATCAATATTTTCAACCCCTTAGATGTAAAAGACGGCGAATTTGAGCTGACTTTTGTGGATGAGAATATGAGTAATGAGGTACTGGACAGGCAAGTACGCTGGCAATTGCGTAATCTCAGTGTGCCTGGTTCGCCAGTAGTGGCTTCGGAATCAACAATTGATAAGCTCAACGAACAGATTATACGTGATTTCGGCTTTAGCGTTACCATCGGGCAGGTGGCAGACGTGGGTACGCGCGCGGATGCAACCAATGGCGTGATCGGATACGAAGAGGAATACACCAAAGGTACTGCCGCCAGAAGGTGGCTGTCGGGCATTCCGAACCGATTTATTCCTGGCTCGCGTATTTTCGACAATACAGTTTTCAATTACGTTTTGACGAATATAGATGAAAAAGAACCGGACGCACTGCTCGATCCAACCCAAGCGCTCAGCCGCATCGGGCCAGGTTATTTTGTGCCATTTTATCTTACTAACTGGCGCCCAACCAATCCAGAGTTGGGGACACCCTATCCGCCATATATTTCACCTTCTTGGATGAACACGGCGGGTATGGCAGCTATTCGTTCGCAGGCTAACTTGCGTGATTTGAATAATGTAGATATCGTACTAACGCCTAATAAAGATCTCT
>CALMSP010000270.1 GCA_937872405.1 uncultured Saprospiraceae bacterium | reverse complement strand
TACGCCTCATTGTCCATTTTTCAAAATCATCATACATTCTGCCTCACTACCTAAAAATAGACCCCCCCGGCAACCTTCAATAGACGTTCATACGTGTTGAAGGTTGCCCGTTTTTTTAAATTTTAACACTATGAGATTATTTACACTATTATTCATTTTATTACATCTCGCTGGCCCTGCATTGGCGCAGCAGGATGCGTATGATTTAAATAAAATCACAGAAATTAAAATCCGTTTTAAAGAAGATAAATGGGATACTATTTTAGATTCTCTCAAGCAGACTGGCGAAAACGGCCGGCTCATCGGCGACGTGTGGGTTAATGGAGTCAAATACGAAAAGGTAGGTGTGCGCTACAAAGGAAATAGTTCCTATGCCAATCCTCGAAAAGAAGGCGTTTTAAAATTGCCATTTAATATTAAATTAGACGAGGTAAATAAACAACAGCACTTGCCTTCTGGGCACACTACACTAAAACTTTCCAACTCTTTTCGCGATCCGAGCTTCGTGCGCGAGGTATTATCTTACGAAATTGCGGGGCGCTACATGCCTGCTCCACGCGCTAATTTTGCTAAGGTATATGTAAATGATCAATATCTTGGGGTGTATCATAATGTAGAATCGGTAGATAGTCGGTTTTTATTACAAACATATAATGACGATCAAGGCGTGCTTATCAAATGCGACCCGGACTGGAGCGTGGAGCAAGCACCTCACTGCCCAGATTCCGATAAATCGTCTTTGATGTACATCGGCGAAGATTCTACCTGCTATATGCGCTTTTATGAATTGAAAGATAAATATGGCTGGAAAGATTTAATCGCTTTTACCAAAATATTAAATCAGCAGCCGGAAGCCTTAGAAAAAATATTACAAATAGACGAAACCCTCTGGATGCTTGCTTTTAATAATGTATTGGTAAATTTGGACAGCTACACCGGAATGCTCTGCCACAATTATTACCTCTATCGCGACACGCAGGGGGTGTATCATACAATTATTTGGGATTTGAATATGTCCTTCGGGGGCTTTCGTTATCTTACATCTGCTGGGCAGCTATCTTTAGAAGAAATGCAAAAACTCAGTCCTTTTGTGCATTATACCGATCAAAATAGCAAGCGCCCACTTATTGTAAAATTATTGGCCAATCCATTATATCGTAAAATATATGTAGCACATATTCGCACTATCCTCGAAGAGCAGTTTGCCAATGGGGCTTATTTGAAGCGCGCTACGGCTTTACAGCAATTTATTGACAAACATATTCAAGAAGACCAGCACAAATTATATACGTATCAAGCATTTCAAGCCAACTTATTAAAATCAGTACCTTTAGAAAAAACAGAGATCGTAGGTATTGCCGAGTTAATGAATAAACGAGCAGAATATTTACTATCGCATCCTTTATTACAACGCGATGCGCCCACAATTCAGAATGTAAAACATAAAATTGAACCCAGCACAGTTGTTGTTTCCGCTACCATACAGCAGACCAACAAAGCGTGGTTATTTTATAAATATGGCAAGGGTGGGGCGTTTCAAAAATTAGAAATGACACCCGATAACGCTACCGATTGGATGGCAATAGTGCCTAAGCAAAAGGATTTGCAATATTATATCGTAGCGGAAGGCGAACGAACTGCCAGCGTGTCGCCAGCGCGAGCCTCCTTTGAATACTATCGGGTAGAAACACCTGTAACCACAAGCCGTAAAGTAAAATGATTGAAATAAAATATCAAGTTGATTTCGCCGATTATATCCGATTAATGTTTCAAATTGCTTATCGGCGCTGGACGTATATTATTATAACATTGCTGGGAGTTATTCAGTTGCCGCTTATCGTTGCTATGTTTATTATGCCTTCATTATACAATCCTAATAGCCTGACCTCCAGTATTATGCTTATTATATTTGCTTTTATGATGCCTATGTTGCTCTATTTTCGCACACGGGCGTATTACTTTGGCAACCATGCCTTACAGCAAGAAACACGCGCTGCTTTCAATAGTGATTGTATAGAATTTACTGGAAAAAAAATGCAACAGGTGCGTTTGAGTTGGGAGCGTATTCGCCGAGTACAAGAAACTAAAGATTGGATAATTTTTTATCAAACTAAATATTTTTTCAATTTTGTTCCTAAAAGTGCTTTCAAAACATCGGGTGAGATTGAGAAATTACGGAAAATAATACGCAACAAGACGCATATCGTATTTCGATAATTTTTAGTTTTTGTAATATTTTTATTTACTTTTCTATGCCATTGATTCAACAATCCTCCTATCGGCGAGCACCTTTGTATCAGTTCAATGGGCACCTGCAAACTATTTTGCCGGGTACCTTTCGTAAAGTAGCGCTTGTGTACGAGCGAGAACGTTTGGAGTTAGCCGATGGCGATTTTGTGGACTTGGATTGGGTGGACAAAGGGCGCCGGCGCTTGGTGCTACTGACGCACGGGCTGGAAGGTAATGCTGAACGGCACTATATGAAGGGCATGGCAAAGCTATTCACGGAAAATGGCTGGGATGCCCTGGCTTGGAATTGCCGCTCTTGTTCGGGTGAAATGAACCGACATTTCCGGCTGTATCATCACGGCGAGATTGGCGATTTTAACGAAGTTATTCAACACGCGCTGCGCTTGAAAAATTACGAACAAGTAGCGCTAGTTGGCTTTAGTATGGGGGGAAATATTATGATGAAATACCTTGGCGTGCATGGCAAATACGTGCCGGAGCCTATTAAAAAAGCGGTGGCTTTTTCTTCGCCAACGGACTTAGAATCAGGTGCCGCTTGGTTGGATCACCCTTCTAATCGCTTGTATAAAAAGCGTTTTCTAACCAAGCTGAGTGCTAAAGTACTCGCTAAGGCGGCACAATTTCCTGGCAAGCTCAATACTTCTAAATTAGCATCCATTACTGTTTGGCGCGACTTTGATGAATACTTTTCTGCGCCGCTCTGTGGCTATCAGAATGCGGCAGAGTTTTATCAAGATGCTTCAGCGCGCAATTTTATGCAGGGTATTGCCATTCCGACCTTATTGGTGAATGCACAAAACGATCCTATCCTTACGCCTCGATGCTCACCTGTGGACCTTAGTGACAAGCATCGTTTTTTACACCTAGAAATTCCTCTGCAAGGAGGGCACGTCGGATTTGAATTAAGGAATAAACCTTATATGTGGTCGGAATATCGGGCGCTTGAGTTTTGCAGCGAAGATTGACGATTACCGGCCCCGCTGGGAGCCGGTAATCGCTAGGATGACTTATTTGATGTATAGTTCAAATTCAACCCGCCGGTTCAGGCGCCGACCTTCGGTACTATTGTTGCTGGCAATAGGGCGCATACGACCATAACCCGCAAAGCTCATTCGCTCGGCGTTGATTCCAGAGGAAACAAGATACTCGTAGCAGGTTTTAGCACGCTGTTCGGAAAGCAGCTGATTGGCAGCGTCTTTCCCCACGTTATCGGTATGCCCGGCAATACGTAAGGAGTACGCCGGATATTGTCGCAAAATCTGTACAATTTGATCCAATACAGGATAGGACTCTGGTTTGAGCGTGGCACGACTGGTCTCAAACTGTACGGCACGCATAGCAAATTCCAGCACTTGTTTTACTTCTTCTCTCAGTTCAGGACAGCCCTTGTTGCTGGCGGGTCCGGCCTCCTCTGGGCATAGGTCTTGATCATCTGGAATACCATCACCATCCGTATCAGGGCAACCGTTAAAAGTTCCAGGTTTGTCTGGGCAACGGTCGTCAATATCTGCTACACCGTCGCCGTCGCGGTCGGGGCAGCCCAAGGTAGCAGCAGGGCCAGCCTCATCCGGACAACGATCCATGATATCCGGCACGCCATCACCATCGCGATCTGCAATCGGGCAACCATTATTAGCAGCGGGGCCAGGCTCATCGGGGCAGTCGTCAAAGCGATCCGCTACGCCATCACCATCGCGATCTGGGCAGCCGCGGGTAGCAGCGGGGCCGGGTTCGTCGGGGCACTGGTCATCTTTGTCAGCTATGCCATCACCGTCGGTATCTGGGCAGCCGCGCAGGGTACCCGGTATGGTCGGGCATTCATCCTTATTGTCCGGTACGCCGTCACCATCCGTATCTGGACAACCACCAGTAGCGGCAGGGCCGGCTTGATCTGGGCATAAGTCGTCTTTATCCGCTATGCCATCACCGTCGCGATCCGGGCAGCCTTGAGTGGATTTTGGCCCAGGCACATCTGGGCATTCGTCAAGTGTATCAGGAATACCATCGCCATCCGTATCCTTAGCGCCCTTGCCAAGCCGATAGATGTAGCCTGCACCCAATTGCAAGTTGGTACGATCCTTGGTCATAGAATGCCGGTATTCACCTTGTAAGTTGATGAACGAATTAGAACCCACTCGAAGATGAAAACCCAATCCGGCAGGTATCTGAAAATTGGCATTCTCATCGCGCAAAGCAACGATGCCACCGCCACCAAATACATAAGGAATGACTGGGCTGGACGGTTTCAACAAGTTAATCTGCAAAAGCGCATCTAAACTAACGAAGTTGCGATTATTAATATCGCCCATCACGTTCGCTACGCCTACTTTTAGTGGCAGGGCCAAAGTCAAATGACGATGTAGCGCATAACTGTAAAGTACCTCTAATCCATTGGTGACATTGAGCGAGTCTACCCCATTCGCACGGCCGTAATCTATAAACAATATTTTAGCGCCGATTGAATGCGGCGAGCGATTTTCCTGGGTGTAAGCAGCAAGTAATAAACTGCAAAACAATAGTGTAAACAGCGTTTTTTTCATGCGGAAATGTCTTTTGAGTTTTTCGTTTTCTTATGACGTAGATTATTCCTTCGAGTAACGCCTTTTTGTTAAAAAAAGGTATGCTTGCATAAAATATTTTTCCGTAAAGTGCCTATCACCAGGTACTTGCAAAATCAAATAGGCATTGGTTTTTAGTTTAAAAATTAAAATAATACTTTGCTACGCTTTGCTAATAAAAAACTTTATATTGTCAGCGAATTTTCACTAACACCCTATAATCTTATTTTTCACCATGAAAAAGAATCTCCTTATTGCCTATGTGGGCATAGCCATGCTGCTTGTTAGTTGTTCTAAAGAACAGATTTCGCACCATGCATTAGATGCTGTGCCGCAAAACCCGCTACCGAAGTCCGAAATTGACCAATTTGTGTATAATCAATTGGAAAAAACGGGACAGTTTTACTGGAATAGTACAGACGATCGTATGCTTTGGAGTGCCGCTGTACGCAGCGATTCCATCTTGTCAATTGGCTATCAGCCAGCAGGGGAAAAGGACTTGAACAATCGGCTGCATCTTATTGATTTTCAGGATAATACCTGGCGTAAAGTACGAAATGACCTCATTGAATTAATTGTGGCAGAGACCAACAAAAAGTGGCCAAGTCACAACTTTACCGCGCGCGATCTGATGCCTTTGGGCGATGAGGATGCGTTGCCTTTTATGCTGATCAAAGTATGGGATGAAGCCTTAGTCACACAGCTGCGGCGTATGCCAGAGGTGCGTTACTTGGATGCGGTGGGGTATCTTATGGAAGATATGGAGGTACGGCTGCGTAGCGGCTCCGGTTGCGATGCAGAACCCAACGTAATTAACCCATCTGATTATACAACCATTAGCCCCAACGCTAAAGTCCCTTGGAACTTTTATAACATGAACATTCCAGGAGCTTGGAATACCAGCACTGGACGCGGCGTTACAATCGCCATTATTGATACAGGCACCTCACCCAACCAACCCAAACTTGGCAGTCAATTCAATTCTGGCGCTTCCAGTGGGCGCACGCTCACTCGCACAGGCACCTACGTGAGTTCGTGGTGGCCTTGGTCGCCACCCGATGGCCCGAACGACCTATGCGGGCATGGTACGCAAATGGCTGGCTTAGCTGCTGCACCACGTAGCAACACGGGTACTACACTAGGCGTGGCATACAACGCTAACTTGTTAGCAATCAGGGCGGTAGAAGATGTTGTGATACTTGGTTCTAGCGAAACCAATGGCGTTACGAATGCCCTACGCATTGCTGCCGACCGCAGCGACGTGCGCGTCATTAGCATGTCTATTGGCTCTATTTTGGGTAGCGGACAAATTGAAGATGCTGTTCGGTATGCTTTCAATCGGGGCAAACTAATTATTGCTGCTGCGGGTACTTCTACTTCGTTTACCACTTGGGTAGGGGTTGTGTTTCCGGCATGGATGAATGAATGCGTGGCGGTCACTGGCGTGAAGGAAGGAACACCCTTAGTAAAATGTGACGTGTGCCATGTTGGTAGCAAAGTAGAATTTGTAGCGCCTATGCAACGCCGCAATAGCAGCATGACGTCGCTCACTTTAGCTATGTATAGCGATACACCCACCACAATTGGCGGCTCTTCGGCAGCTACGGCTACTACGGCAGGTATCGCTACGTTGATTTGGGCTACGAATCCTTCGCAGACACGCACGCAAGTATTAGAAAAAATGCGCCGAGCGGCCTCACTTTATCCTTCGCGCAACAGCAGCTTCGGCTTCGGATTTATTGATGCGAGCAAGGCTGTGAATAGTAACTTATAATATTTTACTATTGCTTAAAACGCAGGTTTGCAACTTTTTAGCGTTCAAACCTGCGTTTTGCTTTGTAAAAATTATTGCTGGCGTTTTAGATCCATCACTAATTCATGATTGAAAGGCAGCCAGAGCCATTCCGCTTCCATGAGATATTTACGATCGGTAATAATTTTGAATCTTGAAGCATCCAGACCGTTAGAAGTAAGTGCCTTTCCTAGTTCTCGCGCGCGGCGGCGGGCGAGTCGAACGTCTGGCTCCACAATACCAATATGCAAACTATATTCGGGGAAGCGCTTCAGCGCATTGATCAGCAACACCAAATATTGGTTACCATAGCGGTCTATACCATCTTTTAGTAAAAAAGAATAGGTGTGTAACCATTCAAAACCAGGAACGAAAGACACTCGACTGCCATACTGCCGAATAAAATTGGGCAGGTCTTCGGAGGAGGCAGGGTATTGCACAAACAGCGTATCGCGTTTTTCGCCAAGATTGACAATCTGGTTGCAATTGGTTTGCTTAATCGGGCTTAGCTCATCCAACAAAAGATTGCCACAATAAGCGCCGTCTTTAGGATCCAGCGCGAAATAGGCTTCAAAAATGAGCCAGGTATAATCGGCAGAGGGCTGAAAAAGTACATGCAGCACCTGCCATTGCGTGTTGTTAATCTGATGCGATTCTACGAGCAATTCTCGGCGGTCGCAAATGCTATTACCTCCCCAAATGCGCAGTTGTGTTGGCTTGTCAAAAGAAATGAACTGGGAGGTCACGGGGCTCATGCTCATATATTTGGGCGAGCGGGCTACTTGCAGCTGCATTTCATAACACTGGCCTTTGGTCAGCGGGGTGCTTAGCTCTTGCCCCACAGCTTCCCAGGTACCGTTATCGCGCACTACCAACCCCAGATAGGTGTTGCCGTCAGCAGGCCGAGTAGAAACTTGAAAAATTGGGGCAGGCAATATATCTGGTGGGCTTTCCCTACGCTCCCCACAGTTGTACCAGTCCTTTGGAGTGCTACTGTGACGGGGTAGGTCTTCAAATGAAGGGTTGTTTAATTCGATCATTTGTTGTGCGCATAGCCAGTTCGGTACCGCGCATAATATCAATAAATAGAAATATATTCGCCGCATGTTGATGCTCTTTTTTAAATCAGTTATCTGCAATGTTTCAAAAATAATAAAAACCCATTTTACATGCAACAACAGCGTTGACAAAAAAATGATGCGTACATCACAAACGAAATCTATCTTTATTCGTAAAATCAAATCGCAGACAACAAGCTAACGTTACATCATGGTTCAAAAAAGTATATTTTATGATATTTTATAAATATTCTCGACGTCTTTTTTACCAAATTGCAATATGGATATTTATTAGTTGCATCTTATTAGTTGTGCTACTTTCGATACCTTGGGGTGCTCACCGTCTGCGTATGTACCCCAATCCGTCCGTTGATTACGCGGACGCCTTTCAACGGATTGAAATACTTAAATCTTTAGAAACCAATGATTTAAACCCGTTGTGCCAGTTACAATTTTATACGCATGGCGAACGTGTAGCGCGCGTGGCGATATTAGTGCATGGATATACCAGTTGCCCCCAACAGTTTGCTGATCTGGGAAAACGCTTTTATGATGCAGGGTATAATGTATTGATTGCGCCACTGCCGCATCATGGCTTGAAAGATAGAATGACGGAGCAGCACCGACAACTGAGCGCGCAGGAGATGGCTGCTTACGCTGACCAGGTGCTCGATATTGCACAGGGTCTGGGAGAAAACGTGCTGATGGCAGGTTTGTCGGCGGGCGCTGTCGTAACGGCATTCGCGGCTCGGCACCGTGCTGATTTGGACGTGGCTATGCTTATTTCGCCTGCTTTTGGCTACAAGGTAGTGCCCACTTGGGCGACACCAATTGCGATGAACTTATATGCACTACTGCCCAATAGCTACGGCTGGTGGGATGCTGCTCGGCAGGAGCAGGGTGGTGCTCTGCATGGTTATCCAAGGCATTCAAGTCGGGCTTTAGCAGCGCTATTGCGCTTGGGATTCGCTGCGCGCATGGGTAAACTAAAGGCACAACAATTGATCGTAGTGACCAATTCCAACGATGCGGCTGTAAATAATCAACTGATTTACAGTACTATACACCGATGGGAGCAGCAAGGAGTGCAACTGCGAACGTATGAATTTTCATCAGCGTGGCAATTAGATCATGATCTGATTGAGCCTACGCACCCTAAAGCACGCACGGATTTGGTCTATCCGGTATTGCTAAAACTGGCGCAGTAAATCCTGACGCCCCATTTGTTCTATCAGCCGATCTATATCCACATGCTCCCGAATAAGTTCGACGGCTCTTTTGATCTTCCAGGGCGTTCGGGTATTGATTTTAACTTCAATGCGGCTGATTTTGACCACCGAGCCATAGGTGTCGAGGGTCGTTGTGATCACAGGTATCTGATTTTCAATGAAATAGGGCTTGTTAAAATCGGCTCGTTCGTACCATCGGGCATGGCGACCATCGCCCGTGACAATTACCCCCGACAAGGGAGATTCCGTGAGCTGCTTCATTTCTACAATCTCCTCTATTTTGGCAATTGCCTCGTCAATGCGGCGATAGCTGACCACCAAAAGGATATTCCGAAAGGCACTGAATTCGTCAATGTCAATAAGTGAGCCAGCTACAATATCTTCAACACGATTGCCCAAGCGGTCTTCATTAAGCACTACATTGCCTTCCACAGCTTGGTTGATGGTTTCCATAATCGGGAAAGACAAGGAGCGGTCGTATGGCATCACACCAAGGAGCGGAATGTTCATTTTATTGAATTTCCGATGCAGATAATATTCGATTTCTTCTTTTTTTTCTTCATAGACTTTATTGACAATAACCCCCCAAATGGGCACATTTTTTTCGCGAAAGAGCGCCAAACTCATATGCAGCCGATCAATGGTATTCCCAATACCGCCTTCTACGATCATCACCACGCCACAGTCCAACATTTGGGCAACCTCTGCATTCGATAAATCTACTACTGTGCCTACGCCAGGATGCCCTGTGCCTTCATAGACGACTAAGTCATAAGTAGATTCCATGCGTTGGGAAGCCTTCCGAATGCGCCCTCTAAAGTCGAATTGGGCCTCATTTTCGATATAAGCCTTTGTAATGCCGGGGCCCAATACAACTGGGCTATGCCATGCTGGATTCATACTAAAATCCATAAAATCAGAGAACAGCACAGCGTCTTTATCTGCGATGGCGCCGTCAATGTTGATAAATTGCTGCCCGACTGGTTTGCAATAGCCAGTTTTAAAACCCCGCTCCGCCAAGTTGACTACCAGCCCCAGCGTAGATGTGGTTTTACCAACGTGTTGCCCTGTGGCAGCTACATAAATGTTCTTCATTGCCAATAAAGTTTGAATATTCGGAACGAAGCTTCCCTGTTTTGCATTTGAGCTATTGGGTTAGCAAACTGCTATTGCATCGGCAAATTTTTATTCGCTATCGCCAAGTTAGAAAATCATTTACATCTGAAGCGATTTTCTAATCAATTACCTTGATGTTTTTTTGCAAAAAATAGCGAACTCATTGATACTGAGGGTATTTATGCATGCTTGCGAAGTGAGACCTCCTTTGCGCGCTGCCAACACACCGAAGTGTACGTGGTGGATACCTTCGCAACTGTGCGCATCGGGGTTTACGGCAATTTTTACTCCTTTTTCCATCGCATAGGGAATCCATGACCAGTCGAGGTCAAGGCGATATGGGTTGGCGTTCAGTTCAATAGCAACCCCATTGGTAGCGCAAGCATCAATAACCTTCTGATAATCAATTGGATAGCCTGGTCGGGAAAGCAACAAACGCCCCGTAGGATGACCCAATATAGTGGTGTAAGGATTTTCAATGGCAGTGATAAGACGATGCGTGGCTTTTTCTTCGTCCATGCGAAGGTTGCTATGTACAGAGGCAATAATGAAATCAAATTGTTGCAATAATTCCTCGGAGTAATCCAATGCGCCGTCATTTAAAATATCACTTTCGATGCCTTTAAAAATGTGAAAATCATCGCCCAACTCGGCATTGAGGGTATCTATTTCTGCCCACTGCTCGAGCAGTCGTTCGGGCTTCAATCCATTGGCATAAAAAGCAGACTTGGAATGATCGGTAATACCGATGTACGAATAACCTTGCTTTTGGGCATAGGTTACCATTTCCCGCAGGGTATGAATGCCATCGCTATATGTTGTATGCGTGTGAATTATGCCTTGTATATCACTGTTTTTCAATAACTTAGGTGGCGAATTCCCATTTTTTACCCGATCAAGCAGCTGAGGCAAATCACGTAGCTCTGGCTCTAAGTAGGGCAACTTGGCTTTAGCGAATACATCGGTTTCTTCCGGCAGCCCTTTAAAACTTAATGCTGGAAAAAGCTGCATAAAATGATCCAAAAATGCAGGTGCTGCGCTATATCGAAATAGTTTAGAACCGAATTCAGCTGGCGAACAAGTGTATATCTTTACCGGATAACCGCTTGTTGTTTTGGCGGCAAAGCCATAAGGCTGGGGCTGGATGTTTTCAAGTATTTGATTATCAAATATTTGTGTCTCCATCGCCGGTGAAGCAATAATTATCTCAATAGCATCCAGTACTGGGCAGCATCGGCGAATCGCACCGGTAAGACTGAGGTGTACAGATGGTAAGCGGGTTTGCAACTGTGCCAATAGGTGTTGCGCCTCTGCTTCTACGGCAGCATAAAGAAACTGATCTTTGGTACGTTGATAGTATTCAAGCTTTTGGCGAAGGTCTTCCTGCGTTTTTTTTCCAAAGCCTTTTAATTCCAATAAACGATTCTCGTTGACAGCGTACAGCAGTTCGCCTGTGCTTTCTACGCTAAGGTCTCTCCAAAGGCTTTGAATTTTTTTAGGGCCGAAGCCTGGTATTTGTAGCATTTCCTGTACGCCTTCGGGGGTTATTCTCTTATATTTTTCAAGGGCAGCTAAGGTGCCGGTGGTTTGTAGTTCTCGAATTTTATCGGCTATAGCTTTACCTACGCCTTTAACGTTGGCAATAGCAGCCTCGTCCATGTCTGCCAATGGCTGGTCGAGCTTCCGTAGGGTGATGTAGGCATTTTGATAAGAACGAATTTTAAACGGATTTTCTCCGTGCAATTCCATCAACTCTGCTAATTGCCTGAAAACAGTCGCGATTTCTTTATTTGTCATGACAAATACCCGATTTTAACGTACAAGATAAGTACAATCGGGTGGCAAACAAAGACCGGCGGAGAATAATGCTACGGACGGGTGACAAAGTCCAATTTTAAAATTTTATAAAACATGCGAATATCGGATTGAAATAGTTAAAAACGTTAGGCATCTATAAAAGATAACCCA
>CALMSP010000269.1 GCA_937872405.1 uncultured Saprospiraceae bacterium | reverse complement strand
AACAACAATTTACCTTTTCTTTCAATTACTCACTTTTTTGTCCTGTACTTAGAATGAGCTTATTAGATGTGTTGAAATTAAATATGCTTTGTGATGTATTTGACAAAAGGGGCGCGCCAAAAACCAATAGCAAGGAGTGTACTTCCAATAATCTCAAAAAAATTCTTAATCATATTCACCCATAAAAACAAGCAGTAATCTTCATTGTGTAGGTCGGGGCTTGTAAAATAGAAGTACAGCGCTATTACATTCGGAATCAACAGCCCCAGACTAATCCAAAAGTAAGCGTTTTTGACCAAGGCAACATCTATGACCGCTCGGTATAGCCGCCAAAGGTAATACAAGGGCAAAATAAAAGTAAAAATAGCATCGGCGGTAGGGTTAAACCGACCTGCTTCCTGATATCCCTCTATAAATATATAATTCACTACGGCCGCAATGCTTAGCGTAATAACAATGCCACGGACCCATTTAGCCGCTGGATGGGTAAGTAGCAGACTAAAAAACCAGCCGAGGAATATAAAATTTTTTAAGTGATACAGAATAAGCAGGAAAAAAGTATTGGTTATGCCTAATTTCTGTAGAATGGGTTCCCAAAATGACCAATGCGCTACCGTTGACTGGATAAAGCCCCATTCTAATAAATTTAATAGTACTGTAACGACGCAATACCCAAGGAAAACGCGTAGCGGCTTGTTCAAATATTGCCATCGAAAAAAAGCAATGAGGATAGGAAATATAAAAACAATATTAGTAATAAGAGCAAAGAAATTGCTCAAATCCACACACCCCTTATCTGTCATTTGCAGTCATTTTTATTGATACGGTGGTATTTTAGTACCAGAAGAAGTGCCACCACCGCCGCCTTGTGTACTTCTATCAATAATGGTACAATTATACGTAATTATAAACACAAAATGCTGCCCCGATGTGCTTTCTCCGATACGTGCCGCGAGTATAGTATTGGCGGGGGTATCTATCTCATTCCCAATTCCGCTGATGGCTACCATTGGCTCGGGGGAGATGACAATGGGGCCTAAAAAAAACGTTTCATTTAGCACATAATAACGTACACCCTGCTCGGCGGGGTCTTGTACGGTTGCTTCTAAGTCCTCGTCGAATAGAACCCAACGTGCATCCACGGCGCTGCGGTCGTGCAAGTTGGTTACACGCAGTGCAAGCTCGCCGGTAGCCGATGCTGCCAGTAATTGTTTGGCTTTCCATAAGGCAAGCGGAAAAAATTTTTCTGTATCAGCATCATGCCAGTATCGCAATACGTCGGCCTCCATCGAAGCCAAGTCAAAGGTTGGGAAGTTGCCAATGGGCATCTCTCGCAGAATAGCGGCATTTTTGAATATAGTAGCCATCGGTTGATCTGGATATTTAGTTAATGAAATATAATATATTGCCTGTTTTTAAAAATTCTTGTGCTTTTTGTAAATAAAATGCTATATAAGTCCCCATTTTATGATGTGTTGTTGCTTTGTCATTCTGGAATACCGGGTATGCGATGTAGCACTGCAGGCGATTGGTGCCTTAGCGGATCGCAGGAATCGCAATCCTGTTCGTTCGGATGGATGTTGCGCACAACCGTTGCAATGTTAGGTATGCTATAACGCGGAAGCCCCGTCACTGGTGTAGCGCTGCGTTCAAATTGAAAAACTTGATAGGGTAAGGCGTATTCAATGCCTGTGCATGGTGTGCCCCATGGGTCATTTACAATTAACAGTCGAGCATCACCGGATTCGTAATATCCCTTTACTACCAAGGCGTGGGCGGTCAGCGGAACGTTACCCGATTCTAAGGGTTCGATAGTAGCCGTAAGCATGATGAAAGGTCGGCAGGCATTGATTTCTCGTTTTACCTGTTCCCAAGTCATGGGGCGGCTTGCCCAGTTGATATCTTCCATGGCGGTGTAGCCAAGTTTGGAAAAAATCAAATTGAAATAAGCTGCCGGTCTATTAATGGATTGGCTCCCATTGAATGAAGCCTCCCGTATGAATTGGATCGTTTGGTCAAATGCATCAGAACTTTCCGTGCCCGTTGGGCAGCTTGCACAATTGGTACGGCAACAAAGTTGATGATTAACGGTACCTGTTCTCAATTGCCGGTAGTGCTTAGCCAGCGCACACTGCGTAATGGTATCGCTTGGATGGTGAAATTTGATCACCATTTCCATGCAAGCCGCCCAGCACCAGTTTCGCGTCTGCTGACCAATAGGCGCTACTGGCAGGTATTTATAGCAAGTTTGTCCCACTGCACTCCAGCACAATAGGAAGCCGGCAAGGATCAATCCGAACCTGACCGGCATCGAAGCGTTTTTCATAGTATGAGGAGCTTATATTATTTTGCTCGGTGCGCCTATTTTATAATCAGGCGAAGTTCGATTGCCTTTATGATCGCCTCTGGCGCAGAGTTGACTTTCAATTTTTTGTAAATATTCTTAATGTGCGACTGTACCCCGTGAAAGCCGATACTCATCGCGTCAGCAATCATTTCATAGGTTTTACCTTGACACAATAAGCTGAGTGTCTCATGCTCTCGATCGGTCAGCGACACGTAAGTCGGTTGTTCTTTTACAATTTTTTCATTAAATAAACGCATCACTTTACTCGCAATGATGGGCGATATAAAGCCCTGACCTTTATGTACGGCGTGAATGGCACCGACCAGATCATTCGGATTGGTGCTTTTTACTAAATAGCCTTCGGCGCCTCTACACAACCCAATAAAAATGCGATGATCATCTTCGTACTGGGTATGTATGAGCACTTTGGTCTTTGGCATGGCGGCCATAATTTGCCCAAGCGCATCCAACCCAGAAGTACCGGGCATCTGAATATCCATGACGACTACATCGGGCTCGTATTTGCGTACAATTTTTACGGCGTCGTTCGCGTCTTTGTATGCATCTATTAGGTAGATACTTTTTTCTGCTTCAAGACAAATTTTTAGTGCTTGACGCAACACCTTATTATCTTCAAAAATAATGGTACGAACAACTTGATTCATTACTTTTACATTTGCTGATGCCATTGTGATATACATTAAATAAAATGAAATGTATTGTATTGAAATTTTATCCTATGTTACATAGCTCGATTGCAATTGCTGGCTTTAGATCGGAAAGTGCTTGGTTTTTGACTGTAAATAATTGATTTTCAATAATTTAAAAACCTATCGGCACAACTACTTAACAAAAGTACACGCTTTTTTCCAACCCCGAAACCCCTAATTTTGGGGATATTACAGAGCTGGTACAATCAGGATGAGCGTTGTACCTTTATTTGGTTGGGTGTCCCATTGCAGCGTAATTTTGCTTTCTTTGGCGCGCGCGTGCAAGTTTCGCAACCCGTCGCCATCATAATCTCCGTTAGGGTCGAAGCCTTGTCCGTCATCTTGAATAAGGATGCGAATACCTTCCACCACTTTTTCCACGTCTATGCTGGCATTAGTCGCATTAGAATGTTTTGCAATATTATTAATGGCTTCTTTACACATAAAAAAAGCATTTTCACGCTGCTTCATGCCTACATTAAAACGGCTATCAAGTTGGAAATGGCACTTGTAAAAAAAGTTGATACCTTGCGCGGGTAGGATGCGGTACGCAAAATTTTCTATTCTGGAAAGTAACTCGTGCATAGAATCATTTTCGGGTTTGAACACCCAGTTCTTCTCTCGCAGGCTTTGAGCCGTCAGGGTTACATTCTCTTGTATTTTGTCGAGATCACTTACCAGCGCTGCGCTGTTGGGGGAGGGGAGTGCATGGAGTTTGTTTTTTAATACATTTAGCAATAACCCGATACTATTGACGTTAGCACCAATTTCATCGTGTAGGTCGCGTGCAATATCCACCCGTATCCGCTCGGCTTTTATTGTCACTCGAACCCGCTCGGCGATGACAAAGAAAAAAATCGCTGCTAAAATGATCCAACTACAAATCATAAGACCTATCCAAAACAAGGGCCGCTCAAGAAGGCTCATTGTAATATTTGCTGTAATGTTAATGTATTGATAATCAACTCCTTCGGAGTTAAGAAAGCCTTGCGACGTATCATTGGCGAGGGGTAATTTTTGTAGCGATATCTTACTTGGGCCAAGTCTTCCTATGATATGAAAATTATACTGCGTAGGATAGTCCATTACTGGGGGCAAAGAAAAGCGCAATTCCTTTATCTGCGATGTGATTTCCCAGATGGTATCATTGGGATTAAAAAGCTGTTCTTCGTCTGTCCAGATTTTTATGTCTGGCAACTGAAAGGCGGCGAAGATGGGCGTGGCTGCCAGATATAGAAAGCAAAAATGCAATAAACGGTTGATTATCATATCGAAACGTATTAAAATATAGCCATTTGCCAATAGCTGCTCTGCCATTGACACAGTAAAGGAGGACTCCTATGGAGCGTGCTTTATTAACTTTATGTAAAACTTCAAAAATTGGGTGTAATTGGTACCCCTTCGGCACGTATTGCGCGGGGTGAATGTTTTGATTGGGGATGTGTTATATTGAAAACAGTATTTCCTGCTTGCTCAGTGTTATGTTATTATAACACTTTCATGCAGGGTGTTCAATAATAATTTAGAAAACTTCACAATCTTGTAAATGCAAGCAATGATTTTTATTAAATAAGAGACAGGTATGCTATTAGGCATGCAATATACTATAAAATTTCAAATTGAACAATGGCTATTCTACTTTTTGCCCTACTTGGTGCTCGGCTGCATGTTACTTGGCGAAAATGGCGGCGTGGCCCTGCGGCCGGCGCAAGTATTAAAAAAAAATTGGCATACATTTTGATATACTACTTGCGTTGCTCCTCGAATCCGGCTATTTTTGCTTGCAGAAGTATAATTTTGGTTACGCCGATTCGATTTCAACAGCACCATTGTTGAACCGAAAAAGCAAAAACCTATGACCGCCATGCTCCGACAAAGTTTAAGCCAGAAGATGCTGCAAAAGTTGTCGCCACAGCAAATTCAACTGATGAAATTGCTGCAGGTGCCGACTGTCAATTTGGAAGAACGCATCAAAGAGGAAATGGAAATCAACCCAGCGTTGGAAGAAGCCAATCAAAATGATGCGGGCCTGCCCGAAGTGGACGCAAACGATGCGGATTTTGGGGCAGAGGGGGAAGCACCGCAGGATGCCTTTGAAATGGAGGAGTACTGGAGCAGCTACGTAGAAGATGATCCTTCGAGCTATAAGCTGCAGGGCGACCGCTATGCCGCTGAAGAAGATAAAACGATACCAGTAGCGGTGTCGGGGTCTTTCCATGATTACCTGGAGGAGCAATTAGGAATGCTAAACCTAACAGATGAACGCCAACACACGATTGCTTTGCAAATTATTGGCAGCATTGACGATGATGGCTACCTGCGCCGCGACTTGTTTAGTATAATGGACGATTTGCTGTTTTCCCGAAATATTGTTACGGAAGAATCCGAAATTCTTTCGATTTTAAAAGCTATTCAACGCTTCGACCCGCCGGGCGTAGGGGCGCGTACCCTTCAGGAGTGCTTACTCATACAGCTACAAGGGCGCCAAGAGCAAAGCCGCCATGCTTCCATCGGAGAGCAATTCGTTATTGACTTAGCCATACGTATTGTGCGCGACGGCTTCGACGAGTTTACCAAAAAACATTATGAAAAGCTCATCCGCCAATTGGAAGTAAGCGAAGATGAACTCAAGGAAGCGATTGACGAAATACTCAAGCTGAATCCTAAACCCGCCAGCGGCTACACCAGCAATAGCTCCAATGCTATCAATTATGTCGTGCCGGATTTTATCATTATTAACCGCGATAATGAACTGGAACTCTCGCTCAATGTGCGCAATGCACCAGAGTTGCGTGTAAGTGATTACTACCGAGATATGCTCAAAGACTATGCGCGCAAAGCTCGCAACAATCGCGCCGACCGTCAAGACCGCGAGGCCGCGCTGTTCATCAAACAAAAAATTGACTCCGCCAAGTGGTTCATTGATGCCATCCGCCAGCGCCAAGAAACCATGTACAAAACGATGTACGCTATTATGCAATATCAATACGATTATTTTTTAAGCGGCGACCAGACCCGACTGCGCCCGATGATTCTCAAAGATATTGCTGATATTACGAGTCTGGATATTTCAACGGTATCCAGGGTAGTGAATAGTAAATACGTGCAAACCGAATTTGGCGTCAAGCGCCTCAAGGAATTTTTTTCGGAAGGTATGCAAACACAAGAAGGGGAGGAGGTTTCTACCATAGAAGTAAAAAAAGTACTGAGCGACCTAATCACAGCTGAAGATAAACGCAAGCCCCTATCGGATGAAAAACTCACGCAATTATTATCAGATAAGGGATACGACATTGCGCGTCGCACGGTAGCCAAGTATCGTGAGCAACTCAATCTGCCCGTAGCGCGCCTGCGTAAAGCATTGTAATATTTTCGATTTTTTATTTACCATTTATCATATAATGTCATTTTGGGGTTAAACCCAATATGTCTAATTTTTTTATAATAATTTGATTATAAGCGATTTGAAAAATTAAACAACATCGAAATTCACTAAACGAGCAAACTGCGCTACCCGTTCTTTAATCGCTGCCTGGTCTAAATTTTTCAGCCGTTCGATGCTGAATCGCTCCACACAAAAGGATGCCATAGCCGAGCCATAAATCACAGCACGCTTCAGGTTATCGAATGAAAGATCGTCCGTACCTGCCAAGTAGCCCATGAAGCCCCCCGCGAACGTATCGCCGGCACCGGTAGGGTCTATCACTTCTACCAGCGGCATCGCGGGTGCATAGAACAACTCTTCACCGTGGAAAAGGAGCGCCCCGTGCTCCCCTTTTTTGATAATGAGCGAGCGCGGGCCCATAGCATGTATGCGGCGTGCAGCCTTCACCAAGGAGTGCTCGCCAGAGAGTTGGCGCGCCTCTTCGTCATTGATGGTGAGTACATCAATGCGGCGGAGCACTTCCAATAGTTCATCCATAGCGGTATCCATCCAGAAGTTCATGGTATCCAGCGCAATCAAGCGCGGGCGCTGCTGCATTTGTTCGAGTACGCGCAGTTGCACGGCTGGCGTTAAGTTCCCGAGCATCAAATAACGAGCCTGGCGGTAGTGTTCGGGCAATACAGGGTCAAAGGTTGCCAGCACATTAAGTTGCGTATCGAGCGTGTCGCGGTCGTTCATATTATTGCGATAGCGACCCGACCAGAAGAAGGACTTCTCCCCTTGACGCACCTGCAGCCCATCGAGATTGATACCCCTGGATTGCATGTACTGCAGTTCTTCCTGCGGAAAATCATCCCCGATGACCGATACAATTTTCAAATCTTTTAAAAAATAAGAAGCTGTGATGGAAATGAAGGTAGCGGCGCCGCCCACCACGCGTTCGGCGCGCCCGAAAGGCGTTTCGATGTCGTCAAAAGCAACAGTGCCAACAGCTAACAAACTCATGTGCGATATTTTTTGGAAAAAATTTCCGCAAATATTGCATTTTTATCGGGCTTACCATAACTTTGCACTCGCTCTTTTGAAGGGATATTTTCAGAAAGCGGGAACGCCATCCTAAAAAGAGTTGTTACAAGAGAAAATGCCTCCTTAGCTCAGTCGGTTAGAGCGGCGGACTGTTAATCCGTAGGTCCTTGGTTCGAGCCCAAGAGGAGGCGCATAGTATTCAAAAGCCTCACTGGTAGTTCATATCACTGGGGTTTTTTGTTGCCTACCATCTATTCCTTACCACTTGATCATTCGTTCGCTTCGAATGGAGTCATCCTTGTGATATATTTTTAATACGAACAAACCTCTTGGTAGTCCTTTGATATTCAAATGATAATCATTGGATTGTATATTTTCGAATCGTATCATGCGTCCTTGCGGTGCATATATTTCGAGCCGTGTAATTTCTTGGTTCGATTGTATGCGAATACTTTTTGTAGCTGGATTAGGAAAAATGCGGGTTGTTGTTTGAGAGGAGGGTGTGCCCGAAGCGCTCACAGGGTTGCATGCCAAATCATTGAGGTATTGCCAAATCTGGTCGTTGAGTAAAAAAGGTACCGGAAGCCCGTCGGGGGCATCGCCCATGCGTATCCACACCATATTTTGGCTGGGCACAACATTAATAAATTGACCATTTTTACCCAGTGCAGCAATCATATCCGCGGGCGCATGGGGTGACATGTAGCCATTAAACACAAATTGTGTTTGTGGTATCATATAATTATCCGTTCCATTTAGCCACCATAAATAACCATAGGCTTTATTTAGTGCTTGTGATGTATGTGTCATTTGATAAAAATAAGCACTATCTTGCATGATGGGCGTACCATTCCAGGTACCTTTGTTTAATATGAGCAACCCAAAACGCGCCATACTGCGTGCGGTGCTAAAGAAAACATTATTATAATCCAACTTAATAAAAGTACCGGTAATGCCCGTTGACCCTCGGAGTTTTTGAGTGATATAAGCATTTAATGTCATGCCGGTAGCATTTTCTATCACCCCATCCAGCAGGGTATAAGGCGCATTATGATACGCCCAGCGCGTACCCGCATCCGCTCGGAAACGCAGGCAAGTATCGAGCGTACAGTCGGGGTTAGGTACGCGATCATCCAGTCCCGAAGTCATAGTCAATTGATGCCAGATCGTAATACGATCTTCTTGTTCGGGGCTGCAAGTGGTCCAGCCGCGCCCCAGATACTCCGACGTTTTATCGCGAATGCTCAGATAATCATCTTGTTGTGCTAAGCCCACCATAAAAGCCGTAAGGGATTTGCCAGCAGAAGCCCAGTACCACGGGGTACTTGCTGTATGGGCAGCAAAATATTTTTCTAATACAATTTTGCCGTCTTTTAGTAAAATGAACGCTTTGGTATTATTTGTCTCCAAAAAGTGATAAAGACTGTCTATATTTGGCTGACACCAGCCTAATTCCGACGGCGCGAGCGTGGCCCAAGTAGTACCAATGGTTGGCGGAAAATAGGTTGATTGGCTATAGCCAGATGCAACCAGCCTAAGGCACAATAGTAATATTATACAATAGCGCATCATAGATTTTTTTTTAGCTTTTGACCACTTTATCTACTTAGGGTTTAATGCATCCAGCTCTTAAATAATAAAATGTTTTAAAAATCTGATTATCAATTATTAAAACAATAGAAATAACCGTAATTATAAGCCGTATGACATCCAAAAGTTACCTGAATCTGCTCACCGTGTTGCATGCAAGTCTTATCATGGGGCAGCTGTTATTTTTAGTGCTTATTTACTTTTTAATTAACGCGGGTAAAGAACCTCTGCCTGGGGTAGCTGCAAGCGCGCAAACGGAGGTGTATATTATCGGCAGCATTATGATCATGTGCGTGCTGGCCAGTTCGCAGATTTTTGGAATGCGCGTGCGGCACCTACAAACACGGAGCGAGCTAAGCGAAAAGCTAAACGGCTACCGCACGATTTTCATAGTACGCTTAGCGCTGTTGGAGGCGCCATCGCTGCTGGCTATGGTATTTTATATGATTAGTAATAATCTACTGTTACTTTTATTTAGCGGTATGATTATTTTATTACAATTGATATTGCGTCCTACTAAATATCGAATTAAGCAAGACTTAGCACTAAGCCCCGCTGAGCAAGCCCTGCTGGATAACCCCGATGCCGCACTATTCTCTTGATACTGTTTTACAATTTTTAACATTATAAAATACTGAAAAACAGTACGTTATAAAATAAAGAACACATCGCTTTCAATGGAGCATGCAGAAAGTAGCATCAGATATATGCGCCTTACAAATGTTAAATAGGTTGAATCTGACAACTTTAAGTGGTGTAGATATTTTTATATGATGGATCATTCACATTTTAAAAGGTGTGGATAATCCAGTGAAATAAATTCCCTCATTTTTTTAATCGCTCCTGCTATGAGGCATATATTTACTTTAGTATGCTGCTTTTCGCTCGTAACGGCTTTGCAAGGGCAAAAAGTGGACCCGCCTGCTTATTACATTTTTAGTATTTACTTCGGGGGCGGCAGCGATTTTATAGATGAACAGCAGGTGCAGGATTTGTATCAGTGGTTAGATGGCATACCGGATGTAGAAACGCATTCGATTAGTATTCACAGTCATACCGACAATATCGGTAGCGTAGAATACAATCAGTGGCTGTCGCGCCGACGCAGTGAGGCGGCAATGCAAAAGCTCATCAATAAAGGGCTTCCACCGGAAATTATGACTATTTCGGATTTTGGTAAGCTGAATCCGATTTATGATAATTCGACCTGGGAGGGGCGGTTGCGCAATCGGCGGGTGGATATTATTATAAAACCCGTGGTGATGTAAGGGGGGAGGGGTTGAGGGGGGAATTTTTAGTGTTTTGTTGATAACATTTGTCATGGTAAAAAGTGAGTTTTATCGTTGGGAAAAGCGCTGCGGACTGCCTACATTTGAGACAAATATTGTAAGTACTCATTATGATGCCAACACACTATACACCGGTAAGCGCGGAAGAAGCGGTTGCCGTGATTCGCACAGGCGATAAGATTTTCATTCATAGTGCTGCTGCGGCCCCACAAGTGCTGGTGCAGGCGCTGGTTGCCCGAGCGGATGAACTTCGCGAAGTGGAAATCTACCAATTGCATACAGAGGGGTATGCGCCTTATGCCGAACCACAGTTTGAGCATAGCTTCCATGTCAAAAGCCTGTTTACTGGTGCTAATGTACGTCAGGCTATACAGGACGGTCGCGCCGATTTTGTACCTATTTTTTTGAGCGATATTCCGCGTTTGTTTCGGCGGGGTGTGGTACAATTGGATGCAGCTTTGCTACAAGTATCACCACCGGATGCGCATGGCTACTGCACGCTGGGTGTGTCGGTGGATACCTCGCTGGCGGCAGCACAAACTGCCAAATTGCTGATAGCGGAAATCAATCCTAACATGCCGCGCACCAACGGGGACGGCAATATTCATATCAGCAAATTCCACAAAGTGGTAGAAGTGGATTATCCGATGCACCAGTTGATTCTGCCGCCACCAGATGAAGTGGAAACCCGCATTGGTAACTACATTGCCAATTTAGTAGAAGATGGTGCTACCATACAAATGGGCATTGGCGCCATACCCAACGCGGCGCTGGCGGCCATGGAAGGGCACCGAGAGTTGGGTGTGCACACCGAAATGTTTTCGGATGGTATCTTATCCTTATTTGAAAAAGGCGTCATCACGAATCAGCACAAAGTGCGGCATCGCAATCATATTGTGACTGGTTTCTTGGTCGGCTCGCAGCGTTTGTACGATTTTGTTAATGCCAACCCCATTGTACGTGTACTTGATATTCAGTATGTGAATGATACAGCCATCATCCGGCAGAACCCTAAGGCTACGGCCATCAATAGCGCCATAGAAGTGGACTTGAGCGGACAGGTGTGCGCTGATTCTATTGGCACCCGCATCTATTCTGGGGTAGGGGGGCAGTTGGATTTTGTGCGTGGCTCTGCGCTTTCGGAAGGTGGCAAACCTATCATCGCCCTGCCTTCCGTGACGAACAAAGGCATCAGCAGAATAACCTGTATGCTCAAACCTGGCGCTGGGGTAGTGACCACCCGCGCGCATGTGCATTATATTGTAACGGAATATGGCGTAGCCAACTTGTTTGGCAAGAGTATCCGCGAGCGCGCTAAGGCGTTGATTGATATAGCGCATCCGGACCACCGCGAACGCTTAGCCAAAGAGGCAGCAGAAGTATGGCATGTACATGTGTGATAACCTTTTTAGACGATAGATTTTAGACACTGCATTTGCAAAACTTTGGAAGTATCGTAAATGGATGAAGCAATTCGTTTAGATTTCGCAAATCTTCAAGATTTACGAAATCTCATCTATTGTCAGAGATCATACTGCAGTCCCTTCTGGCATCTGATATCTGGTATCTAAGAGTATGTTTAAAATTCGTTTTTGAAGTCGAAAATGATCAGATTTGGGTT
>CALMSP010000268.1 GCA_937872405.1 uncultured Saprospiraceae bacterium | reverse complement strand
CCCAAGTAGTGGACACCGAGCGGAAGAAATTAGCCGACGGCGAAGCCAAAATCAAGAGCATTGAGGAAGCGCTGGCCCAGTTAGGATAAAGATAAATGATGTGTTGAGGGTTCTCCACCAACCCCCGACACATGTTGAGTATTTTATCGCTGGATGACGAATTGCTTCGTAAGCATTCCCTCGCGGGTGCGCGTATGCAGAAAATATACACCTGCCGGCCAGTTCTGCGTTTCGATTGTAAAAGGCGTATCTGCTTGATCCAAGTTGCGCTGCCACAGTATGTTGCCCATGCTATTCGTTACCCGCATTTGCACAGGTCCGTTAGGCAATTGGAGGTCAAGTTTTACTTGCACTTGCGCGTTAGCCGGATTCGGAAAAACAAGCACTTGCGAGTCGGTCAAGCGTGGGGTGCGCGTGGAAGTTGCGCGTTCGCGTACACGCATCCGAACCAAAGCTGTTATGTTTTCACCAAATCCACCGAGGAACCAACTACCGTTTTTGACTACCGTAGCAAAATCATAATGGTAAGCTAAGGAACTATAAGGCATGAACATCTCGGCGTTGTATTGTACCGTGAGGAAGTATTCGCCAGGTTCCAATCGTACGCCAGGTTCCAATCCGGTGCCTTCCAATGGAATCAAGTCAGCGGTAAATAAACCAAAGTTTGCTTCATTCGTAAAGTCATACGTACCAAAACCAACAATCTCCAAATCGTCATCCGTGAAGTTTGGATTATTATCAGGTTTTACCCGATACAGCAAAACCGTAACCGACTCTCCGTGATGTGCATTATCATTGCTGGCGATGGAAAATTCTACAGCATAAGCCTCTGTGCCGGTATTTACAATGCGATAAAGATTACCAATTTCCCAGAATTCGCCGGCCACTTCGCCTGGTTGCGTGGCACTCTCAATGTCTCCATCGTCTTTAGCAAAAACTTCTTGGGTGACAACAAATTCGCCTTCCAAGCTATTATTGGCTGGATTGGCATCGGTAGCATCTTGTGTTGCGCTATATAAGAACGTATAATTATTGACCTCCGAAGGTAAATAAGCCTTATCAAAAAACACCGTATCATTTACCCCTGGTTGTAAAGTGCCTATCGTTTTTGTATCGCTGAATACGAGTAGGTTATTACGCCGCACTTCTACCCGCGCCCTCACGTTGGTCTGCGCTTGTGCGCCTACATTTTGTATTCTACAACCAAATATAATACTGTCAACTTGAGTGATCGGTGTTGCAAAATTAGATGGGATCAAGGGTAAATCTACCGCTAAATCATTAGCCGGTAAAGGATTGCTATCAAATATGCCGATATCATCAATGCGCCATGCATATTCGTAAAAACCACGCCAGCGAAAACGGATGCGTACATTCGCTTGATTAGTGGCTTCGGGCAGCTCAACAACAGCCACCTGTACCGCTGCGCGGAGGTCGTTAGGGCTTACATTTTGCAGTACACGCCGATAGTTGTAGCTACCGCCGTTTATACTTACACCTACCTCTACAATGGATACATCGCCGCCAGAAAAGTAAGCATATTGATTTTCGAAACGCACGAATACTTGGTTCCGACCTGTACAATTAATAACAGGAGAGGTTAAGTGGACATCATGCAGAAATTCACCATTGGCATCCGAATTAAATTCGGCAAAACCATTAGCTGCCGTAGTTGCCGCAAAGGATGGCTGACCAGTAAAAAGCCCATTCGTATTATTGCTCCAGCGCCAGACTGCTGGCCCTTGATTGTTTCCACCGCGCGTCCAAGCGTTGAATGCTGCTTGGCTTGGAAATGTTTCGGTATAAAAAGCCTGCGCTTGTGCTTGCATATTTTGTCCAAAAAGCAGCAACATTGCAACAAGTAAGCTGAACGTAGTAATAGTTTTTCTTTTCATTTGATACTGTTTAATATTTTGATAAATAAAAGTGCATATGTTTCGTTGTGAAATTAGTGTCTTTTCGCGTATTTGGGTAACAAAAATAGGATATGATAGTATCAGACAATATATTCAAGCCATTTGTCGGTAGTCATCATATTCTTGCTGTAGCTGCGTTTTATTCACAGGTACTACGCCAAGGCGCTCGCACACCTGCCCGCCCGCAAGATTGGCAAGGGCTGCCATTTCGCGCAGGGATAATCCGATAGCTAAACCCAATGCCGCTACGCTAATCACGGTATCACCGGCGCCGCTTACATCCGCTATCTGGCGCGGCCGGGTGGATTCTAACCAATCATCACCATTTTTTTCAATGAATAAACCCTTGTCACTCAGTGTAATAAGTGTGTATTCATTGCCAATTTTTTTTCGAATTGCTTCAGCGGCTTGGCACAATGAAGTACGTTCGGGCAGCACCGGCGTTGGTAATTGGCTACGAATTTCTTTCAAATTGGGTTTGAATAAAGTAACGCGCTTGTACGCCCAAAAGTTATGAAACTTAGGGTCAACAGCAGTTGGGATGTCTCGCCGAAGCGCTTCTAACATAATAGCGCGGATAATTTCAAGGGAAAGCACACCTTTATTATAATCTTGCAATAAAATGACATGAATAGTACGTTCGTCTAATAAGTTGCGTACAATTTGCAAATATTGAACAGATTCTTGTGCAGAAAGATCAGCGGTCATTTCATGATCAACGCGCAGTAATTGCTGGCTACCGGCAAGGATGCGACTTTTTACGGTGGTCGGGCGTTCGCTGGAGCGCAATATCCCTTTCACGGATAGCCCCGCTTCCGGCATGAGCGCTTGAAAAATATCGCCATCGGCATCATCCCCGATTACACCGCACAAATAAGCATTGGCGCCAAGCGCCCGCAAGTTGAGGGCTACGTTGGCGGCACCGCCCAGTCGGTTTTCCTGCTGCTGCAAATGCACAACTGGTACCGGTGCCTCTGGTGAAATACGCTCTACGCTGCCACTTAGGTAACGATCAATCATCACATCACCAATAATTAGTACATTGAGTTGCCCAAATGCTTGAAATATGGCTTCGGATGAGCGCATTTTTGTTATAAAGTTTTGATAGTCAAAAATTTATGATCCTTAATTAATTGTATTATTTTATCGGTAGCACCCTGATTATTCAACACATACTGGTAGGCTGTCTCGGAGGCTTTAGTCCAAGTACTTTCGTTGGCTAATTTTACAAAAATACTAAATAACGCAGCTGTATTGTGAATGATAAAAGCGCCACCTTTTGCACTCAGGAAGCGCGTCTCTTCGAAGTGTTCATGCTTGTTTGGCCCACAAATGACGGGCAATCGAAAAGCAATAGGCTCTAAGGTATTGTGAATACCAGCGCCAAAACCACCGCCAATGTAGGCTAAGCGTCCGTAGCGATAAAGGCGAGCGAGCATTCCGACGTTGTCAATGAGCAAAATACGGGCAATAGGCGCGTTGATTGGCGTGAGTTCAGAATAGCGAACCAAAGGCAATTCGAGGGCACGTTCGATGCGGATAAGATGATTTTCACTAATATGATGAGGAGCAATAATCACTTTCCAATCGTCTGGTAAATCTTGGTTGATAAAGGTAGCCAATATTGCCTCGTCGGGGGGCCAGGTGCTACCAGCTACCAATACGCGGTGATTATTAGCGAATTCGTCAACAAATTCTAATTCGGTTGCTTCGTGCGAAATTTGCATCACGCGATCTATGCGAGTATCACCAGCTATACTGAAAGATTTGATTTTCAAGGATTTTAATAAATCTGCTGAAGCGCTATTTTGCACAAAAATATGATGAAAACCGGGAAGCGCCTTCCGAAACAGAGCGCCATACCATTTAAAGAAAATCTGGTCTTCAGAAAAGATACCGGATATGAGTAGGGTAGGGGCGCCCTTTTTTTGCAACGCATTGAGAAAGTGTAGCCAATATTCATATTTTACAAAAATAGCCATAATGGGCTTGAATAATTCTACAAAAATGCGCGCATTGCGGGGGCTGTCGGCAGGCAAGTAGCAAATGTAATCGGCATGCACATAGCGCTGGCGGACAATATAACCGGAAGGAGAAAAGAAAGTAAGCAAAATTTTATACTGCGGATATTCGCGGTGCAGGCGTTCGATTACGGGGCGGCCCTGCTCGAATTCACCAAGCGAGGCGCAATGCACCCAAATGCAGGGTTTGCCTTCTGGGTTTTTCTGTTGCCAATCGGCCGCGTAGCGTTGTTGCCAATTGCGCCTTCCGATTATCCAGAGTTTGGCTTTTTTATTAAAAAACTGTGCGCCCCAGATTGCCAGTAGGTACGCACGAACTCCAATATTGTATAATAAAATGGACATTAGCATTTAGTAATAAATTTCGGAAGCGCTTTTGCCTATATAAAAGGGTAGTATCCAATGCGCTCGAATACCGGTGAGCAGATCAAAGCGTTTGGTGTCGTCGCGGCTGCGGGTATCAAAATTGAAATCTCGGCGGCTTTGTGTAAAGGCTTGGGTACATTCTATACCTATAAAGAAATTAACGCGGCGATCCCTACTAAGCACTTGATAACCAATACATTCGTTGAAAGCCAGCCCATTCGTGAGGCGGTCATAACCTTTCTTGTAATCACCAAATAATTGGGGTACTGCTCGGATCGGATCGTCCTGAATGCGAATTTTGTGCTGTAGTAGCCCGGCACTGCCCGTAATCCGAAGCCCTGATCGCGGATTGGTAGCAGATAGTGTAAATAATTTGCCCAGTAAGATGCCAAGATAAAAACCGCGCTGGCGTAACTGAATATCCGCATAAGAGCGGTCATTGCCAATGATAAATCCATCTGGTGTTTGCAAGTTGGATAGTACGTTGGTTCTAACATCGGTTCCGAACAAATAATAACTTTCTACTCCTAATATTAGATTACTTTTTTCGGTTATGAATTCCAGCCCACCACCAAAGTTCATGTTTGGGCCAAAGCGTTCTTGCAAATCACCACCGGGCAACTGGCCGCCCAATCCGATATGAAATAAAATGCCATATCCAATATTTTCCGCTGAGACTTGTGCCGTCGCTATTGAAGCCATCAGAACGCCACAAAATAACAAACCGAACAACCGCATTCTCTTTTTTTAGCAAAAGTAATCAGCTTGAGCATAATTTTAGTTTTATTTGCAGTCTTTTGCGTTATATTTGTCACAAATTTTGCACAGTGAAAAGAGTTCTGATCACCGGCGCAGCTGGTTTCTTGGGGTCGCATCTCTGCGATCGCTTCATTCGTGAGGGCTACCATGTCATTGGTATGGATAATCTGCTCACCGGTAGCCTCAGCAATATTGAGCACTTATTTCCGCTCCAAGCGTTTGAATTCCATTATCACGATATTACTAAATTCGTGCATGTCTCTGGCCCGTTGGAGTATATCCTGCACTTTGCTTCACCTGCCAGCCCAATTGATTATCTGAAAATGCCAATTCAAACCTTAAAAGTCGGAGCCTTAGGTACGCACAATTTACTTGGGTTAGCCTTGGCTAAGAAAGCGCGCATTTTGGTGGCATCCACGTCAGAAGTATATGGCGATCCGCTTACCCATCCGCAGTCGGAAACCTATTGGGGCAACGTCAATCCTGTGGGCCCGCGAGGGGTGTATGATGAAGCCAAACGCTTTTTGGAAGCGATTACTATGGCGTATCATAATTTTCATCAGGTAGAAACACGTATTGTGCGCATTTTTAATACGTATGGCCCTCGAATGCGCGTGGAAGATGGTCGGGCGCTGCCGGCATTTTTTGCGCAGGCGATTCGCGGCGAGGGTTTGACGGTATTTGGCGATGGTTCGCAAACGCGCTCATTTTGTTATGTAGATGACCTGATTGAAGGCATTTACCGACTGCTGCTTAGCGACTATCACATGCCTGTAAATATTGGTAATCCTGATGAAATAACGGTCAAACAATTGGCGGAAGAAATCCTTACGCTGGTGGGCAACCCCAAAGCTACGATCGTGCATAAATCGCTTCCGGTGGATGATCCAAAAATTCGGCAACCTGACATTTCAAAAGCACGCGACTTGTTAGCTTGGGAGCCTCGCGTACCACGCGCTGAAGGATTGGTGCGCACGTATGAATATTTCAAACAAGTCGTGCCCGCTGGGTAACTTTTTCTTTTTAGGTTTAACAGAAATGCAATTTCCTGAGCAGTAACTATATTAACACACCTAATTTTACTCATAATTTATATTATGTTAAGTAAGGCGTTCGACGTACACTTCTACCCATCAAGCATTCCCTTGACGATGCGCTTCTGAAGAAACAGCATTTGCAGATTAAATTGGAGCCAAGAGTAGCAACCTTGCTCCAGATTTGTTAATTTTTTTAGTGCATCCAATTTTTTCACTAAGTTTTTAGTTATTAAAAAGTAAACCCATTTTGCTAATCTTGATTAAAAAAATCGAAGTCATGAAAAACATTCGTTTATTCTGTTCGTCCATACTGTTGATAGTAAGCAGCCATACATGGGCACAGGTGCAACAACCCAAAGCACCTATTTCCTTTGATCCTGCCGTGAAAAGCGGTACCCTCGCTAATGGTATGCGCTACTACATCCGGCAAAACGCTAAACCGGAGCAACGCGCCGAACTGCGCTTGGTCGTGCAAGCAGGCTCGATGCAGGAAGATGCCGATCAGTTGGGGCTGGCGCATTTTGTAGAACACATGGCATTCAATGGCACGCAGCATTTTCCTAAAAGCGCTTTGGTAGATTATCTCGAATCCATCGGAACGCGCTTCGGGCCAGATCTGAATGCTTACACCAGTTTTGACGAAACGGTTTATATGATACAAGCCCGCACCGATAGCATAGCGCTGCTGGAAAAAGGGTTGTTAATACTCGAAGATTGGGCAAGCGCGATCACCTTCGATGCTGAAGAAATTGACAAAGAGCGCGGCGTGGTCATTTCAGAATGGCGCAATCGCCTTAGCCCCGATCAGCGAATGCAGCAGCAATATTTTCCTACCCTGTACCAAGGATCGCGTTACGCCGAACGCCTACCGATTGGGGATCCGCTTATTATAGAAAAAGCACCTTACGAAACGGTGAAACGCTTTTATCAAGATTGGTATCGCCCGGAGCTTATGGCTGTCATCGCTGTTGGCGACTTTGACCTGGCATGGATGGAACGAGAAATCAAGGCGCGTTTTGGGCGCATCGCCGCTACTAAAAATAAGCCCCGCGAGCGCGAGCATTACCGTGTACCTGGGCATCAGGAAACGCTGTTCGCTATCTGTAGCGACAAAGAAGCCGCTTTCACTACGGCACAGGTTTTTTACAAGCATCCGCGGCAAGAAGTGCGTAGTATAGCAGATTATAAGGCTTTATTAGCGCGCAATTTGTACAATAGAATGCTAAACGCTCGCTTATTTGAACTGCAACAACAACCCAATCCACCTTTTACATTTGCTTCTACTGGCTATGGTGCTGACTTGGGCGACATTGATTCCTACAATGCCTATGCTTTTACCGCTGAAGGTCAGGCAATTAGCGGGTTGCGGGCTGTGCTGCTCGAAGTGCGCCGAGCGCAAGTGCATGGCTTTACCGAAACCGAACTGGCACGCCAAAAAACGGAGTTGCTCAAAGCTGCGGAAAGCGCTTTCCGCGAACGAGACAAGACACAGTCTGGTACGCTCGCCATGCGGTTAGTCTCTTGGTATTTGCGTGAAACACCAATGCCCGACGCCGAACAATACCTGCAACTGTGCCAGTCGTTGCTGCCACAGATCACGCTGACCGATATCAACCCTTTGCCTCGCTGGTGGATCACTAAAGATAACCGCGTATTGGTAGTAACTGGCCCCGACAAAGCGAATAGCCCACTGCCTACCGAGGCAGAATTGCAAACCTTGCTGGATGAAATTGATAGCAGCACTCCCCCACCCTACGTGGATCAAGTATCGGATGCACCCCTGCTGTCTGAACGCCTTACACCGGCAAAAATCATTGAAGAAAAATCACATAAAAGACTGAACATCAAAGAATTAAAGCTCGAAAACGGCATTCGCGTTATACTCAAACCAACCGATTTTAAAAATGACGAAATCCTAGTGAGTGCGTTCAGTCCTGGTGGACATTCTTTGTATAGCGATGCCGATTATCAAAGTGCCGCTAATGCTGCTCAACTAATAGATCAAAGCGGAATTGGTTCTTTTAATGCGGTTGAGTTACAAAAAAAATTAACAGGTAAACGTCTGAATATCAGTCCTTATATAACAGAATTGTACGAAGGTTTCAATGGCAGTTGCTCGCCCGATGACTTAGAGACATTGCTGCAGATGATCTACTTGTATTGTACATCCCCCCGCCTCGATGATGCGGCGTTGCAGTCTTTCATTATTAGGCAGCAATCTATTTTTAAAAATATGATGGCAAATCCGTACTTCTTTTTCAACGATGAGCGCAACAAATTGAAGTACAACAACCATCCACGTCGCCTAATGACAAAGGCGGAAGACCTCGACCGAATTGTCTTACAGGACGTACTGCGCATTTATCGCGAGCGTTTTGCCGATGCTTCCGATTTCACTTTTGTCATAGTAGGTACATTTGATACCACTACAATTAGCCCCCTACTTGCTACGTATCTTGGCAACCTACCCGCCGCTGGGCGCCAAGAAACCTGGCGTGATGTACAGGCGAATCTTGTGCCCGGACGCCTTGAAAAAACAATTATACGCGGGGAAGCGCCAAAATCCTTAGTGGAGTTAACGTTTCACGGTAATTTTGACTATGCAGATGCCCAACAGCGCTACGAATTTGCTTCCCTGCTCGATCTGCTGCGCATCAAACTTCGGGAGAGCATGCGCGAAGATAAAGGCGGCGTATATGGCGTATCCGTATTTGGATCGCCTTCTCAATATCCCAAACCGTCTTATTTTATAACGATTTCATTTAATTGCGACCCCAACATGACGGATGAACTCATACAAACGGCGTTGACAGACATTGACGTTATCAAAACAAAGGGTGCTGACGAAAAAGATTTGCAGAAAATACGCGAAACACAGAAACAAACGCGCATAAAAAATTTGAAAGAAAATAGCTTTTGGAGTGGTCAACTACTCTCCCGATACCAAAATGGTATAGCGCTTGATGAACTTGAAACGGCACTATATGATGCCAAAGTGGATCAACTGAACAGCATGGCCTTGCAAAAGGCAGCCAATCGGTACTTTAATGCCGATAATTTTATGCGCTTGGTATTATTACCAGAAGTCAAGGAGTAGTAAATTTAAGCATATAAATAATTGATAACCAGCGTATTGAGTCATTATAATTAAAACTTTTATTGAGCGAAACACTATTTTAAAAGAGTCGGGATGAGCCAAAGCGCTTATCTCGACTTTTTTTAAAATCAACGAACGTTTTGATCTCATTAGCAGTTATTGTCGCAATCTAACTTGAAAATGCTTATTTTTGCAGGCTAAAATCGTAAAATGAAAATTGAATTCAAATATGATATTGGAAAACAACCATTACATGCTCAGCGGAGGCGTGGATCCGCTTGCGTTAGCCGATAAGTATGATCTGCCATTGTATGTATATGATAGCGCCGGCATGGAGCGCCAGTACAGACGCATTACAAACGCTTTTAATGTAAAACGCCTAAAAATTAACTACGCCTGCAAAGCGCTCAACAATATCAATATCCTGAAATTGTTTAAGAACATGGGCGCAGGACTTGACACGGTGTCTATTCAAGAAGTAATGGTGGGGCTGAGGGCCGGGTTTGCCCCGCAGGACATTATTTACACACCCAACTGCGTGAGCTTAGAGGAAATCGAAATGGCGGTAGCGCATGGCGTGCGCATCAACATTGACAATATATCCATTCTGGAGCAGTTTGGGCAGGCTCACCCCGATGTGCCGGTTTGCATTCGCATCAATCCGCACATTATGGCGGGCGGTAATGCCAAGACTTCCGTTGGGCATATTGATTCCAAATTTGGTATTTCCATTCATCAGATGCCTTTGGTGCGACGGCTTGTGGAAGCCACCAATATCAAAGTAGAGGGCATTCACATGCACACCGGCTCAGATATTCTGGAGGCAGATGTTTTTCTGATGGGGGCAGAAATTCTGCTCAACATCGCCAAAGATTATAAATTCCTCGATTATATTGACTTTGGCTCTGGCTTCAAAGTACCTTATAAAGAAGGCGATATCGAGACCGACATAGAAGAACTTGGTGCAAAGATTTCTGCGCGTTTCAATGCTTTTTGTGCTGAATATGGCAAAGACCTTACGCTTATGTTTGAACCAGGTAAGTTTCTGGTGAGCGAGGCCGGCTACTTCTTGGCGCCAGTAAATGTTATTAAACAAACCACTTCCACTATTTTTGCAGGCGTAGATTCTGGCTTGAATCATCTCATTCGACCCATGTTTTACAATTCGTATCATCGAATTACCAATATTTCCAACCCTAATGGCAAGTCGCGCTTTTACACGGTGGTGGGCTACATCTGCGAAACCGATACTTTTGGCGTGAACCGCCAGATCTCGGAAATCCACGAAGGCGATGTCCTTTGCTTCCACAATGCGGGGGCGTATTGCTTTACGATGTCTTCCAATTACAATTCGCGCTATCGCCCAGCGGAGGTGCTGGTACATCAGGGTAAGGACTACCTCATCCGCCAACGCGAAACTTTAGACGATATTCTGCGCAATCAGATAGAGGTATCATTTGCGCAAGCGGTACCTGTGGAAGAATAGAGTTATTAACAAACATTTATCTTGGTATTAATGAGCATTAAAAAAGCATAAAATTATGATAAAGTTTCATCATATTTTGTGGGTAACATTACTGTTATGTAGCGCTTGTAGCCAAAATGATAGCAAGCAAACCTCAGAAACAGAAATTAAAACAGCTATTGAGTTGCGCAACGATACCCTATTGGCGATCACCGACCGTGCGTTGATGTTCACCAATGGCACTTCCGACACGCTTCCTTTCACGGATGATTCTACTGCTATTCTGCTAATCGCAGTGCGCCACGCCGAAAAGGCTACTGAAGGGGATGACCCAATACTTACGCCCGCTGGTCAAGCTCGTGCGGCACATCTGACGAAAATATTAAAAAATTGTCCACTAAACGGTATTTATACAACTCGATTTGTTCGCACTATGAAAACAGCACAGCCGGTAGCTACCGCACAACAACAGGTAATTATGTTATATGATCATAAGGATCTGGAATTTGCGCCCCGATTGCTACAAAAGCAGCAGGGGAGGCGCCTTCTGATTATTGGGCATTCTAATTCTATTCCTAAATTGGTAAACCAGATTATCGGCGAAGACCGCTTTGAAGCAATTGGTGACGAGGATTATAGCAATATATTTATCGTGGCCATTGGCAATAACGGGCAATCAAAAAGGGTGATTCGGGCGCGTTTTTAAAAAACGAAGCCTCTGCGAGTTGCATTTCACAGAGGCTTTATGATGTAAAAACATGTTTTTAATTACATATTCTTGATAATCTCGTCACCAAATTCCGAGCACTTGATTTCGGTTGCGCCGTCCATCA
>CALMSP010000267.1 GCA_937872405.1 uncultured Saprospiraceae bacterium | reverse complement strand
ATTTTTGCCTAACTCTCTACTTTTATGTGGTTGCGCTGTTGGGGAAGAGGACAGTCTTGTAAAGATGTTTTATAAGTCTTGTAAAGATGTTTTATAAGTCTTGTAAAGATGCTTTGTAAGTCTTGTAAAGATGTTTTGTAAGTCTTGTAAGAATGCTTTGTAAGTTCTATAAAAATGCTTAGTAGGTTCTGCAGAGATGTTTTGGAGGTTCTTTTAGTATCAAAAATGGTGCAAGGAGGTGTTTAAGGGGCTATAGGCGGCTGATGGAAGGCTACTAATCCGCCCATGGGATCGGCGCTGATGCTGCCAAGTTGCAATTGTTGGAGTTGAAGGGCTTCGTGCACAAATGCTTGAAAATGCCAAGCGATAGAACCGATAAAATGTACGGGAATGGCCGCGGCGTAAGGGCATACACATTTTTGTAAGAATAGAGTTAGTTGTTGCTCAATGATATGCCGGATGTGGGCGTCGGTATTATGTTCTAACAAAAATGGCGCAAAACTCGCCAAGAATCTACTGGGTGCGGCACGGCGATAAGTGGCTTCTATGATGGCATCGGTGCTTAATTGGTAGCGCTCGATGAGGGCCGTTCGAATAGTTGGCGGTAGCAGATCGTGCAGAAAATCGGATAGCAGTTGCCTACCCATTGCTGCGCCGCTACCTTCGTCGCCGAGTATGAAGCCATAACCGCCACGATTGGCAAGTATCTGCTTGCCATCGTACAGGCAAGCGTTGGAGCCTGTACCCAGAATGCAGACGATGCCATGCGTCCACCCACAGGAGGCGCGTGCAGCACCCAGTAGATCGGTTTGCACATCTATTGTGGTGGCTGTGGGAAATGATTCACGGAGGAGTTGGGCGATGCGTTCGCGTGCTTGCTCGCTGCGGCAGCCGGTGCCGTAGTAGTGGATATGGCTTGGAAAGGTAATGCCGCGTTGCTGTGCTTCCAGCATGAGTGCGCGCAGGGTCTCGTCGGGCATTAGCAGCGGATGCAACCCTGCTGTATATGTCTGCATGACGACCTGGCTACCATCGGTCAGCGTCCAGGTTGCTTTTGTAGCCCCGCTATCAATAATCAGATTCATCCTAGTACTTGCTTGTTCGTTTCGAGTTCTGTTACAACTTGAACTACACAAACGACGGAATTTTAGTACAAAACTTTAGCCCTATCAAATATTTTTCAGCGGACATGAGGCGCGCTCGTTTACTTACACCCCCTCCTGATGCTGCCGATGTGCCTCCATTGCCTTGCGCACGTTGCCATGCTCCAGCAGTTGCTTGCGGGCTTCTTCGTAGGGCAGCTCCAGTTCATTCATCAGAATTTTAGTGCCACGATCCAATAATTTGTTGTTGCTTAGCTGCATGTCCACCATTTTGTTATCAAGCACCCGCCCCAGTTGGATCATTACAGTAGTACTAATCATATTTAGTACTAATTTTTGTGCTGTACCGGCTTTCATGCGCGTACTACCGGTGACAAACTCCGGCCCGACAACCACCTCAATTGGGTGATCTGCAAATTCGGATACGGGCGCCCCAGGGTTGCAAGTGATGCAGCCAGTAACAATGCTGTGCTGCTGGCAGGTCTTCAGCCCATGTACTACGTAAGGCGTGGTACCTGAAGCGGCAATACCAATTACAACATCTTGACTATCAATGTAATACTGCTGCAAATCTTCCCAGGCTTGCGTCTCACTGTCTTCAGCAAACTCTACGGCCTTGCGAATAGCATAATCGCCACCAGCAATCAAGCCGATTACCCAATCGTCGGGCACGCCAAATGTAGGCGGGCATTCTGATGCATCCAAGATACCCAGCCGACCGCTCGTGCCAGCACCAATATAAAACAGGCGGCCACCTTCGCGCATTTTTTCTACAACCAACTTAACTAATGCTTCGATGGCAGGAATGGCGTGCGCTACAGCATGAGGCACTGTCTTATCCTCGTTATTAATATGTTGTAATACTTCCGATACGCTCATCTGCTCCAGATGCCGGTAGTTCGAGGACGCCTCCGTAATTTTTTCCATGGCGATATGATTAAGATTCGATGCGAAGTTAGCGGATTTCTTTTTTTATTTCTGTAAAAGTTGTAAATTCGCCTCGCTTTATTGGAAGATGTTCCATTATAACAAAGCGATTATTGGCATCAAGAGGTAATTTGCTACACAATAAGGGGGTATAGCTCAGCTGGCTAGAGCGCTTGCATGGCATGCAAGAGGTCAGGGGTTCGACTCCCCTTACCTCCACAAAAGAATCCAAGCCTTTGCTTTTTAATGTTTTAAAAATGCAAAAAAAAGACTCATTCACGGCGGATGGGTCTTTTTTACTTATTTGATTCACCACATTAATGCTTTGCGTTATGACCGATTCCTTATCGAATACATCCAATGAGCATACCTCCAATGGCTACACCCGTCGGTGGTGGAAAGAGGCGGTCGTGTATCAGATTTATCCGCGCAGTTTTAAAGATAGCAATGGAGATGGTATTGGTGATCTGAATGGGATCACAGAAAAATTAGATTATATCCAGGAATTGGGCGTGGATGTGATTTGGTTGTCGCCGATTTTTAAATCGCCTAACGCAGATAATGGCTACGATATTGCTGATTATCAGGATATTATGACCGAATTTGGCACAATGGCCGATTTTAATCATCTGCTAAGGGCAGTGAAAGCACGCGGGCTGCGCTTGGTGTTGGATTTGGTTGCCAATCACACTTCTGATGAGCACACCTGGTTCGTCGAATCGCGGCAATCCAAAGATAATCCCTACCGTGATTATTACATCTGGCGACCTAGTAAAAACGGGGCCCCACCGAACGATTGGGTGTCTTATTTTAGTGGTTCTGCTTGGGAATATGATGCACCAACCGACGAATATTATCTGCATCTTTTTGCGAAGAAGCAGCCTGATCTTAATTGGGAAAATCCTAAGGTGCGCCGCGAGATTTACAACATGATGCACTTTTGGCTAAGCAAGGGCGTGGACGGCTTCCGCATGGATGTCATTCCGTTTATTTCCAAAGATCCAGTTTTCCCCGATTTCCCAGCAGATTATGATGGCAACTATGGCAAAGTTTACGCATCAGGGCCCAAATTGCACGATTATATACAGGAAATGAACCGCGAAGTGCTTTCGCAATATGATATTATGACGGTGGGTGAAGCTGCAGGCATTACGCTGGAGCAAACGCCTTTGCTGGTAGATGAGCGCCGCCAAGAGTTGAATATGATTTTCCAGTTTGATGTGGTTAGCTTGGATCGGGAAGGGGATTTCTGGACCCACAAGCCTTACCAGCTACCGGATTTAAAGGCTATTTTTACACGCTATGAGCAAACATTAGATAGCCACTGTTGGAATGCTATTTTTCTGAGCAATCACGATTGCCCGCGTCCGGTGTCGCGCTTCGCCAATGATGTGCCGCCATTTCGAGTACCTGCCGCCAAAATGCTGGCCACCTTACTGCTCACGATGAAAGGTACGCCCTACATTTATCAAGGCGACGAAATCGGTATGACCAATTATCCCTTTGGCGGTATAGAGACCTACGACGACATCAATGCCCGTAATGCTTGGCAGGCTCAAATGTTGGAAGCAGGCGCCGACCCACAGGCTTTTTTAGCTAATCTATTGAAAACCAGTCGGGATCATGCGCGTACCTGCATGCAATGGGACGACAGCGCGCACGCAGGCTTCAGCACTGCCGACCGTACTTGGTTTGTGGTGAACCCAAACTACCCGCAAGTAAATGTAGCGCAGGCACTGGCCGACCCAGATTCTGTGCTGCACTATTTCAAAGCACTATTGGCTATTCGAAGAGCCACGCCAGCCCTCATTTATGGCGATTTTTACGATCTTGACCCCAAGTATCCGCAAGTATTTGCCTATACGCGCACGCTGGACGCCGACCAGTATCTAATTGTCTTGAATTTTTCTTCAGCGCACCTGAGCTATGAGTTACCCGCAAACTTGCAACCTACGGCGCGTGTCATTGGCAACTATGGCGCCGATGCTGCCTATGCGTCAACGCTGCACTTGCGCCCTTGGGAGGCGATTGTGTTTGAAACTAAAAGCAGTTGATGTGTGGATGTGTGGATAATGTATTGAAAATGAATTTCTTTTTTAAAAAATGGGCTATATCTAAATTGGAATCAATGTTTATCTGATTATGATGCTACTCATTTTTGACGTAGATGGCACCTTAGTGCAATGCGACAATCAAGCTGATAGCCTGTGTTTTGCGCAGACCTATGAGCAAGTGTACGGTCGTCTGTTCCCGACTATTGACTGGAGTTATTATCCGCATGTAACGGATACAGCTATTTTTCAAACCGTTGTGCAACAGCACTTTGCGCGCCAGACAACCCAAGAAGAAGTATCTGCTTTTCAAGAAATATACATTCAACGCCTGCAACAAAACCGACTACAAACACCTGAAAAATTTTATGAGATACCTGGCGCTGCGGCGCTGCTACACCGTTTGTTAGCTGACCCTGACTATGTACCTGCTATTGCTACCGGCGGCTGGCAGCGTCCGGCGCATATCAAATTACAACATGTGGGTATTCCTTCTTTGTCCATGCCGCTGAGCGGTGCAGATGGTAAGACGACCCGTGAGGACATTATTGAAGCGGCACGCCGGCTTGCATGTGCGGTACAACCCACGTTTGACAAGGTTGTGTACATTGGTGATGCTGCTTGGGATGTACATGCTACGCGCAATTTGAATATGGATTTTGTTGGCATAAGCCGCCGCAATGATATCGAAATGCTTACCAAGCTGGGGGCTACCCAGGTGTTGTCAAATTTCAACGATCAAGCGGCATTTTTGGAAATGGTAGCACAAGCAACGCCGCCAGATGCTCCAAAAATTTTTTAGCCCAAATGCGAAACTCTTTTTACATCATTTGTGTTACTCCATAAGTTTTTCAAAAAAATCTGACACGTACTTGGTTTTTCCAAAAACGGTCGTATTTTTACAACGCTTTTTAAAAAAGCACCTCGATTCGGTAGCTCAGTTGGTAGAGCAATACACTTTTAATGTATGGGTCCTGGGTTCGAATCCCAGCCGAATCACTCTTTAATATGAAAATTCTCGCTGCACGACAAAAATCGGAGCGAGAATTTTTATTTTATTTCATTGCAATAACAAGGTACACTCATTACGCCTGCCGCAGACGTGGCGCATCCGCCTGCACTATTGCCTGCACACCTTCAGCGTAGGTAGTAATGTCAAAATCTGGGAAGCGCCGCATGAATTTGCTGCTATCAAAAAAATAATCACGATCATTCTGATATAACATTTCATGCGCTTCTCTCATAATGGGTACAAATAGCCCGATCATACCGACCGCCCATTTGGGCAGGACGGCATACTTAGGCGCAACTTGCAAGGCTTGCGCAACCTGCTCTACCCATTGCTTACCCGTTAGCGTGTTGGGGTCGGTAGGTAAATGCCAGGTCTGGTTCCATGTATCAACGGCGTTGCCCAGCAAAGCCGTTGCCAGCGCTGCATCCGGCGTGTAAATATAAGAATGCTTTTTGTCGGCACTTGCCAGTACATTCGCACGTTTGCCCTGAGCCAAGGGTTTGAAAATCGTTTCTATTAAAAAGCTGGTCTGATTATCAGGCCCGTAAAAATCAGGTGCCCGCGCTATGATAGCCTCTATTCGGCCCGCATGTACGGCATCCAGTATCATATCTACTAATTCTTTGCGCACAGCACCTTTTTTGCTGGGTGGTTGTAGCGGTGCCTCTTCGGTCATATGCGGAATTGCCTCTTTATGATACGAATATACATTATCAAAAAATACCATTCGTGCTTGGTGCTTGGCGCACGCATCAATGACATTGCGTATAAATGGCGGCCACACCCGACGCCAAACGGCTATATTGTATTCAAAACCCACAGTAATGTACACAATTTTTGAGCCGGCTACTGCACCATCAATCGTGGAGGGGTCTTGCAAATTGACTGCCCAAAGCTCATCCGAAGGGTTGACGCGCTTCGGGTTGCGACTGACTAATCGGATCTGGTCGGTATAATTGACTAAGCATTTTGCCAATTCGCTACCAATGGCGCCGCCTGCGCCGAGGATTGTTTGCATATTATATGGATTAATTGTTCAAGAAATAGTAGCCACATTTGCAATATTTACAAAATCTTTTGTAAATGCTTTAGGCTATTGGTAATTTTTATAAAATACTGAAAATGACCATCGTAAAATAAGCATTTTTTGCATTTCACCCTATTTCCGCTCTATTTGACAAAAAAATAACTTATAATTCGCATCTAATGCTATTAAAAGTTTGCAACTTTAAACCGCGTAGGGGGCAATTTTTGCTAATGGAAAACGCGAATTTACCTAACCAAATCCTAACAAACAAAAAACATGACAGATTTAGACATTGCGAAGACCGTCACGCTGCAGCCTATTCGGGACATTGCCCAAAAGCTCGGCGTGGCGGAGGATCAACTTGATTATTATGGGCGACACAAGGCTAAACTACCACTACATCTGATCAATCCAGATCGTATTCGCCAGAGCAAACTCATTTTGGTTTCGGCCATTTCTCCGACGCCCGCGGGCGAGGGTAAAACTACGGTATCTATTGGGCTGGCGGAAGGTTTGAATCGAATTGGCAAACAAACCACCGTAGTATTGCGTGAGCCTTCCTTAGGGCCGGTGTTTGGCATCAAAGGCGGCGCTACTGGTGGCGGTTATAGCCAGGTGTTGCCGATGGAAGATATCAATTTGCATTTCACTGGCGATTTTGCAGCAGTGGAAAAAGCACACAATTTACTTTCTGCATTGATTGACAATAACTTACAAAATACAAAAAATTCGCTTAACTTAGATCCTCGCACCATTGCCTGGAAACGGGTGATGGATATGAACGATCGGGCACTGCGGCACATGGTTATTGGGTTGGGAGGAACTTCTGGTGGGGTGCCTCGCGAAACGGGTTTCGACATCACCGCTGCTTCCGAGATCATGGCGATCCTTTGCCTATCGGAAAATCTGGCGGACCTCAAGCACCGACTTGGCAATATTTTTGTTGGTTTTACCTATGAAAAACAACCCATCTACGCTCGCGATCTGAAAGCATCAGGCGCCATGACTGCGTTGCTACGCGATGCCATTCGGCCGAATTTGGTGCAAACGATAGAAGGGAATCCGGCGATCATTCATGGTGGGCCTTTCGCCAATATTGCTCAGGGCACCAACACTATCATTGCCACGCGCATGGGCCTGTCCTTATCGGACTATGTGGTCACGGAGGCAGGTTTTGGTTTTGACCTTGGTGCCGAAAAATTTTTGAATATAAAATGCCGTACCGCTGGGTTGTCGCCAAAAGTTATCGTTATTGTGGCTACGATTCGCGCTTTAAAATATCATGGCGGCGTAGCGTTGAAAAATTTGCAAAATGCTGATCCTGAATCGGTTGCGAAAGGTTTTTGCAACTTGGAAAAACACCTTGAAAACAGTCGCCTGTACGAAGTGCCGGTAGTAGTAGCACTCAATCGGTTCAATCAGGATAGCGATGCCGAAATACAGGTTGTGCAGGAAAAATGCGCTGCGCTGGGCATCCCCGTGGCCCTTTCGGAGGGTTGGGCCAAGGGTGGTGGCGGCACACAAAATCTGGCGGAGCAGGTAGTGGCATTAGCGGAAGCAAACAATCAGCCTTTTACGCCTTTGTATGATTGGAATTGGAGTGTGCCAGAAAAAATTGCGGCGATTGCTACTAAAATATATGGCGCAGCGGCCGTAGAGTACATGCCAAAGTCCAAAACGGATCTAAACCGCATCGCTAAGCTGTCATTGGATAAGCTGCCGGTATGCATGGCCAAAACCCAAAAATCTTTTTCTGATAACCCCGATCTGATTGGTCGTCCGGAGGGGTTCATACTGACGGTGCGCGAAATCGAAATTGCCGCCGGTGCTGGATTTTTAGTACCTATCACGGGCGATATGATGCGTATGCCTGGGCTACCCAATGCACCCGCCGCCGAAACAATTGATGTGGATGAAGCTGGTAATATTTCAGGACTCTTCTAATGGCGCACAATGGTTCGAAGGATTACGGCTCGGCCCATCATTTTTCCATGTTCGATGCTATGCAAAATAAAGGCACTGGAATTTGAAATAGTTTTGCTATTAATAGCGCTACTTTTTCTAATTTTCCACCCGCATCTGATTCCCTCACAAAAAAAGTTTCCAGCATGAAATTAAAGCACGGTTTTCTCCTGCTATTGGCACTACTGGCGCT
>CALMSP010000266.1 GCA_937872405.1 uncultured Saprospiraceae bacterium | reverse complement strand
TGCGGCGGTGTGCCCACGCGGCGTGCTGCGTTTAGAAAATAGCGCTATGGACATCGGCGAGCGCACCGAGGCGGTACGTACCATTCATATTGCGGCGGATAGAGTGCAATTATTATCATAAAATCAAATCTTAACTAAATAGTGCTTTATAACCTACTGGGACTGGCTTTTGAAACGCTGTCCCAGTTTTTTATTTACAAAAAATAATTTCTTACAGCATATACCGAACTATTATATTTTTGATCTGTTGGCAATGGTAAAAATAGCGCTCAAGGGTTCAATGCTTTGTCATTGTAATAATAGCATTATAATATTTTAATTTCAAAATTATAATACCGTGAAAAAATTAGATACGATTATCTTTGATCTTGGCGGCGTATTGATTGACTGGAACCCGGCGTATGTGTTTCGAGAAATTTTTGATGATGCCGAAGAAATGTGCTATTTTTTTGAGCATATCTGTACCCACGATTGGAATATTCAGCAGGATGCTGGCCGCCCGCTGGCGGAAGCGACGGAAGAGAAAGTAGCAGAATTCCCAGCTTACGAAGCACAAATACGTGCTTACTATGGTCGCTGGCGCGAGATGCTGGGCGGAGCTATTACAGAAACTGTTGATATATTAACTGCACTACGCCAACAAGATAAGTATCGGTTGTTAGCGCTAACCAATTGGTCGCACGAAACCTTTCCTACCGCATTGGAATTATTTGATTTTCTTCATTGGTTTGAAGGGATTGTTGTATCCGGCAAGGAAAGGCTCATTAAACCTGACCCGCGTATTTATCAGGTGTTGCTCGATCGTTATAACGTGACGCCACAACGCGCCTTATTTATTGATGATAATGTAAAAAATGTAGCAGGCGCTGAGGCTGTTGGCTTACACGCCGTGCATTTTCAGTCGCCCCAACAATTACACGATATTTTTTTAAAATATGATATTTTGTGAATAACATTTGTGTGTTTATTTTTTAAATGACCACATTAATCATACGCCCGGGCACAACGATTACTTTTTTTACTTGCTTACCATCGAGCCATTTTTGAATGGCTTCCAATTCAAGTGCCGCTTTCTCAATGCTGTCCTTCGTCGCATCCGCTGGAAATGTAACATTCGTGCGCACTTTGCCATTGATACTCACGGGGTAATTGATTTCATCTTGCTTCAGAAAGTCCTCATTATGAGCAGGATACGCAGCATCTTTATGAATACTACCTTCGTGCCCCA
>CALMSP010000265.1 GCA_937872405.1 uncultured Saprospiraceae bacterium | reverse complement strand
TTGGCGGTAGCCATTAGCCGAAAGGCTTCGAGGAGTGTTTTTTTTGCGATTTGAGCTTTGGTTTTTAGCATTTTGGTCAGGACTTTTAAACTCGGATGTAAATATCTGACGGTTATATTTAAAGCATTTATTTAGCTTATTATACAAAGTACAGCAATTTGCTAAATAAAACTCAAAGACGATAGTATTCAATCTTCTGGTGCGGCGTTGACGATCTCTAACAATCTTTCTTTACTGAATGTAATATCGCTTGTAAAAAACCGTGGGTAATGCGCTTTCATATTGTCATAGATAAAGTCTAATGGCACATCATCAAAGCAGCCGTACTCTTCTAAATACGCCATGAATTGGCCGCCAGCGCGATCAAATTCTTGAAAAACGGAATCATGTTGCCCGTCAAAATCGAGCGGCGCCACGCCTAATTTCTCGCACAATTCCTTGTTGAAAGCAGGCGTTGCCTTCACCCAGCGTTCGTTGAGCCACACTTCCACGTAGCCGTGTGGCGTGAGTTCGTCGGTGCCAAATGCTTCGGTCATGCGCTCGGCAGCAATGTGGTTGCACACTTTGGCTAAGCATAGCCGCGCGGGTACCCCTGCGGCGCGCAACAGGGCAATCATCAGGACTGCTTTGTCTATGCAATGCCCGTCTTCTTTTTGCAGAATATTGGATGCTAACAACGCATCATCTTGCAAGCTGATATTATAAGGATTGTATTTCCAGCCATCGCGCACGGCGTAATAAATACGTACGGCTTTTTGAATGGGTGCGCGTGAGCCATTGGTTATTTTTTCTGCAAATGCCCGTATTTTGGGGTGATCGCTGTTGATGAATTTGGTTGCGGTTAGGTATGATTTCATATTGTGATATTGTGATATTGTGATATTGTGATATTGTGATATTGTGATATTGTGATATTTTTAGTGATTTATGATTAAAGGGGTAGTTTACTCGTAAAAGCCTGACAATTAATTTTTTATGTAAAAATTGTACTTAAAAATACGCAATTTTCTATGTTAAATAACTTTTGTGTAATTTTTTAAAAATCGTAGCCGTGGGTCAAGTCAGTTGTTTTATTTTTTTAGATTTCGTCAATCGTAAATATTTACGACATCTCATTCAATCCATATCGGGTAATCGGTGCAGTAGGGCAACGTAGCGTTCCTGCTGCTTACTTTTTCCCTCCGTGATCGTGGTATTGAGGTCTCGGCCGACGCATTGTGCGATCATCATTTTGGCTTCCAATTCGCTGTAGCCCAGTTGTTGCAGGCGTTCCAATGTTTGGCGCGTTTCTGGCGGGGCGTTGTTCGTCAATTGGTTGTTTACAATTTGTAAGAATTGCTGTATGATCAGATCAAAATTTTCCATATTTTTAAATAATTGACAATCAAGTTTTTTGCTTGAATGCGATAATGGCTTTTTTTGTAAAATCGGACAGAACCAGCTCGCCGCTAATTGCTGCACGGGCCGATAGTAGCGCATCCCAATGCTCAGTACCTGCCCAGCATATTTGTTTCAGCTGGCGCATGGCCGCTGGATTGGAATTGGCGAGCTTGGCTGCCAAATGTTCGATGAAAGCATCCATTTGTTCGATAGTCGGAAACACTTCCTGGTACAAGCCTTTTTCTTTCGCCCATTCGGCCGTTTGCCACTCGGTGGCATTGATAGCAAGTTGTTGAAAAGCACTCATTCCTATTTTGCGTTCGACCGCCGGACCGACCACAAAAGGGCCTATACCCACCGCCAGTTCACTCAGTTTCACAGTGGCAAAGTGCGTAGCTATACAGTAATCAGTGCCAGCGGCAAGCCCCACGCCACCACCCACCGCCTTCCCCTGAATGCGCCCAATGATAAACTTCGGGCATTGGCGCATAGCATTGATCACATTGGCGAAGCCCATAAAAAAACGGGTGCCGCTTTTTTGGTCGCTGATAGCGGCTAACTCGTCAAAGCTGGCGCCAGCACAAAAAGTACGCTCTCCGGCACTTTTAAGAACAATAACGCGGGCAGCATCGTTGGCGGCAAGTGTCTGTATGGCTGCTGTTAGTCGAGCAAGTTGGTCGCTGGGCATGGCGTTGTGCGCTGGATGTGCGAATTCAATGGTGGCAATGCCATCCGCGATGGATGTGGTGACGGAACCGAGTGCTGCTGCTGTCATGTGCGTTGGATTTTGGAACAGTCAGGATGGTTAATTGGGGTTGGATATGAAAATTTCGCTTGCAAAGATACGGAATCGTAATATATTCTACATAAAAAACAAATGTTCGTTCGCAAGCGAATAAAAATTTAACAGCTTTATTTTATACGGTTTCCGTCACAGCCGCGCCAGCACGTCAAGGTTGCCACGCACGGTTTGCCCAATTTGCACTTTCACTTTGGCGTCCAAGGGCAAGAAAATATCCACCCGCGAACCAAAGCGAATGAAGCCCATTTCGCTGCCCTGCGTTACTTGCTGCCCCGCTTGGAGGTAATTACGGATGCGCCGGGCCATAGCCCCCGCAATTTGCCGCAGCAAGATGTCGGTACTACCATTGTTCAGTACAATCGTTGTACGCTCATTTTCCACCGAAGACTTAGGGTGCCAAGCGACAAGATATTTGCCTGGATGGTAATGCTTGTATTGCACCGTGCCGCCTATCGGATTTCGATTTACATGCACATTGAAAGGTGACATAAAAATGGAAATCTGTAGGCGTTTATCTTTGAAATACTCGGTTTCTTCAGTTTCTTCAATTACGACCACCCGCCCATCGGCAGGGGCGTACACGAGGTTGTTATCTGGCTTTGGAATGGTGCGTTTAGGATTGCGAAAAAACTGGATGGTAAAAAAAATCACAGCGCCGAATACAGCTAAGAAAAACCCGCCCCAAAAGTCAGGTAAAAACCGATTGGCCAAAGCAATTAGGAGCGTGCAGATACCAACGGTGACAGCTATTATTGTGGTGCCTTCTCGATGCAGGTACATAGGATCAGGATTTATATTGCAAACATAACACCTAACCGTAGCTTTTGATTGGAAACTAAGGGAATTTCTGTATTAAAGCATGGTACGCTTCTGGGGTATCTACATCGAAAAATCCTTCTGGGAATGGAATCCGCACCAAATGGGTTGGGTCTTGATGGAATAACGCACGCGCACCCTCGTCGCCACGCAAGCATTGTAATGCCTCCAACCACGATCTGCCAAATAAGGCCGGCACAGCCAATGTTTCCTGGTACTCCGACGCAACCCTATCCGCGCCTTGGCGGTAAGCGGCGATCAATTTTTGCAAATGAGCTGTCATCAGCAAGGGCTGGTCTGAAAGCATAAATAGCACTGCCTCCACGTCGGGCGTTGTTTGTAGTAGGTATTGCAGGCCAGCTTGAATAGATGTGCTCATTCCTTGCTGCCAATTGGCATTTTCCACAACCCGCACGTCAAGATCCGCTATTTCGGCTTGTATTACAGCGGCCGCAGCGCCAAGCACAACGATAATTGGTTGACAACCAGTAGCTAACGCCGTTGTGGCTGCTCGCCGAATAAGGGTAGTGCCTCGCCAATGTAGCAATTGCTTGGGGCGGCCCATGCGCGTAGAAGCACCTGCTGCCAGCACAATCAATCCGATATCGGAATTAAGCACTTGTTTCAAAATAAATGCAGACTATAATTTTTGTAAGGTTTTGACTTTTAGCATCTTAAATGCAAAAAATGATGCAAATTTTATTAATATTTGATAAAGAAATAAGCAACAACTCCGAAATGCTGCTATTCATTGGTTGATTCTTTTCACGGTTTCTATGGTGGCGGCAATGACCCCCAGCGGCAGCGCAACTAAGAAGCCAATTCCAGAGAATAGCAATAGGATGTAAGCTACACCGTTGCCAATGGCCAACGCGCGATGTCGGCGCACGAATTGCACGCTCTCGCGTACTCGGAAATGCCGTTCCAGTGCAAAGTCAATATTGCCGGCGCCGCCATAGTAGCATTGTACGATAAAAATAGCCGCCGCTATGAATGGACTTAGAAAAGGTACAACCACACCCAACAATAGTAGTAAAATCGTAAAAAATAATTCCTTGATAATCAATCGAATAGATATTCGAATACCACGAATTAAATCGCTAATAACGCCAGAAAAACTGGTGGATACACGTCCGGGCGAACCCGTGAGTGCTTTTTCTACCTTTTCGGAAAGTGGACTCATGATGGGCGAAGACAACGCGATAACCAGATTTTTGAAAAGCATAAGCCCGATAGCTATAACCAGCAAGCCACTAAAAATATTAGCCGCTTTTTGGACGGCGTTCTTACCCCATTCTAATGGATACAAAGATATTAACCAGCTACCGAGGTCGTCAGCGACGCTAATGGCTCCCCAGATGATGCCAACAGCCAGCAACATGCTGATCAGAGCAGGCACAAAAATGTAGCCCCAGAGGCCCAGCGCTGGTATCAATTGCAAGGCTTTGCGATAAGCAGAAATGCCAGCTGAAAAGTCTTTGAACATAGGCTGGTCTTTTATGTACGGTCTCTAATGAACGCTCTAATTTGGCAAATTTCGCTGCTCCGCCACGGGAAGGTTACTATGGAACCTCCACCCGATCCAGTATCCGGCTGATGATATCCTCCTGTGTAATATTTTCCGCCTCTGCTTCATACGTAAGCCCAATACGATGGCGCAGCACATCGTGGCAAACATTGCGTACATCTTCCGGGATCACATATCCTCGGCGCTTCAAGAAAGCGATTGCTTTGGCGGCTTGTGCCAGGGCAATACTGGCTCGCGGCGAGCCGCCATAATTAATCAGCATATCCATGCCTTGCAATCCATAGGCTTGCGGGTTGCGCGTGGCAAATACAATATCCAATATATATTGTTCGATTTTTTCATCCATGTAAATGCGCTGTACCGATTGGCGTGCGCGCAAAATATCGCCAGGCTGCACCACTGGATTGAGTTTTTCGGATAACTCATTGCCAGCCAGATTTCGGCGAATGATCTCGCGTTCTTCTTCTTTCTCTGGGTACGTGATTTTTACTTTGAGCATAAACCGATCCACCTGGGCTTCCGGTAGCGGATAGGTTCCTTCTTGCTCAATCGGGTTTTGTGTGGCCAGCACTAAGAAAGGCTCCTCCAGTTTGAATGTTTCGCTACCGATCGTCACTTGGCGCTCCTGCATGGCCTCTAATAATGCCGACTGTACTTTGGCCGGGGCGCGGTTAATCTCATCAGCCAGAACAAAATTGGCAAAAATAGGGCCCTTGCGCACCGAAAATTCGTTCTTGCTCGGATTGTAAATCATGGTGCCCAAAATATCGGCAGGAAGCAGGTCGGGTGTAAATTGGATACGGCTGAACTTGGCGTCTATCGAATTAGATAAAGTTTTGATTGCCAGTGTTTTAGCCAATCCAGGCAACCCTTCCAGCAATACATGTCCGCGCGTGAGCAGCCCAATCATAAGACGTTCAATCATGCGATGCTGTCCAACGATGATTTTTGCCGTCGCATTATTTAGCTTTTCCACAAAAGCGCTATCCACATAGATTTGATGATTAAGCGCTTCAATATCAACTTGTTGCATATGGTATTATAAGTCTAATTGTTTTTACGATGCGTTATCGCTTTGAATAATCAATCAGGGTGCAAATTTGATAAAATTTTTCTGCAAAAGTACAACCGACGGGCGCTTATCCTTGCAAAAGATATGCATTTGACAAACGTAACTGGTGCAAAAAAAATTGCCGGAAGAAGGCATTTGGCATCCTTTCGGCAATATTGTTATGGTGCAGTGCAGCTTTAGTACATTTCCGGTAAGGATATTAACCTTTTAACAAATTGCTGTACGCCGTTTTATCGCGTAGCACCTTGACTGCCTCCTCTATTTCGCGGTCGTTGCGCAACCCGATTTTTACTTTACCCGTCTGATAGAAATATCGTCCGACGATTTCTTTTTCCAGCAAGTCCACGATTGTTTCTTTGTACTGCGCTAAGTCGCTTTTTTTCAAGGCTTTAATTTTTGCTTCCAACGCTTTGAGCTCGGCGTCCGCCTTCAGGCCGTCTTTGTCGGCTTTTTCTTTCAATTGACGGAACATTTTTTCGCTTTCAGTTTCGTAACTAAAGTTCTTATTTTCAACATGTTGTAAAAAATCATCGAAATCCGTAAAGCGGAAGTCCGCTGGTGTGCTAATGGTAGGGTGCTTCAAGCAAAAGTTGGTAGCATAATCAAAAATAAAATTTTGCTCTATCAAGGCTCTGATGATAGCATCATCCGCAGGCTGATCCAGCACAATATCTGGCTTCACGCCACCGCCATCCAGCACGATGCGTCCGCTGCGCGTTTTGAAGGGCGTGCGTCGGGTGTCGGGGATGTCCACGGGTTCGCCATTTTTATATTCCACACTTTGAATGCAGCGGCCACTGGGTATGTAATATTTGGCAGTCGTGAGTTTTAATTTAGCATTGTAGCCGATATCCCGTGTGTTTTGCACGAGGCCCTTGCCATAAGAGCGCTGCCCCAGTAGGATGCCCCGGTCGTAATCTTGAATGACGCCGCAAACGATCTCTGAGGCGGAAGCCGAGCCTTTATCAATCAGCACAGCCAAAGGAATTTGCTCATCCACAGGTGTGCCCAAGGTTTTGAAGGCGCGATCCCATTCTTTCACTTTGCCTTTGGTGGTCACCACTAATTCATTGCGTGGGATGAAAATGTTGGCCACATTCACCGCTTCGTTGAGCAAGCCGCCACCATTGCCGCGCAGGTCGAGGATAATGCCTTTTAGGTTCGGATTTTTGGTTTTCATTTCCTTTACTGCTTCGGCTACATGGCGTCCGGCGTCGCGGGTAAAAGTGGTCAGTGCGACATATCCGATGTCATTAGCAACCATGCCATGATAAGGCACATTGGGTACGTCCACTTCGCCTCGGGTGAGCATTAGTTTAGTGCTGCCAGGCTTGCCGGGGCGCTGGATGGTCAATTCTACAATCGTGCCAGGAAAACCACGTAGCACTTCATTGAGTTCTTCCACCGACTTGCCGCCCGCATCGCGGCCATCCACAGCAAGGATTTGATCGCCAACTTTCAGGCCAGCCTTATCCGCTGGTTGCCCTTCATACAGCTCTACAATGGTCACATAGCCATCAATCTGGCGACTGAGTGCGCCAATGCCATTATATTTGCCTTCGGTCAGGAAACGATACCCCTCAATGTCTGATTCGGAAATGTAATTCGTAAAAGGATCCAATGATTCCACCATGGCATCAATCCCTTTGCGCATGAGCTTGCCGGGGTCCACATCATCTACGTAATAGGTATTGAGTTCTTTGTATAAATTGGTGAATATTTCGATATTTTTAGTAATCTCGAAATACTTGTTGTTGTCTGGTTGGAATGTAGTTGCTGCGCTTAGTGCCACAATGGCAACAAGAATCAGTGTTTTGAAAAAACGCTTCATAGGAGCCTGTTTTTTTTTAGAAATGAGATTAGATTGTAATAACGCGCTTTGCAAAGATTTAGCGTGGTTTGAAATGACTTTACGGATTTTATTCGCCGCCAGTGCACGTCCACCATGCTTTGGCGAAGCCTCTCTCTGCCGAGGATTTACTAACAAAAATATTGCCAAAAAAGACCATTCTGCAAATATGCTCTTTTTAAAGACAAAAAGCAAGCCTTTGGGTGGTGCTTAGGGCTTTAAAAATTGACGTACTGCTTGCAAAAGTTGTTCTGGCTGGTCGGCATGTACCCAGTGCCCCGCATTAGCAATGGTTTCGAGGCGCGCCTGCGGAAACAAGCTGGCAATGGCCTCCTGGTCTTCATCGAGGATGTACGCGGAGCGGCTACCTCTCAAAAATAGCGTATCTCCCTCAAAATGAGTATGATAAGTTGGCTTTACATTTTCCAAAATTTCCTGATATTGGTTGTAAATAGCCCTGAAATTCATTTTCCACTCAAAAGCGCCGTCTTTGTTGCGCGATAGGTTTTTCATTAAAAACGGAACCGTGCTTGGTGGTTCTTGTGGCAACTGTGCCGTAAGGAAATTTTCGGCATCCTGGCGTTGCGTCAACTGGCTCAGATCAAGTGCCATGATGGCGTTGAGGATAGATTCATGCCCGCCCGCGTAGCGCTTGGGCGCAATATCCACTATGATGAGTTTATCCGTCATGTCGGGGTGGTCAAGCGCGAATTGCATGGCGGTCTTACCGCCCATGGAGTGCCCCATGATATGCGCTTTAAAAATCCAGTGCGATTCCATGAAGTAGTGCAAGTCTTCTGATAGGGCGGCATAATTCATTTCGTCATGGTGTGGCGAGCGGCCATGGTTGCGCTGGTCAAGCAGATAGACCGTAAAATGCTCCGCCAGTTGCTTGCCTACCGTCTGCCAATTGTCAAGTGTACCAAACATGCCGTGCAGAATCAGCAGGGGTTCGCCTTGCCCGAAAGTTTTATAGTTGAGGTTCATTTTTTTTATATAAAATTTTGATAACCAAACACTTGTGTTTTTTAAAAGAAAATGCCGCGCTTCGATTTTTTTAAGTGACAATTAAGTGATTTTTAAGTGATTTCATGGGCGTTTCTTTAGTACGCGGGTCTAACTTTGTATCATGTTCAGGAGATAACAAATGCGATGCAAAAAATGATTTGACAAAATAGCGCGGAAAAGCATTCATCTCCATCTTGAGCAACCCTTTTAAGTTGCATCCGTTCCGCACCGTTTTGTTTTTTTTAAAACCACAAGAAACCATGGCATCTTCAAAATTGAATTTCGAGGTCAACCTCAATGGTGCTTTCAGAGTATTCGAAAGCGGCTATGCAGTGCTGACCGAATTGCCGGAAGTAGGTGCTCCCGACATTTTTCCGCCGCTTGGGCCTTTTGACCCTACGCCTTCTAACATGATTGCCCAAACCGACCAACCGCTCTTAGTGAAGTTTCGCTGGCGTGTGCGCGGTGGCCTGGCGCTGATCATGAGCGGCAAGTGGGAATGCGCCGTTTACTTAGAAGAAATGGGTGCTGGCGAATTTGGCGGCCCGCCATTCTCTACCTCAACGCCTTTTATGGCAGTATTGGATCATACGTATGATGTAACGGTAACCATCCCTGCAAACAGCATTCCGAAAGGCTTGTACAAAGTGACCGTGGCGGTATCCCTCATGGGTCCGGCTCCTACGAATGCCGCGCTGCCGGTAGTTGCTTTTGCCGACATTGGTATTCTCAAAACGTATGTAGCAGCCTAATAATCCTCGCGGATAAAGGGCTTCAGCGCCTACATTGCTGAAATACCGGTTTGCACATTACGAAAGGTAGCCTCGATCGCCGCTTTTTGTAATGTGCTTATTTTATTTTGAAGCTTTTTGAAAATTGAGATATTTTTTCAAAGGGCTGATTATTACATTAATATAATATTTTAATTCATTTTATTGAATTACCTCAAAAAACGCCACACCATGAAAGATTCAAATGTTTCTATACCTGCCGCCAGCACTGGCTTTGAGCTTGCGCAAAATCCAGAAAATGGCTTTTATCATTTTTACTGTAAAGATATTAATGGTAAAATAATATTGTGGAGCAAAGATTTTCAAAGCCAATCGGAAGCTCAAAAAAAACTGTCGGAAGCCCTCCGTTTTGCCAAGCAAGAGCGCCACTATCTTCGTAAAGCCGAGGCGGGCGCGCATTATTTTGTATTGACCACTGGCAACAAGCAACAGGAAATAGCGCGGAGCATCGCATTTGACGATGAAAAGGCGATGCAATTGGCCATGCGCTACATGCGTCAGGTGGCCAACTCCGATAAAGCGATGGCTCGCGGCCCCGAATCCCCTGAAACGGAACCAACAGGTAAAGATATGCGTACCCGTGCCGCAAAAATATCTGACAAACCCCAGAGCGCTCGATTCAAGATTGAACTGCTTTGGCGAGAGGATGAACAGTGCTACTCGGGGCGCATCACCGACGCGCTGCACGAAGCACACGCCACCTTTCAGGATATAGATGGAGCGGCTATTGCTAGCTTTATTCGGAGTCGGGTGTCGCCAACAAACTCCCGTACCATAGAAGCACCAACGGCTGCGGAACACGCAGAATTGCAATTGCTGTCGGAGGAAAACGGACAGCCGGCGCGCTCGGTGGTAAGTGGGCAGCCCTTGTTATTTTTGGTGCTTCGGCTCCAACATTCCGATTGGGACACAACAAAACCCATTTCGATTTACCTATCCATTCGCAATCTGGGGGGCGCCATACTATCCAATGTGGAAAGTAGGGTCACACTGCGCGCAGACTATACCGCACCAATTAGCCTGCCAGGTCATGGCTTCTCCACTGGTATGTATCGTGTAACGCTTACGGGTAGCGGGCAAACACCGACCGGGCAGAAGAAAATTATCGAAGGCGCTTGCGTGTTTCAGATATTTTAAATAAACATGTGATTTTGATATAAAAAATAAATCTCTGATTGTCAACACTTTAAGTCAAAATGCCATTTTAAAAAACAGCCCTTGTTCTTTTAATTCGGTAGCAGGTTCACCTCTTCCAAAGCTGGCGGCATATAAGTGCCCTGATGAAAAATAGTAGGATCGGCGGCAGGTGCTACCGTGCGTTCTTTGGTTTTGAAATTAATACGCTGTTCATAATCCGTGCATTGCATGCAAGTAAAGACAATCCAGTCACCTTCGCGGCGGCCCTGGCAATTGTGGTACGCGCGGTCTGGCGCTTGCTGTTCAAATTGAATCTGCATGAATAAATTTTTTATGTTTATGAAACTAAAAACGGTATAGAAAACGTTATAATTCAATAGTTTAACCCCAACGAAACCCAAAAAACAATGATTTTTCACAACATTCTCTGGTTCGGCGCGTCCCCGCCAGACGTCAGCAGTTTTGAAGGCGAATCATTTCACTTCCAACAGCTTTCACTTGATATTTCACTGGAGTATCTTGAATTTCTGGGGCCCGTGGCGGCTGTGGTGATTGAATACGAGCGCACACAACCGCATTATCCGGTTTTACTGAGGCGTTTACGTCAATGTTATCCGCAAGCGCCGCTTCTGGTGTTGGCTGGTCAGCACACCACCGAGGAGGTATTGCAGGCGCTGCGCACGGTAGCGACGGATTGCCTACGGCAACCTTTGGATGCGACAGCCCTGCTCTCTGTATTGAAACGGTATATCGAAGCTAAAGTTACGATTAAGGGCAACAAAATCCAGTCTTTTTTAAATGATCTGGGCGATAAAATCGTAGCGATGCTACAGGAAATGCAAACCCTACACTTTTTACCGCAACCTATGTTGGGCGCAAGGAGCACGGTGGCAAAAGCCAGTACCGGCATTGAAGTAAGACTTTTTGGCAATTTTGAATGGTGGGTCAATGGCAAGATAAGCCCAGAAAAATTATCACGTAGAGAAAAGGCCTTGCTGGCTTACTTCTTGTTCTATCCGGGCAAAAAAATCCATCGAGATCATCTCATCACCCTGTTTTGGCCGGAGAGTTCGGCTGAGAGTGCCAAAAACTCTTTGCATGTGGCAATTGCAGGTATCCGACGCTACCTAGAGCGCACGGCGGTAGCCGCTGATTGCCTAATGCACCAAGAGCAGTTGTATAGCTTTGTGCCTGTAGTCTCGCTCCGTACAGATGTTGGTCTATTTTTACAACACATGCAGAAAGCGCGCCAGTTTGAGCAGGCCGGCAACACAGAATCAGCATTATACAGCTACTTTTGTGCGTTTGGAGTTTATCGGGACGACCTCCTGACCGACCTGACCGATGTGGATTGGGTACGCGACCAACGCGAGTGTCTGCGCGAGAAATACATCTTGGCGCTAAAAACCTTGGGTGAGAATTTTTTCCGGCACCAGCAATATGATTTTGCAGGGCAGCTTTTTCGTAAAATCTTAGAAACGGATGATTGTTATGAGCCAGCTCATCGTTACCTTATGCAGTGTTATCAGATTACCGGCAATTGTCACAAAGCCATTTTACAGTATCAAAAATGTCGAGAAGTATTGATAAAAAAATTTAATGTGAAGCCTTCATCAGAAACAACCCGTTTGTACGAAAGCATCTACCGCCAAGAAGTCCACATGTAATGAATAATAAGAACTGAGTGCCGAACTGCCCCAGAAGCCGGAACCTTCGGAAGGAAACTTTTGGAGGTTCTGGTTTTTTATTGCAAAAAAACCTAAATTCGCACCGCTTTGTTTGAGCAGCGAAGTGCGTTTCTGCATACAGCCGCATTAAAATGCGACAAGCAAGTAATTGTTGAAAAATTATAGGCTTTATTTTTTTGTAAAAAGTTGGTTTTAAGCATTTTACAAATTAGCCGATAGTGAACTATAATTGATCCAGATCTAATAATGCAAAATAATATGATACAGATCACTTTTCCCGATGGCAGGGTGCGCGAATACGAACAAGGTACGACTGCAATGGAAATCGCGGAATCCATCAGCCAAGGGCTGGCGCGCAATGTGCTGGCTGCCAAGGTAAATGGCGACGTTTGGGATGCTACGCGCCCCATCAAGACTAACGCTACCCTACAACTGCTCACTTGGGATGACAAAGAAGGCAAGGCTACCTTTTGGCATTCCTCGGCGCACCTCATGGCAGAAGCCTTAGAAGCCTTGTTTCCGGGTACAAAATTTGGTATCGGGCCGGCGATTGAAAGTGGTTTTTATTATGACATTGATACTGGCGACCGCACGCTTAGTTCGGATGATTTTAGCCAAGTTGAGCAAAAAATGCTGGAATTAGCCGCCCAAAAAAGTGATTACATGCGCCGCGAAGTCGCCAAAGCCGAGGCTATTCACTATTTTGAAGAAAAGGGCGACGAATATAAAATCGAGCTTCTACAAGAACTCGAAGACGGGTCTATCACCTTTTACGAGCAGGGCAACTTTGTGGACTTGTGCCGTGGTCCACACATTCCCAACACCGATAAAATAAAGGCGGTCAAGCTCTTAAAGCTCTCTGGCGCTTACTGGCGCGGCGATGAAACACGCAAACAGATGACGCGCGTGTATGGCATTACGTTCCCCAAGCAGAAAGAACTAGCGGAGTACCTCCATCTGCTGGAGGAAGCCAAAAAGCGCGACCACCGAAAGATTGGGCAGGAAATGGAATTGTTCATGTTTTCTGAGCGTGTAGGTGCAGGGCTGCCGATCTGGTTGCCCAAAGGCACCCAACTGCGCGAACGCCTCATGAACTTTATGCGCGAGGAGCAGGAAAAACGTGGGTATAAAATGGTGGTCACGCCGCATATTGGCAAAAAAGACCTCTACGTGACTTCTGGGCATTACGAAAAATACGGCAAAGACAGTTTTCAGCCAATCCATACGCCCCGCGAAGGCGAGGAGTTTCTGCTAAAACCCATGAACTGCCCGCATCATTGCGAAATTTATGCCGTTAAGCCACGCTCTTACCGTGATTTACCCCTGCGGGTAGCCGAATTCGGAACCGTGTATCGCTACGAGCAAAGTGGCGAATTGCATGGACTTTCGCGGGTACGGGGCTTCACACAAGACGATGCCCACATTTTTTGCACACCCGATCAAGTGAAAGAGGAGTTTTTGAATGTACTTGATCTGACTCAAACCGTTTTATCCAAAATGGGCTTTGCTAATTTTACGGCACAAATTTCCCTCCGTGACCCCAATAACCCATCAAAATACCTTGGAAGTAGCGAAAATTGGGAAAAAGCGGAGCATGCTATCATCGAAGCAGCAACCGAAGCAGGGCTAAGCACCGTCACAGAACTTGGTGAAGCCGCATTCTACGGGCCCAAGCTCGATTTTATGGTAAAAGACGCGCTGGGCCGCTCTTGGCAATTAGGTACCATTCAGGTTGATTATAATCTGCCGGAGCGCTTTGAATTAGAGTACATTGGCCCAGATAACCAGCCACATCGCCCCGTGATGATCCATCGGGCGCCCTTTGGCTCGCTGGAACGTTTCATTAGTATTCTGATTGAAAATACCGCTGGGCGCTTCCCGCTTTGGCTTATGCCAGAGCAGTATGCCCTGCTGCCTATTAGCGACAAATTTATTGAGCAATGCAAAGTCATTCAAAAAGAATTAGCTGCGCACAACATTGTGGGCGTGATTGATGAGCGCAACGAAACTATCGGCAGAAAAATACGAGATACGGAGTTGAAAAAAATACCTTTCATGCTCATCGTTGGCGAAAAAGAAGCTGAAAATGGCACGGTAGCTGTGCGTCGGCAGGGTGAAGGCGATAAGGGCAGCATGGACATTCTGGCATTTGCCGACTATTTTCGCACGTTGCTCTAATAACATTGTAAAAGCGATAAAACCTTGCTTACCTTGAGCGTAGCTGAGCACTGGCTATAGCGACTGTGTAAATAGCTTTGGCCGGAAGCGTTAAATTTTGTTAAGCTTTTGGCACCATTGTTGACTTATTCAAATATATTGCTTTATTTTACGTCGTGAAAAATCACGTATAACGCATTGCGCATGAAAAAAATTGTACTATTTGCACTTTTTATTGCTTTCGTAATCCCGGTTACTGCGCAGGTAGCGTCCATAGGCAATGATCCCGGCCAATACAAAAAGCCCAAAACCGCTGTGGAAACTACTAACATCAAAGTATTTCCGAACCCTGCGACGGATTATATTGAGCTTAGCGACAATGACAAGGTCACGCAAGTGCTCATTTTCAATCTGGTTGGGAAGGAGATGAAGCGATTTGATGCCGCCGCTGGCCAAAAGTACTATATTAGTGAATTGCCACGCGGGTTGTATCTGGTGCAATTGATTGATCGGAGTGGGCAGCCTATTACTACGCAGCGAGTCAGCAAACGCTAAGAACCTTAGAGGTGCCCTATCGAGAATAGCACTAAGCTCCCACGGCATTAGTGGGTATGCCAATGGTATCCAAAAGAATCTCACATGAATTGTCACTCTTTATCGCTTACTTTCAATTGCGCTATAACACAGGTTATCACTTCTATAAACTTCTGATTTTAAGTACTTTATCAATCTGTCTGTGGCAAATTACAAACCATTTATATATAGCACACTTTCCTGCCGAATCGGAGCGTTGCTCAACTGTTTTTACTCAAAAAATCAAGTTTTTTATTGAAAATGTCCGACGATGCGCGAAACAAGTTTTATACATCAAAATAAAGACAAGTGGCGGGAATTTGAATCTGTGCTGGATGGTGCCTATCAAGACCCGGAAAAACTCAACGACTTATTTGTTCAAATTACCGATGACCTTTCCTACTCGCGTACATTTTATCCAAATCGTTCGGTTCGGGTGTATCTCAATAGCTTAGCTCAGCGCATTTTTTTCACCATTTACAAGCGTCGGCGCGCGCCCGGTATGCGTGTAGGGCATTTTTGGTTAGAAGAACTACCCCGATTGGTGTATGAAACGCGACGCGATTTTTTGTTATCTTTTCTAATTTTTGCTGTTGCTTTTGGTACGGGCGTACTATCCAGTGCGATGGATCCAGAGTTTGCTGCGACCATCCTTGGCGAGGATTATGTAAGTATGACCCTAAAAAACATCGAATCGGGTGATCCGATGGCGGTGTACAAACAACGTGGCAAACTGGGGATGTCCGTGGGGATTACTGCCAATAATCTTTTCGTTGCCTTTCTCACGTTCGTGATGGGTATTTTTTTTGCGCTGGGGAGTATCGTAATCATGATTCAAAACGGCGTTATGGTGGGCGCTTTCCAATATTTTTTTATTGAACGTGGCTTGTTTTGGGAATCTTTTTTGACTATTTGGATTCACGGAACGCTTGAAATTTCTGCAATTATCATCGCGGGGGCTGCCGGCATCACCATGGGCAAAGGGTTAGTCTTTCCGGATACCTATACGCGCATACAATCGTTTCAGCGTGCCGCCCGCCGAGGGATAAAGATCATGCTGGGCATTGCCCCGATTATTGTATTGGCAGGTTTTTTTGAAGGCTACCTGACCCGACATACCGATACGCCCGATAGCATACGCGCACTATTCATTCTGAGTTGTTTGCTATTTGTAATTACCTATTTTATTTGGTATCCTTTGGTGAAAGCACGACGCGGCTTTACCGCTGAGGTACAGGATGCGCGCATCCCGTCGGATGAAGCGCAACAATTGGATTTCACGCGCATTCAATCCTCTGGTGAAATTTTTACAGCTGCGTTTGTTTTGTATAAAAAACATTTCGGTCGTATTGCCACTATGGCGGCGCTACTGGCATTAGCTTTCACCGGTATCGTGTTGGCGTTGAGTGAAGGCCAACTGGCATCGTTGTTTTTGTTTCCCTCAGAACTATTTGGCTCCGTCCGTGCGCTGAAGCAGTTTTTCAATCATGCGCAGTTACCTTGGCTGCCGGTGCTCAATATGATACTGTTTGCTATACTCACGGGTAATTTGCTGTACTGGGTGTATCAGGAAAATCAAGCGCAAGCGCTGCCTCGTTTGTCCTTTGGGCAACGAGTGTGGCGTGCTGGCTTACCCCTGAGTCTGCCCATCCTGCTCTTGACTTTGAAGGGCTGGTTTTTACTTTATCTACTTCTTGCCATGTTGCCTGTGAGCTTGATTTGGGCGCACACCAATATTGCGGAAAGAAGCACCCTACTGGGTAGTTTCGGGCGCAGCATAGCACTACTACAACACAATGCGGGTAGAATCGTCACGCTTATGCTGGATTTTACGTTGATCGGAGTGCTCTTTTTTCTCATAGGCGACACCATGCTGCTGTGGTTCTATCTTGATCTGGTGAGTTGGATCATCCATACGGATGCTGCCGCCATGCAACAAATTAGCGCGATTTTGCTCACTTTTATAACTTTATTCATTTTATATTTAACTTACAGCTTGGCTGTTATTGGGTTTGGTTTATTATACTACACGATACGCGAAATTCATGATGCAACGCACCTGCGGCAGCGAATCCAACACATTGGGCGCACTAAGCGCATCAAGGGTTTGGAGCGAGAATCGTAGTATTTCATTATATTTGTATCATTCAAATGGTATGTTCAGAATAATCTACTGCTTGCTTTGCTTATTAGTGTGTCTGCCGAAAGTTGCGATAACACAAGACGCAGAAGAAACGAGGTTTCTTTGGCAGGAGGTAGAACGCACGCGCAATTTTGATAAAAACAAGTGGGAGAAAGCAAAGCAGGGCATTGATTACTCCAAAGATGTTGCCCGCGAACGAAAACGCAAAGAAAAACCAACAAACGGTAAGGGGCAGAACGAGGTTGGTGCGCCAAAGCGATGGCTAAACGGTGATGCCTCCCCAGTGCTGAAAGTGCTGTTGATACTATTTGCGATAGCGGCAGTGTTGCTGCTACTTCGAGTATTTTTAGGATTGAATCAACCGAAAAATAAAAAAATTGCGAAGCCGCTTTCCGAAGCGGATGTAGATGAGATAGAGCATAATCCGCAGGAAACCAACTTAGAGCAATACATTGAGCAAGCCATTTCGGATGAAAATTATCGCTTGGCTCTTCGACTGTACTATTTGATGGTGTTGCAGGCGCTGGTCAAGCAACAATGGATTGATTGGCAACGCGACAAAACGAACCGCGACTATTGGCGCGAGATGCAACGCACGCCAATGGCCGATGCGTTTGGCCAAATTACGCTTCTATTTGAACGTATCTGGTACGGCGAAAGCGCTATCGGCGTGGCGGAATTTAATCAAATTGAGCCTTCTTTTAAATCATTTATCGCTCATATTCAATCACTTACAACGGCTAACGCCCTATGAAAGACCGCCGATTGCTGTTACTTATCGGAGTTTTATTGCTATTGACGCTCCTCACGGTGATCTTTCTGCTGCAGCCACGTACCCGATTTGATTGGACGCCCACGTACAAAGCCCAAAGCAAGGAGCCTTACGGCACGCACATTATAGCAGGATTGCTTCGGGATTATTTTCCCGATAAGGGCTTTGACATTTTAAAAGACAGCATCGTCGGGGTACTCCCTGTGGATACCCTACCCGAACCCGCCATTTACGTATTCATTGGCGATGGGTTGTACTTGGATTCTGCTGAAGTGAAAACCCTATTGGCGTTTATCAGTACTGGTAATGTGGCGTTTATCTCCAGTCTAAGCGTTCCCGATAAACTTATGCTGGAGGCTTACGAAGGTGAGTGTGATGATTACGAATGGGAAGATTATGCCTATCTGCTGGATAGCGCGGTGCGCCTTGGTCTGCGCCAGTTGCCGCCCCAAAAAGCACTTGCTTGTACCTACCTGTATCGAGGTAGGCCAAAAGCTCATAGTTGGAGCTACATAGAGTCCGTTTATTTTTGCGATGGCAACACCTATAGCTTCGAAGCACTGGGGGATATGAATGACTCTTTGGTCAATTTTGCGGCTATGGCCTACGGCGAGGGCACATTGTATTTGCATACCACGCCATTGGCTTTTTCCAATATCCAACTGCTCCAAGAGCCGGCCCTGCAATATGCGAATAGCGTCTTTTCCTATCTGCCGCCTGGCAAAATTTACTGGGATGAGTATAGCAAAATTTCAGAGCCAGAAGCTCGCCTGCGCAATAATCGCGCTGCCAACCGCTCGCTCTCTGCGCAAAGCCCCTTGAGCTATATCATTCAGCAGCCGCCGCTGGCTTGGGCTTGGTATCTGTTGTTGAGCATCGGATTGCTATTCTTGTTGTTTCGTACAAAGCGCCGACAACGCATTATACCTGTATTGGAGCCTAATAAAAATACATCCTTAGAATTCGTGCGCACGATTGGCCAGCTCTACTTTTTGCAGGGCAGCTACAAAAAACTGGCTTTACAAAAAATGAAATTGTTACTCAACTTTGCACGAGAGCGGTATCACTTGCGAGGGCAGGAATCCGATCCTGATTTTGTGGAAAAATTGGCGCGCAAATCGGAAGTTCCCCGCGAGCTTATTGATCGTATTGTATTAATGCATCGCAACATTGGCAATTCCAATCTGGTTACCGAAAATACACTCATTGATTTCCATCGGCTGACCGATGAATTTTATCGAGTTTGCAGATAAACGCCCACCGAATGGAGTTGATTGGGTTCACCAATATCAATTGTTTGCCGCTTGCCGCTGTAGGGAGGTAAGCAACACACCACTAATGACAAGTGCTGTGCCAATCCATTGCAAGTAACTAAATTGCTCGTCTAAGAAAATGTTTGCCAGTACGATCGTTGCTACGGGCGAAACGCTGCTAATGATGGAGGTATTGCCTGGGCCAATAACCCGTAGCCCCTCTACCACCAGAAAAGCGGGTAACACCGTAGCAAAAATAGCCATGAGTAGTGTCAATACGTACACCTCGTATTCGAAGTGAAAAAGTTGCCATTGCTGCGAAAAAGCATGATGGATAAGAATAGCCACGGTGGCCGCTATCATAGCCAACGGTGTAAACCGCCAAGTACCAATGCGGGGTATTACCTCACTGCTGCCAATGAGATAGACCGCAAATACCAGCGCGCTGATGAATACATAGAGCGTGCCCAGCCAGAAATTGGTGTTAGCGGATTGAAGTAGGTGTTCTAAGAAAGCAACCGCGATGCCTGCGTACGTCAGCACTAAGGCTATTACTTGGGTGCGGCTATTTCGTTTTTTCCATAAGAGGAACGACAACAGCACCACCAGCGTAGGGTAAATAAATAAAATAAGGCGTTCTAACCCCGCTGAGATGTATTGCAAACCCATAAAATCGAACCAACTGGCAAAGTAGTAACCCAACAGCCCCAATCCGCCAATCTTCAAAAAATCGTGAACAGGCAAAGGCGGCTGCCCACGCAATGCAGCACGACGTTCGGCTTGCCAAGCAATCACGGTAAAAAAGGGCAGCGAAAACAACATACGCAAGGCTAACAGCGAAACCACATCCACCTCATAGCGATAAGCCAATTTGACCATCACGGCTTTAGCAGCAAAACAAATAGCGCCAATGAATACTAATACAGCTGCCAATAGCCTTTGGCGCTCGGTAAAGACGAGGTCAATTGATTGGGCGTGGGTTTTCCTGAATGTAGGCATCTGTTGAGCGTTGTATGCTGTTGTTGTGTGCGATAAATGCTTTGCAAACATCAAATCAGGAAGACCGGTTGTATGTCAACAATTCTTTTTTGCCATTGACCATTTTATGATGCACACCGTTCGGTGTATGATTCCGTAAGAAGTCATCGGCGTTTGCGAAACTTACAAAGGGTTTCGTAAACGTTTTCGTATTTACGATATACAAGACTCCATTTATAACTTTACTAACTAATTGAAAAACAGTACATTAAAAAGGATTGAATGCATCTTTTTTAAACTAATACCCTTTTCAATTGAAAATGACGCATTTGTTTATTCTCAAAGCCTTGTTTTTCAATGCTTTACAAAATATAAAATCGGACCTCTAAAATCGTAAATGGTATAAGAGTGGTAAGCGGCTCACGCGCATGAAGAAGCCCCATCTAAAAACATAGTATCAGATGAGGCTTTGGGCCTTTCGTTGTCAGGTGCGTACCTTAGGCACTTTTGCCATGACAATTCTTGTATTTTTTTCCGCTACCGCAGGGGCAGGGGGCATTGCGGCTGATTTTTTCTTCGGTGCGGCGTATTGTTTCTACCTTTTGGCGAGTACTGACACCCTCCGCGGCAGCGCGTGCAGCATCGGCGGCATTACCTGATGTTGGGGTGCTTGGTCGGCCGGCGCGTGTACGGCTGAGGTCCGTTCTTTGTTCGCGGGCTTGCTCCAATGGTCGCCCGTCAGCCATTACTAACTGTCCTTTCGCCAGATAAGCCGTAACGGCTTCATTGATATCAAAGATAAGCTGTTCAAATAGATTAAAAGCCTCCATTTTATAGATCACCAGCGGGTCTTTCTGCTCAAAAGAAGCCGCTTGCACCGAGTCTTTAAGCTCGTCCATGGCGCGGAGATGCTCCTTCCATTTTTCGTCAATAATGAGCAATGATACCGCTTTTTCAATATCATGAATAATGCTTTTACCTTTGGATTTGACTGCGTTCTCAATGTCGGCGGTAATAGCCAACGGCTGGGAGCGCCCATCGCTGAAGGGCACAACGATGCGCTTGTATTGGTTGCCCCTGGTTTCGTACACGTTTTTAATTTCCGGAAGGAGTAGTGCCGCAACTTGGCTACCCTTTCGATTGTAAAATTCTAAAAACTGAGCTTCTATACGTTCTACCACTTCTGATTCTAAGCCTTCCTTAAAATCGGCAGCATCCATCTGAACATCAATACCGAGAGACCCCAGGGCTTCCCGGCGGAAACTTTCAAAATCGCCATTGTCTTTATGCTTGTAAACTAAGTTTTCGACCTGTGAGCGGAACATGGCGTTCAGGTCAACCGCAAGGCGTTCTCCACTGAGCGCATTACGGCGTTTTTTATAGATCGCTTCCCGTTGGATGTTCATCACATCATCATATTCCAATAGGCGCTTTCGGATGCCAAAGTTGTTTTCTTCTACCTTTTTCTGGGCGCGTTCGATGGACTTTGTAACCATAGAATGTTGAATTACATCGCCTTCTTTGTGCCCAAGACGATCCATGACCGAGGCAATCCTTTCCGATTGAAATAGGCGCATGAGGTTATCCTCAAGTGAAACGTAGAACTGCGAAGTACCGGGATCACCTTGGCGACCCGCACGACCGCGCAGCTGCCGATCCACTCGTCTTGAATCGTGCCGTTCCGTACCAATGATGGCCAGACCACCAGCTTTCTTCACCTCCTCGGATATTTTGATATCGGTACCACGCCCCGCCATGTTGGTAGCAATAGTTACCTTACCTGGTTTGCCTGCCTCTGCTACAATTTCTGCTTCGCGCTGGTGCTGCTTCGCATTCAGAACATTGTGCTCAATGCCCCGTAGTTTGAGCATACGGCTTAGCTTTTCAGAAATATCTACAGAAGTAGTACCAACCAGCACCGGTCGCCCAGCTTGGCTAAGGTTTATAATTTCTTCGATAGCGGCATTGAATTTTTCACGGGCAGTTTTGAACACCAGGTCTTCTTTGTCCTGCCGGGTAATAGGGCGGTTGGTTGGAATGACCACCACGTCAAGTTTGTAAATTTCCCAGAATTCTCCAGCTTCCGTTTCGGCAGTGCCGGTCATGCCCGCCAATTTGTGATACATGCGAAAGTAGTTCTGGAGGGTAACAGTGGCATAAGTCTGCGTGATCTCGCCTACTTTTACGTTTTCCTTTGCTTCAAGCGCTTGGTGCAATCCATCCGAATAGCGCCGCCCTTCCATGAGGCGTCCGGTTTGCTCATCCACGATTTTCACTTGCCCTTCAATGACCACATATTCCTCATCACGTTCAAAGAGGGTATAGGCTTTGAGCAATTGGCTCATTGCATGTAGGCGGCGCGATTTTATCGCAAATTCCTGCGCCAGTTGGTTCTTAGCATTTTCCTTTTCGGCTTTATCGAGGGCTTCGTTGCTGTCAATTTCTACCATGCGCGAGGCGAGGTCGGGCATGACAAACATACTGGGGTCATCCTGTCCTTTGGCTAAGTACTCTGCACCCAGATCGGTTAGCTCTACTTGGCGGTTTTTTTCATCAATTGTAAAATAGAGCGGCGCATCCACTAAGTGCATATTTTTCGACTGCTCCTGCATGTAAAAGTTTTCCGCTTTTTGCAGCATCACCTTTGCGCCTTCCTCGCTGAGGAACTTGATGAGCGGGCGCGACTTAGGCAGGGCACGATAAGCACGCAATAGCGCCATACCCATATCGCCTTCTTGGTTGCCGGTTTTACCTTGCTTGAAGAGGTTTTTGGCTTCCGCCAAATATTGGGTAGCTAACCTTTGCTGGGCATTGATAAGACGCTCGACAAAGGGTTTGAGGCGCACATATTCTTCATCTTCGCTGTCATGACCTACTGGGCCGGAGATAATCAGTGGCGTGCGCGCATCGTCTATCAAGATGGAGTCCACTTCATCCACCATGGCATAGTGTAGCTTGCGCTGCACCATTTCTTCGGGCGAGCGCACCATGTTGTCGCGCAGGTAGTCAAAGCCAAATTCGTTGTTAGTGCCGTAGGTGATATCGCACAGGTAGGCATCGCGGCGTTCTTGCGAGTGCGGGCGGTATTTGTCAATACAATCCACCGTGAGCAGCAGGAATTCAAAAATAGGGCCCACCCACTCGCTGTCGCGTCGGGCAAGGTAGTCGTTCACGGTTACTACGTGCACCCCTTGTCCGCTCAATCCATTGAGATATGCGGGGAGCGTAGCCACCAGCGTTTTACCTTCGCCCGTAGCCATTTCGGCAATTTTACCATCGTGCAATACCATACCACCAATGAGCTGCACATCGTAATGCACCATATTCCAAGTGATATCGCCGCCGGCAGCCACCCATTGGTTATGCCAAATAGCTTGATCTCCAGCGATTTTGATATAGCCTTTGCCTTTGCGAGCTGCCAAATCACGATCGTGTTCGGTAGCTTTTACGGTAAGCGTAGCATGTTCTGTGAATCGGCGTGCTGTTTCTTTCACAGCGGCAAATGCTTCTGGTAGAATGATTTTGAGAACGCCCTCCAGTTCTTTATCGCGTTCTTCTTGCAGTTTGTCAATTTCTTCAAAGAGTGCTTCCTTCCGATTTACATCTTCTTCTTCGAGGGCTTCTTGGCGAATATCATTTATCTCTTGGTCAATTTCGGCTAAGTGCTCCGTAATGCGCTGGCGGAATTCAAGGGTTTTGGCGCGCAAGTCGTCATTGCTCAAGGCCTGATAGGCTTCCGCAAATTCGTTGGCCGCTTGCACGAACGGCATATATGTTTGTACATCTCGTTCGTACTTGGTACCGAACACGCTTTTGATAGTCTTGCTAATGAAATTAATCATATATTGGAATTTCTGCAATTTTTAAACCGAAGGCATCAAAGATACGATATATTTGATTGTTTACCCGATTGCATTTGCACAGATATTATACCAACAATATTGTTAGCATTGGCTGCTGCCAAAATGGCATATTGTAAACATCTCAAGCCTATTGCGAGTTGTATAAAACGGTGTAATTTTAAACCTTGTGACATCCCTATTTCGCAAGATCTTATTTTTGTAAGCAATCCCTATTTTTCATGATCCATTCGATCATTTCTAAGCGCCCAAGCTGGCGTTATTTGCCCTCTGCCTCCATCCGATGGCGCAATTGGGAGTATTGGTCGGCGCAGGCTTTTTACTTTCCGATGTATGTGTGGGGCCCAATTTTGGCTTTGCGTACAGGCCATGCTGCGTTTTTCACAGCTGCCAATCCAGGTATTGCTACCGGCGGTTTTGGGTTTGAATCAAAATATGACACAATTTTGAAAATCCCAGCGGCTTATCGCCCCAAAACGATGCTTGCGCGTGCCGGGGCGGCTTTCTCCGATGTGCTGCAAGAATTGCAGCAGGCGGGTATTACGTTTCCGCTTATCGCCAAACCGGATATAGGTTTTCGAGGATTTCTGGTAAAAAAGATAGAGACAACAGCCGAGTTGCAAGTCTATTTACAACGCTTTCCAACTAATTTTATCCTGCAGGAATTCGTCTGGAAAGACCAAGAATTTGGCGTGCTTTACCATTGTTTTCCTGATCAAGATCGCGGCACCATTACGTCCCTTACCCTCAAGGAATTTCTATCGGTCATCGGCGACGGGCAATCCACTGTGCTCGAACTGGTGCATCGGCATCCACGAGCCTTGCTGCAACTCGATCGTTTGCAACTCACACACGCGGCGGTGCTACCAACCATTCCGGCTACTAACGAACGGGTAGCGCTGGGCATCATTGGCAACCATTCCAAAGGAACGCGCTTTATCAATGGCAATCATCTGATTAACAGGCAATTAGAACAAATATTTGATGCCATTGCCAAGCAAATTCCGGGCTTCTATTACGGCCGTTTTGACATCAAATGTGATAGCTTAGAAGCACTCCGGCAAGGACAGGACCTCGTTATCCTGGAAATCAATGGGGTATGTTCTGAGCCAACGCATATTTATGATCCCGAAAGCATCACTTACTTGGGTGCACTACGTACTATTCTTCAACACTGGACGCTCGTTGCGCGCATTAGCCGTGCCAATCTGCGGCGGGGCGCTAAGTGCCTGCCTGCCTGGCAAATGATTCGGATTATCCGACAAGGATTGAAGCAAGTACGTACTTTGCAACGGGAAGGGAAGAGAGGGGAAAAATGAGGTGGCGGATAGATGGGTATTTATTTGTATTTACTTGAAAATCAACAACTTAATTCAGTTTAAAATTCGTTATTTGTTTTAAAATCGGATCCAACAAGCCATGTACATGACAGATACACATATAAGTAGAACACGCTCGGCGGCGCTTTTTGAAGAGGCAAAGGGATATTTTCCGGGGGGTGTCAACTCGCCGGTACGTGCGTTCAAATCGGTGATTGGGCCGCCAATTTATGTGGAAAAGGGCGAAGGCTGCCGCATTACCGATGTAGATGGCAACACATTTATTGATTTTTGCTGCTCTTGGGGGCCCCTTATTTTAGGGCACAACAATGCACGCATTCGGGAGGCGGTTGTGGAAGCGGCGCAATGTGGTTTATCCTTTGGCACGCCTACGCAGCGCGGTAATGAACTGGGGCGGCTTCTATTGCACAATAATCGTTTTATCGAAAAAATTCGTTTCGTAACCTCTGGTACAGAGGCAGTTATGTCGGCTATTCGGCTGGCGCGCGGGGTTACCGGCAAGAACAAAGTGGTGAAATTCGAGGGGTGTTATCATGGGCATTTGGATTCGCTGCTCGTGCAAGCAGGTTCGGGGTTAGCCACTTTTGGCGTTAGTACCTCCGCTGGTGTACCTGCATCTTTCGCGCAGGAGACACTCGTGCTGCCATTGGACGACCGCGACGCGCTGGAGTGTACCCTTGCCGAGCATGGGCATGATATTGCCTGCGTCATCATAGAACCAATACCTGCTAACAACGGACTACTGCTGCAAGACCCCTCTTTTTTGCAGTGCTTGCGTTTAAAATGTTACAAACACCGTGTGTTGCTGATCTTTGATGAAGTCATCTCTGGCTTTCGAGTAGGATTTGAAGGCGCGGCAGGGTACTATCAAGTAAAACCGGACATTATCACCTATGGTAAAATCATCGGCGGCGGGCTGCCGGTAGGCGCCTATGCTGCCAGCAGCGAAATCATGAGTCAGGTAGCGCCGGATGGGCCTGTGTATCAAGCTGGTACGCTCTCTGCCAATCCGGTAGCGATGGCAGCAGGACAGGCGGCGCTGGCGCAATTGCTGGAACCAGGATTCTACGAAAATCTGGCCAACAAAACCGCCCATTTCGTGCAACACATACAAGCCCACTGCGATGCACGCGGCTATGATGTGCATATTCCACATATCGGCTCTATTTTCTGGATTGCCTTCTCTCGGGAGCGCATGGTGCGTGCCGACCAGATTGATCCCAACAGCATGGAAAAGTTTAAAATGTTGCACTACCATTTATTGCAGCAAGGCGTGTACTTAGGACCTTCCGGCTATGAAGTCGGTTTTGTGTCGGCAGCTCACACGGATGCGGATTTGACCGAAGCGGCGACAAAAATTTGTGCTGCTATGGATGCGGTCTTCGCCTAATGTGATGTGCCATTTTATGCGAAAATGATCAAATGTTTGATTTTTTTATTTTTAAAATGCTGATAATGAAACCATTGAAAAGCATTCTGTGATATTCGAAAACACAGATCATTTTTACAGAATCGTACATGGCAAATGCTATCATACTCATTGGTCATTGCCAAAAAGTTTTTTGCTCCAAAATGCTTTGCGCTGCTCGCGGCTCTTATCCGATTCGTAAATATCATCAGATTTGTGGCGCGGTAGGGTACTATTCATAGCCTCGTGGTCTATTTCGTTATCTTTTTTGCGGAGGTTGTGAAATAGACGCTGGAAGAACCCGGAAGTTGTGTCGGACTGTTCGTAGTCATTAACAAAAGTGGGCATTTCTTCTAAAAAATGGGGGCATTGCATGAGGGCTAACAATTCCTCTGATGGGGGCGCGAACTTTCCCCATCGCCAGTCTTTCAAAGCGGTATCGGCGTTGGTGTAGCGTAGAAAACGCCCCAAAATAGGCAATGCCGATGCCCCACCCTGCCCTGCGCGAGTCGTCCGAAAATGTACTTTAGGCGTCTCGGCACCTACCCATACCCCTACGACTAATTTTGGCGTGAAGCCGACAAACCACCCGTCGGAGTTGTTTTGCGTTGTTCCGGTTTTGCCAGCAATGTCATTGTTCAAACCAAATTCTGCGCGCAGCCGGCGCCCCGTACCTTGATTGACCACTGCTTGCATCATCCGAATGAGCATATCGGCGTTGTCGCTGTCCATAACAGCCGGAAATTGGCGTGGATTGGGGCGCTCAAATTGCACCAATATTTTACCATCAGCGGTTTCAATGCGATCTATATAGTGTAATTCTGGCCGCTCCCCACGATTAGCAATCGTTGCGTAGGCGCGCACCATTTCATACAAGGATGCTTCCGCTGTACCCAGCGCAATGGAGGGTTCTCGTGGGATCGTATGCTCAATGCCCATTGCTTTGGCAAGTTGTCGCACGGGTTCGATGCCCGTTTGCATCACCAGCGCTACGGACACCGAATTGACCGAGCGAGCCAATGCCCCTTCCATGGAGTAAGCGCCGCCGTATTCGCCATCGGCATTGCGCGGCTGCCAGTTGTTGTACTCTGGGTAGGTAATTTGTTCGTTGGCAATGTATTCGCAGGGCAGCATACCACTTTGCAACGCGGCAGCATACACTATTGGTTTGAAGGTAGAACCCGTTTGTCTGCGCGATTTTACATGGTCATACTGGAAATATCGGTGGTCAATGCCCCCGACCCAAGCACGCACCAACCCGGTATTGGGTTCGGCTGCAAGCATCCCAGCATTAAGTATGGCGAGGTAGTATTTGATCGAATCCAAGGGGCTAAGCTCGCGTTCTTCTTCTCCTTTTTCCCAATGGAACAGGCGCATCCGTATCGGTGTATTAAAAATTTCCGTAATTTTAGCTTCCGAATAGCCTTGCGCTTTCAAGGATTTGTAGCGATCAGAACGCTGCATTGCACTGCGCACGAGTTGTGCATCCTCCCAGGGTAGTTTTTTCTGACCCTTCCAATTATCAAAAAAATCCTGTTGTAGCTTTGACATGTGCTCGCCCACGGCGGCCTCCGCGTAGCGCTGCATTCGGCTGTGGATGGTTGTGTAAATTTTCAATCCATCGGTATAAAGATTGTAAGGTGAGCCATCTGGTTTGAAGTGTTTTTTGAGAATTTGTTCTACTTCCAAGCGTAAGAGTTCGCGGAAATAAGTCGCCAGCCCCTCATTGTGTCCTTCCTTATGATATTGTATGGACAAAGGCAGTTGCCGTAGCGAATCGCTGGCTTCCGATGTCAGATAGCCATATTTTTCCATTTGACTCAGCACTATGTTGCGGCGTTGCAAAGCATTATCAGGATGTCGTACCGGATTATAAATCGTATTGCCTTTTAGCATTCCGATCAGCAGTGCTGCTTGTTCTGGACGAAGGCGCCTGGGGGATGTATTAAAAAAGCGTTGCGCGGCTACCTTGATGCCATAAATATTTTCGCCGAAAGGTACTGTGTTGAGATACAAATTCAATAGCTCTTCTTTGCTGTACGTAAGCTCCAAGCGTCGAGCGGTGAAGGTTTCCCGCATTTTGTTAATCAGTGTGGAAAGCACCGGATACGAGCGACGAGGATATAGGTTTTTGGCTAATTGCTGACTGAGGGTGCTACCGCCGCCAGCAGAATCGTCCATCAGAAGAATAGATTTGACCAACACGCGCAGCCAAGCACGCAAATCAATGCCTCGGTGCTCTAAGAATCGGGCATCTTCGGTAGCGATTAGCGCATGGATGATGTGCGCCGCAATTTCATCCATACCCGCATTGACGCGATTTTGAATGTAATACTTGCCTAATATAACGCCATCCTCTGCCAGCACAACGGAAGCATTGTGATTGCGAATATCGCGTAGCTCACTGTAGGTAGGCAGCTTCCCGAAAGCGCCCCAATATACCAATATCGCTAAGGTAAAAAATGCCGTGAAAGCGGTAGCTGCCAGGTAGCCACTCAGGCGCAGCAGTAGTCGGCGGTTGGCAGGTTCGCCCAGCCACTGCCGGACGTTGGCGGGCCAACTGGGCACATTTTGAAGCAATTGCTGCCAGCGCATGTACAGCGCTTGCCACATTTTATCAGAAAAACCCGTTTTTTTACTCATGTTGGAAAGGTAATCATAATTGCCGGAGTATCTACATCAGCCATGCTATTCAACGCAGCTTGTGAAATAAATATTTCATCAGATAACATCCCGACATACAACAAAAGTACAAGGTTTTTTTAAAATAAAAAACATTTTGTGTTAAAATAAGTTATATTTCGACTTGCTCGAAAAACTGCTATTTGCTTTCCGCAAAAGAAAGCCAGACCAACCGTGCAACAACGCTTGGTCTGGCAAGCACAGCGTCTGTCTGTGCGGCATCAAAGAAATTGTATCGTAGGCGCTTACGCTTTCACCGCTTCGTCGCGCAGTGCGCGGCGCAATATCTTACCTACATTGGTTTTGGGCAGGTCTTGTCGGAATTCAACATGCTTGGGCACTTTGTAACCCGTCATATTCTCGCGGCAATATTCGAGCAGTTCCCGTTCGGTCAGCGAGTTATCTTTTTTGACAACGAATACCTTTACCACCTCGCCCGATTTGGCGTCCGGCATACCGACAGCCGCTGCTTCCAACACTTTTGGATGTCCGACAATCACTTCTTCAATTTCATTCGGATAAACATTGAAACCCGACACCAGAATCATATCCTTCTTCCGATCCACAATTTTGAAGAAGCCATCTTCTTCCATCAGACCAATATCGCCAGTACAGAGCCAGCCGTCCACAATGGTTTCGGCGGTAGCATCTGGGCGGTTGTAATAGCCTTTCATTACCTGCGGTCCCTTGGCTTGTATCTCGCCAACGCCTCCTGGGCCAAGCACGACGCCGCTTTCATCCACAATACGTACATCAGTAGAAGGCATCGGTAGCCCAATCGTGCCGATGCGTCCATGAGCAACATCAAATGGATTGGCGGTGATCACCGGCGAGGATTCGGTCATACCATAGCCTTCAGCCAAAAAGCAGCCCGTGAGCTTTTGCCAGCGCTCCGCTACGGGGCGTTGCAGGGCCATACCACCGGCTACGGTCACTTTCAAATGGCTAAAATCAATGCTCGTAAACTCTGGGTGATTCATCATGGCGTTGAATAAAGTATTAAGACCCGATACCACCGACACTGGGTAGGATTTCATAGCCTTAATCACCGATGCAATGTCGCGGGCATTGGTCACCAGCACGTTCAAACCTCCTGTGGACATTAGCCCGAAGCAGTTGACCGTAAGGGCAAAAATATGGTACAAAGGCAGCGGACAAAGTGCCACTTCCTGCCCTTCGCGCAAGTAGGGCGACATCCAAGCGCGCATTTGCAGCATATTAGCTACGATGTTGCGATTGGTGAGCATAGCCCCTTTTGATACCCCCGTAGTGCCGCCAGTATATTGCAAGAATATGACGTCGTCTGGGCTGCTGCTAATTGGTTTGATAGAGAATTTTTTACCCTGGGCAATAGCTTCCCGCAGCGTAACGGTATTAGAAATATCATATTTCGGTACCATTTTTTTCACGGAGCGCACAACAAAATTTACAATGGCCCGCTTAGGAAAGCTCAACATCTCACCAATGCTGGTCGTGATCACCGTTTTAATGGACGTGTCGGGTAGAATTTTTTGCAAATTAGAAGCAAAATTTTCTGCAATAACAATGGCCTTCGCTCCAGAGTCATTAAACTGGTGCAGCATTTCGCGTGGGGTGTACAGCGGGTTGGTATTCACGACTGTAAGGCCGGCCCGCAGCGCGCCAAATAATGCAATCGGATATTGCAGTAGGTTGGGCATCATCAGGGCAATGCGGTCGCCAGGTTCCAGCCCTCGTGCGTGCAAATAAGCACCAAAATTGCGCGACATTTCCTCTACCTGGCTGAAAGTCAGCTCTTTACCCATGCATGAAAATGCTGGTTTTCCCGAAAACTTTTTGAATACCTCTTCAAGCATTTGCACCAGCGTCTGGTATTCTTCTACATTGATATTGGCAGGCACCCCATTAGGGTAATTTTTGAGCCATGGACGTTGTTCACTCATCGTTTTGTGGTTTAAGTTGTTTCTACTGTAACAAAAAAGTTTCGCAAAATTTCATTTTAGAACCCTTGAAAATAAGCATTTTTCTTCTGCAAAGAAAAGCATTTTGCCTTAAAAATGTATATTATTTGGTTTGCCGCCCTCTCTTTATTTTTACAAAATCACTTGCATCCATTGATAATCAATCTTAAAAATATCATTATAAAATTTAATGTGAAAATCGTACACCACACGACGATTCTTTGAGGAGCACCCCTCAACCGCAAGGCCGGCGCGGTGTTATTGTAAATGATGACAAAACGGCTTCTCTTTTTATGGTGTTGTTGGATGCTTTGGCCAGCGCCCGCGAATGCGCAACAGTGGATGCGTGCGCAGCAGTGGGGCGGCCCAGGCAACGATATTGGTAAAGGGCTGATTTGGAATGCCGACGGCTCGCTCTGGCTGGCGGGCGTATTCGATCAACGTATCACTTGGGGCACCCAAACCCTTACGGCGCGCGGTGCATCGGATATTTTTATGGCGCTACGCCAAGCGGATGGCTCCATCGCTTGGGCCGGGCGGGCGGGTAGTGCTCAGGAAGATGAACTGGCGAATATCGCTACAGATGCTGTGGGCAACTTGATTTGTGCGGGCAGCTACTGGATAACCGGTGATTTCGACACCATTCAGCTAAGCACACAACGCAATCCGAAGGCGCTTTTTGTGGCCAAATATACTTCAGTAGGTGCTGTGCTTTGGGCACAAAGCATTGACGGACAGGCGATTAAAAGCACGAGCGATGCCGTCTGCGATACCGAAGGCAACATATGGCTTACTGGCTACTTCTCTGATTCCTTGTTTGTGGCGGATACCATATTGGTTGCTGCCGGACAAACCGATTTATTTGTTATCAAATTGTCGCCGGAAGGGCAGCTGCACTGGGCACTGCGGCAGGGGCTTTCTGGTGATACCCGTGCTATGGCGATCGGCATCACGAGCAATGGCGATGCGATCATTGCAGGTTTTTTCAATGAAATAACCCACATCGCGGACACTATTTTGGTTGCTAATACATCCGACCGAGATATGTTTTTGGCGCGAATTCGGCACGACGGGCAGGCACTTTGGGCACGCAGGGGCGGCGGGGTTTTTGATAAAGATGTAACTGCGTTGGTGATAGATGCTACCGATCAGATATGGCTCACCGGTTACTTCGTTGGCGTGATGCGCCTGAGTGAGTCGTTGGTTATTCAAAGTGCGACTGGCAATCCTGATTTTTTTATATTACAATATAGCCCCGATGGTATTCCACTGAAAGCCAGAGCATTAGGCGGCAACTTAATACAACAAGCTACGTCTCTATCGCTTCGAGCGCATCAACTCCTTGTAACCGGATTTTACCAAGGGCGGATGGCATTCGATGGATTCCAGTGGGATGCAGGAAATGCACTGGGCGGATTTGTGGCAGCCTTCGATACCACGCTTACCTGCCAATGGGCACAACGAATTGAGGCTACGCAAAGTGTATTCCCGTTCCGCATCGCAGCACACCCACAGCATGGGATAGCAGTGACCGGTAGCTTCAATGGCGCCGCAACATTTGATACACAAACGCTCAGTACGTCTTCGGGTTTCAACATTTTTTTGGGGGTATTGGGTGGGCCGCCAATCACGTCCACAAGTGCTCAAAGCCTCGCCGTACTTACCTTTTCCATTTTCCCGAATCCTGCGCACGACCAAGTATGGATAGCGACGGAAGCCTTAGATTTTGAAATCAGCTTGTTTAATGCCGCTGGAATCCGCCTATGGCATCGTACCACTACACGCGAACTGTCGCTTGGGCATTTGCCTAAAGGGCTTTATTACATACAGTTGCGCACCGCAACGAGCAGCCAGACCCTCCCGTTGGTATTGCGATAAGACCGCTTTGTTCCATTTACGATTTTTAGACGTCCGATTTTGGATTTTATAAAGCATTGAAAAACAGGCTTTTGAGAACAAATACGTCATTTCCAATTGAAAAGGGTATTATAAAACGGGAAAAGCAGCTGCTCGAAAATAATGGAATGCCCTTTTTAACAAAGGGTAGCTTAGAACATAATAACCTGTCAAACAGTGTTTTATTTATTTCAACAACGTAAGATATATTTGCATCAACTGCTGCGCCAACACCTCACCGCGAAAGTGCTGCGCATAAGTAAGCCCTTGCGCAATCATACGTGCGCGGAGCGTTTCGCTACTCAAAATAGCCTCCATACCGGCAGCGATTTCTTGGGGCTGCGTTGGGTCAACCAGCCAAGAATCTGGCCCGGCGGCCTCCGGTAAAGACGATACATTAGAGGTGATAACGGGGGGACCGCTGCACAACGATTCTAATACTGGAATTCCAAAACCCTCATACACAGAAGGATAGATGAAAATACGTGCTTGTTGATACAGCGCTGGCATGTCTTCAAACTTAGCATCAACGAATAAAACCTGCCGCTCCATCCTCTTGCGCGCTATGTACGCCTGTACTTTGCGTTTGTAAGCGCCGCCATTTCCAATCACCACCAGTGGCAACTGCAAATCGGGGGGTAGGTGTTCCATTGCTTGCACAATACCCAATAGGTTTTTTCGCTCGATTAGCGCGCCAACATACAGAAGATAATCCGTAGGTAATTGGTATTTCTGTAGAACGGCCATGCGGGTTTCCGGCGAATGCTGTTCCAGAAAGCGTTCGTGGCACGACTGATACACCACGGCTACTTTTTCGGCTGGAATATTATAAAATTCAACAATATCCTTTCGCGTACTTTCACTGATTGCGATGATCAAGTTGCTGTGCCGACAGGCGTACCGAAATTTAAAATCGTACAATTGCCGATCGAGCCAAGGAAAATGCGACGGATAATGTTTGAATACCAGATCGTGGATTGTAACAATACTGGGGATACCCTGCCGGTGAATGCCAATTGGAATTTCATGGCTTAGGCCATGGTAGAGCTGCACCTGGTGGCGGCGCAAGTCCTTCAAAATGCCGATGGTGCGCCAGTAAGCCCTGAAGGGGCCCGTTGCGGTATGGATGTGGTAAGGCGGCTGCCCCAGAAAAGATTGTATTTCACTATGCGACTTTAGGCTCGGCGTGTATAAATGATAAGCGTGCTCTGGGTAGCAGGTAGCCAGGTTGTGTACTAAAGTCCGACTATAATTGCCAAGGCCCGTGTAATTGTGAAATAGGCGTTTGGCATCAAATCCGATTCGATACATGCAAAGCGATTCATCGTTAGGGCAGACCACAAAAGCGGCATCGGTTATACTTCTTTCAGTAGTTCGTGCCGGTTCAGTTTTTCCACTTGATATTGCAGCCACCGCTTGGGTATTGGGGTTCTGGCACGGCCTGTTCGGCAAGCACGGCATCAAGTGCCACGCGCAAATCGGCACCCGTCAGCGGCAGTTCATTTTTAGGGCGTGCTCCATCCAATCGGCCGCGATACGCCAGTTTCAAGTGCTTATCAAATATATAAAAATCAGGGGTACAAGCTGCATCGTAGGCTCGGGCTACGGCTTGCGTTTCGTCGTACAGATAAGGGAATGTATAACCAACCTGTTCCGCTTGTATCTTCATTTTGTCCGGTGCGTCCTCTGGGTAGTTTTCAGCATCGTTCGAGCTGATGCCCACAAAAGCTACACCTTTAGATTGGTAATCGTGCGTTACCCGCACAATTTCCGGGTTGACGTGAATCACGTAAGGACAGTGGTTGCAAAGAAACATGACAACAGTCGCCTTATCGGAGGCGATATCGCGTAGGTGGATCATCTGCCCAGATACGGTATCCGGCAACTCAAAGTCGGGTGCGAGCGTACCCAGCGGCAGCATGGTAGATTCCGTAAAAGCCATAAATACTTTAGTGTTTTGATAGGAAAAGTTGCCAACGACGTTCGATGAAAGGGCAACTGTCAGCCATGCTTTCATCAAACGAAATAAGGGTCTGACACCATTAATAAACATTGCGAATATTACAACACTACTAAATAATCAGATATAATTATGATTGAAATATTACGACAATTTTTGTTTTATTTCAATAATTTCAAAGCCTTCTATAATATCGCCGACTTTAATATCATTGAAATTATCAATCGAAATACCACATTCTAAGCCTGCTTTCACCTCTTTCATATCCTCTTTGAAGCGCTTGAGCGAACCGATTTTGCCAGCTGCCCCTTCTCGCGTAGGATAGATTACAATGCCGTCGCGGATGACGCGCACGCTGGTGTTCCGAGTGATTTTGCCTTCTTGCACATAGCAACCTGCGATGGTACCCACCTTGCTAATTTTATAGACTTCCCGAACCTCCACCTGCGCGATGATTCGCTCTTCTTTTGTGGGTTCGAGCATCCCCTCGATTGCCATCTTGATTTCCTCGATCGCCTCGTAAATGATGGAATAGAGCTTGATTTCTACGCCTTCTTTCTCTGCCAGTTTGCGCGCATTCGACGAAGGGCGCACCTGGAAGCCAATAATGATAGCATCAGAAGCAGAAGCCAGTAGCACATCCGATTCGGTGATAGCACCTACCGCCCGATGGATTACATTCACTTGTACAGATTCGATGGAGAGCTTGATGAGCGAATCCGATAGGGCTT
>CALMSP010000264.1 GCA_937872405.1 uncultured Saprospiraceae bacterium | reverse complement strand
CCAATTGGCAGAAGAGGAGGGATTAAACGCAAAATTTATTTGTTGTAATATTTATGATTTGCCACAGCATTTAGATGCCCAATATGATATTGTATTTACATCTTATGGTGTTATTGGTTGGCTGCCCGACCTAACTGCCTGGGGGGCTATCGTAGCCCGATACCTCAAGCCTGGCGGGGTTTTTCACTTTTTTGAATTTCATCCTGTACCTTGGATGTTCGACAATGATTATCAATATATTCAGTACAGTTATTTCAATGCACAAACCATTGTTGAAGAAGTAAAGGGGAGCTATGCCGACCGTAATGCCTCGATTGAAGGGCAATCTGTTTCTTGGAATCATCCGCTGTGCGATGTATTGGGCGCATTGCTGCAGCAGGGTTTGCGTTTAGCGCATTTTACGGAATTTGACTGGTCGCCTTATAATATTTATCCAAATGCAACAGAAATAGCGCCCGGTAAGTGGCAAATAAAAGGCATGGAAGGCAAACTTCCTTTAATATATGCTATTAAAACAGTAAAATAGTATGTAATGACTTTTGTGTAAATAATTGATTATCAATTGTTTAAAAATGAGTGCGATTTCGTAGCTGCATTAAATACCAACGCTGCATATTCTTAGGTTATGAAAATGCAGCGTTGGGGTATGACAATTATTATCTTAATAAAGTTACATCGCCTTGTAGCGTATCTTCTCGGCCATTGGGCAGTCGAATGATAATGTAATAAACATACACATCCGAGGGTGCTGGGCGCCCATTGAAATTGCCATCCCAGCCGCGGCCAGGGTTGTTATTGTTGTAAACAATTTGCCCCCAACGATTGAAAACCCGAAACTGTACGATATCCACGATACCTCTGGTAATGACGTTGAAGAAATCATTTCGACCATCGCCGTTTGGCGTGAACGCATTGGGTACTCGATATTCTGGCTCCAGCACGGTGAGGCTGATGGATCTTCTACTGATACAGCCATTGGTGGATGTTACTACAACTTCGTATTCAGTTGGGTTTTCTATCGGGCGGTGCTGCGTGATGGGGCCCGTGCCAGCTATTGGGCTGCCATTTGCCGACCAAGCGTAAGTAGCACCAGACGGATTGGCAGGGGTTGTATTAGCTGTCAGTGTTACCGTTTGCCCAGAATAAATGGAATCAGGGGCTGTTACAATAGATTCTATTACAACCGCTTGTTTTACCTCTACCCGTACCGTGCGCACAATTGTACCGCAATTAGGGCCATAGGTGTACGTAAGTCGGAAGTCCGTATCGGCCGTCAAGCCATTTACCGTAAGATTCGCTTGATTCGAGGTCAATCCATTCCATTCCCAGCGGAAAGTTTGCGCGATGCCTGCGGGTACCGTGCTTGTTGCGCTAAGCACAGCAGATTCGCCTTGGCAAATGAATTCGGGCGCATTGATTGTTAGGGTAGCTGGCTGCACAACCGTGATGGTAACCGTTCGCTCCACAGGGGTGCAGTTGGCAAATTGCGCCACAACTCGGTAGGTGGTAGTTGTAGTCGGGCTTACCACTGGTCGCGGATCATTACTACTGAATGCAGGGTTATCAGGGGAGGTCCAAGTGTACGTAGCGCCAGGTGTGAACGCTAAATTGAGTTGAATACTTTCCCCAATGCAAATGACCGCCGGCGATGGCAGCACCACCTGTGGCGTCGGGAAAATATTGACAGTAGCACTCACTTGAGTAGGGCAGTTATCCAATTCTACTTTTGCAGTATAAGTTTGCGTATTGAAAGTTGTAACAATGGGGTCTTTACAATTCGTACAACTGATACCATTCATAGGCATCCACTCGATCATATCCACATTTTCCGGCGTGGTTTCCAGTCGCAGCCGCACGGGTTCGCCAATACAAACGGTCGTGTCAGCAGGCACAATACGCGCTATTGGGATGGGTTTTACCATAACATTGGCATACGTTGTATCTACACAGGCGCCATTGGTGCTTATCCTGTAGTACAATGTTGTAGTGTCTGCTGATATCACCATATTATACAGCGAATCAGGCGTTTGCTGTCCGTTGGATGGCTCCCAGCGGAATTTAATATCCGGGAAGTCGGAAGGCTCGTATATTTTTGATTTCAAAATCACCAAGCTGCCCTCACAAACGCTCGTATCAATGGGTTCGATGCGCAAAGTACCAGGCAACGAATCCACCAGCACCACGATAGAATCCACGCGCACACAGCCGCCAGAAGTAACCGTAGCCGTGTAAGTAGTGAAAGTGCGCGGCAAGGCAATTAAATTATTACCAATGGTATCACTCAGCGAGCCGTTGTTGGGCGTCCAGATGGCTTGGGTAGTGGTGGGTACCGTTCGGGCAATCAAATTAAGTGGTTCATCCCGGCAGACCCTAAGGGTATCTTCATCTGGTTGGATTTTGATGTCAATCGGAATGATCAACACATTAACCGAAGCACGTTCCACACATACACCGCGCGTAGCCGTCAAGGTGTACGTACCACTACTGGCAGGGTTGGCAATAGTATTCGGATTAGAGGCATCTTGTATAAAATCGGGCCCTACCCACTCATAGCGTACATCATTCTCGCGGATCATATTGCCTAACTGAATTGGCTCTTCTTGGCAAAGGTTGGACGTATCCGTGGCTACATTATTGATAACGGGCCGCTGGAATACGATGATGGTAACACTGTCGCGCGATACGAGCGGGCACTGGGCGTTGGTTGCGCTTAGATAGTACGTAGTGGTTTCTGTGGGCGATACCTGCGGATTGGGCAGGTTGGATGCAAACCCTGGAGGTACGGACGTCCAAGTGTAAGTTACACCCGCTGATGGTGTACCGCCGAGATTAACCGTCTCACCAGCACAGATTTCCCTGTTTGGGCTGATAAAATACTGCGGTGCTGCTTCCGGGCGCACGGTAATGCGTACCGTATCCTGGATGATGCAGTTGGGGGAGGTGAGCGTCACTGCCACATCGAACACGCCGGCATTGGGCGTATTAATAGTCGGATTAGGGCAGTCATTACAACTTAGTTGGATATTGTTGGATGCCGACCAGCTATAGGTAGCATTGGCAAAAGCGCTTCCGGCAACCAATTCAAAACGTTCGCCGCGGCATACCGTGACATCCTCGCCGAGATTAGCGTCGAATACCTCTACTTTCACTTCGATGGTATCTTTGTAGCAAACCGCCTCTACCAGCGCTCGATAGATCGTGGTGCGCGTAGGGGTTGCAATTGGATTTGGGCAATTATCGCACGATAAGGTGTTGGTGTCATTCAACCATCGAATAGAGCTGATAGCCGATTCTATACGAATTTGTACGGATTCACCTTTGCAAATGGCGGTGTCACCAGCTACAACCGTAGAAGGTAATTGCTCGAGCACCGGCGGATCGGATGGCGACCAATCAATTTCCACCCCATTTTCATCAATGAGGTTGCCCCAGTCGTTGATGAGGACTACATATACATCACCCTGACGGGCTGCTATGGTGCGCACGAAATCATCTCCGGCTGCACCTGGCGTGTTGCCGCAGTCGTAGGCATCCAATACCGGTCGCCCGTTGCGTGGGTTGACATCGGTTAGCCCCGTTAGGCCAGGCGTTGGTGACCAAGAACTTCGAATCGGCTGCGTATTGCGAATTGTATTGATAATGGCTTGCTTATTGTTGCATACATCCTCTTGCCGGAAAGGGCCCCATACGTTGAAATCCAAATCGGATGGGATGTTCGCACTATTAATCAAAAAACCGAAGCGACCTTGCGCTTGCGCCTGCACGGTAAACCAATAAAAACTCGGCTCTACGCCATAGCCCAGCCAGCAGCCATTATTCACACCTCCTTCGATTTCCATATCCTGGAAGCCCTTTTCAAAATTGAAAATCGTAGGTAAGCCATCTACTCGAATGCAGCCATTAAGCGGGTTGCATAAGGCATCCAGCAGGGCAGGGGAGAGGGTGCAAGTGGTTTCTACGATGCGAATGTTAAAATTCGTGCATCCGCGCGGATGCGCCACCACAATGTAATAAGTACCAGCTTCACGCAGATTGGCAGAGGCAATATTGCCACCTGCGCCGCGCGCCACACAGATCGTATTGGGATCGTCCGGACGCCCATTGAGAATCAGGACGCCTGTACCGGCCGTCGCTCCTGATACGGCTACTTCAACACAAACGTTGCCATTGGAATTATAAGCAAAAACGTACTCTGGGCCATTGAGAAATAAATCCGAAGTGCAGGGAGAATTAGAGAAGGTAGAGGCGGATTCGCAAGTAGAGCGACTGCCATTAAAAGGCAACGAAGTAATGACTTCAGGATTTTCAATGCTGCGATTTTCGCAGGGTGCGCTTGAGCATTGCCAAGTCAATTCAAACCCCGGAAAGGTAACGATAAAATCCGATTGAAACCTTACGGTCACGCAGCCGCTTGGCGCTTGTATGCGTAAGGGTGTGCCGATACTCTGCCCGTAAATGGTGCTCAATACGCGGCCCGAGGTGCCGTTGCCCTCATAAATCGTCAGCAAGTCGGTGACAAAGCCCAACAGCGCAGGTTCTATGCTGAAATTGACTACATTCAACTCAATACAGGCATGAGGCTCGGACGGGCAGATGGTAAAAGTCAGATTTTCGTTATTACGATAGTCGCCGGTAGGACCACCAGAATCATACAAGGTGCCAAAGCAAGCCGTAGAGCCGCTCGCTTGCCCCATGTTGATAGCGGGGGTAAACCGGCGCACGCACAGCAGGAAATCGCCAGAATTGGGCGCCGCTGTAGGCGAATAGTCATTTACGCGCAAAAAGTAGGTGGTATTGGGCGTAAGCCCCAGCACTTCCCGATTGATCTGGGTTACGCCATTAGGAGCAGAGAAACAATCTATTTCCGACAAGCGATTGCAATCACCACGATACAGCACAATTTGCGGATTGCGCAATGCCTGCCCGTTTGGGCCATTGGCAGTGCCTTGTAGCTGAATGACCAAGTCTCGTATGTCATTATTAGTCGTAAAGGTAAACCACACGTCGCGCTGAGTTGTACCGCCATTAAAGCAGGTCGGGTTGTTGCCAGTGCCAATATTGGAGGCGGTCGCATTCACATTCGTGAATAACTGCGAATTGCAGAGCGCACTGACGGTTCCCAGCGGAATGGCCGCATCACAGTTATCATTGGCTGGTTGGGCGTGGGCATGCAGACCCCACAAAAGCATTACAAGCAAGGTAAATGATGATCTCATTCTATGTTCTTTCATTTTTGGAATGAAGTGATGATGTCTGCCCTTACAGACTACTGACCAAAAATAATCAAATTTTGCAATTTCCTACCGATAGGGAACATTTCGGCAGGAAAACGACAAAATTTATGTTGTAAATGGTTATACCAAACAACTCAATTGGAGATGAAATGATAGATAGCCGCTGCGAAGCATAAAGATACTACAGGAATCCGCCGCCGGATGTGTGTTCGATGGTCTCAAATAAATAGTCGCCTATGTCATAGGTAATGATCGGTGATGGAGCATTGCTATATTTTAGGCGCCAAAACGTTTAAAATCAAGACTTTACGAAATTGTGTGTCCACTATTTTATTTCAAATACTTCGATTTTATGGTCGCATAATCAGGCAGTTGCCTGAAATGCCAGTGTTGTATGACGGTTCCGTTCTTCAGCAACGTTACACCTGGGTTAGAGCGTATAATGGTTTTTAATAAAATATCATCAGCTGTAAAAAACGGATAATGACTTTGCGACACCTCCCGAAAGCGTACAATTTTTTCCGGGTCTTCAAAAGCAGTAACGGCATGTACGCGATAGCCATCCTTTGTGGCGGCATCCACTACCGGGTTAATGATCTCCGTCCAGCGCTTCAGGTAAGCGGCATCCCAGTTGAAAGCAGCGCGCTCCACTTCCTGTTTTACAATGTCGGTCACGCGGGGCGTCACTTCGCCACCGATGGTGTCCAGCATAAAAATAGTATCCGTAACGCTAATCGTCTCTTTGCCAACTTCTTTACCATACAATTTGTACGCTACCACTAAAAAGCTGTAATTCGGATCACTCAAAATCATGTTTGCCACGCTTTCGCCCTCTTCATTTTGTAAATCAAAATCACTGATTTTGGTGCGCGCTACGGTTGGCTCTGATTTGATTTGCTCATATTCCCAACCTTCCGAAGGGTAATTGCTAAACTCTTTCAAAAACTGTTCATAAGGCAGTTCTACGACCTGCTTCTTATTATTTTTATTCGTGAGCTTATACGCCAGTATCGTTACCTGCGAGGCGGCTTCGGCTTCCGCTTTTTTGCGTTCGGCGATATTCACCCCCACTTTGAATGGTCGGAAATCTACTACGGGTAAATCCCACACATAGTTACTCAGGCAGAAGAAAATGCTGCCGGCAGTCACTAAGCTGGTAATGACGGTGCGACCTACCGGCGATAGCAACTGGTGCATGTTTTTATGTCGAAATACAAAAAGCAGTGCCGGAATCATCAATACCACATCTTTCAAGAAAGAAACGCGCGGATGCAGGGTCATAAAATCACCAAAGCAGCCGCAATCGGTCACTTTCATATTCGTTTCCACGTAAGGGCCCCATTTGCCAAACTGGAAAAAGTTTACCCCATCCGGCACGTATCCGGTCAGATAGGTAAAGCCTGTGAGGAAGGTGAAAAAAGCGACAATCAGCAAGAAGGCCCAACTGGTGAATTTATTGCGTACCCCCAGCAACAACATGGCACCAATAACAATTTCCAGCACAATCATTGTGGTGGAAAAAGTGGGTGCTGCTGCCGCAAATTTTGGAAATAAAGGCACTAAAAAGGAAAACCAAGTGCCAGTGAAGGCGCGTTCAAATTCCGCAAAGTATTGCTCCATTTTATAGGCGGTACCCAGCGGGTCAATGGCTTTGACGGCACCGGAAAAAATAAACAGCGCCCCGCAGAAATTTTGTAAAAAGGTAAGTAACCAACTTTTGGGAATTTTATAGAATACAGCAGCGGCAGCAGTGAGCACAATGGCTACAATGGCAATGATAATTACGAGCGTACCTAAGGTCATGGCTCCAGTTAATTTGAATCGTTTTTTGAAAAAAAGGCTTTCTCTAAGATGTTGGTTGTGGGGTTGTCAGGTTACGTGTTGTTTTTCGTTTTGTATAATGAGCGTAAAGATAGCATAATTGATGATATCAAGGTAATTTGCTTCCAATCCTTCTGATATCAAAGTTTGTCCATTATTATCCTCAATTTGCTTGATGCGCAAAAGTTTCATCAAAATCAAGTCCGTCATGGATGACACGCGCATGTCGCGCCAGGCTTCGCCATAGTCGTGGTTTTTGGCTAACATCAGTGCGCGGGCTTGCCCAATATATTGGTCGTACAAGGCTTCGGCTTTGGCTGCACTCAGATCGAGTGGCGCCGCTTCGGGCAAGGACAATTGGATCAGTGCCAATACGCTATAATTCACGATGCCAATGAATTCAGCCTGCACCGAGTCGGCTACTTGCTGTGCCCCTTTTTCTTGGATACTACGGATGCGGCGCGCTTTGATGTACAACTGGTCGGTGAGAGAAGTTGGACGTAAAATACGCCAAGCGGTGCCATAATCCTTGTTTTTGTGGAGAAAAACGGATTTACAATCGGCTACGATCGCATCGTATTGGGCGGTAGTATCTGTCACAAATTTTACTTTTTTGCAAAGATACAAAGATATACAATACTTCTTGGATATTGTAGTAATTGATAGGTGATAGGTGATGGGTGATGGGTGATGGGTGATGGGTGATGGGTGATGGGTGATGGGTGATAGGTTAATCAAAAAGTCTTTGTATGCGTTCTTCGGTTTGTCGTAGTTTTTCTTGGCAAAAGCGAATCAATTCTGCTGCGCGCTCGGTTTGGGCTGCCAGTTCATCTATGTTGATATTGCCGTTTTCTAATGCTTCAACGATCTGTTGCAATTCCGTCAGTGCTTGCTCGTAAGTTGTATTTTCCATTTACTTATTTACTTTTGATTCAATGATACCATCGCAAAAATGCGTTTTTATGCTATCATTTTTGGCAATTTCTGCTGCTGAATGTATGATTTTACCATTTTTTGATGTGTAAGTAAACCCGCGTTGCAAAGTCGCTTCTAAGCCAAGCAAGGCAACCACTTTGGATAATTGTTCTAAGTGCAGCCCAGCATTATCTATTTGAAAGCGACTCTGGCGGGGTAACTCTTGAGCCATAAGCGCCAGCCGTTGCTTCGCATGATGCACTTTTTGCATAGCGCCCCATTGCGCCCGCCGTTGTAGGTTTTGCATCGCTAATTGCTGATTATGAAGTATTTGCGAAGCTGTAAGGTGTAGGCGGTTTCCTTGTTGCTGCAATCGGTTTTCAAAGGATAGATTGCGTTGTAGCAAAAAATCGGCCACGGCTGTTGGGGTTTTCAAGGCGGCATAAGCGACCTGGTCGAGCACGGTTTCATCCACATCATGCCCGATGCCCGTGAGCACCGGCAATGGCAATTCTGCGACGCCTTTGCAGAGTGGTAGCCGGTCGAAGGCCGCCAGATCAAAACGTGCGCCCCCCCCACGAATGATGACCACACAATCGAAGCGCTCCCGCTGGCGTGCAATGTTTTTGAGTTGGCGCAAGAGTTCCGGTTCTACTTGTTCGCCTTGCATAGCTGTTTCAAATAGCTGACAATCAAATGTATAGCCATAAATATTTTCTTTTAAATGTTGTAAAAAATCCTGATAACCGGCGGCCCGCTCACTGCTTATTACCGCAATGCGTTGCAACACAATCGGCAAGGGCAATGCGGCATTTTTACCAAAATAGCCTTCCTGTCGCAAGGTGTCGAGGGTTTGTCGGCGGCGCATTTCGAGCTGCCCCAAGGTGTAAGCAGGGTCTATATCTTCAATGACGAGCTTCAAGCCGTAGCGCTCATGGAAATCTACGCGCACCTTGAGTTGCACCTCCACGCCCTCCTGCAGTAGGTCAGCCAAAAGCCGCCCAATTTTACTGCGCATTTGCCGAAAGGTACCTTGCCAGATAACCGCCGAAGCCTGTGCTATGAGGTCATCATGTTGCTCGGATTTTTGAACCAACTCTATAAAATAGTGCCCACGCGCTTCGTTGAGCTGCATGATTTCTGCTCGAATCCAAAGTGCTTCCGACAGATTGAGCGCCAGTATGCGGCGGATGTATTCGTTGAGTTCGTATAAGGTGTAGGTCATGCGAGTTGAAAGGTTGAAAGGTTGAAAGGTTGAGAGGTTGAGAGGTTGACTTTTTAAACCGAAAAATGTAAAACGCTACATGTAAAACCGCAAAAGGATGTAAGCTGTGTAAATTTTTACATTTTACGTTTTGCGGTTTTACAGTTCATCATTCACTGTTCATAATTTCTACATAAGTAATTATTCCAATCCAACACGGATTACCTTATCCTTATATCGAAACAATCTGATTATCAACCCATCACCCATCACCCATCACCCATCACCCATTCACCCATTCACCCCCCTTTTTCAACCTCGCTCGTATTGCCGGCAGCAATGCTTCCACACCTTCCTCCAAGGGTAGCGCTACGGGTATGCCAAGTCGTTGTTGCAAGTCGTCGCGGTACGTTTGTAGGGCTTCCAGCGTCAGGTGTTCGCCGTTGAGGGTAATACCGATGACCTCTGCGTCGTAGAGCCGAATCAATTCGATTTCGCTTTCAATAGAACGAATCTGGTAGCCCAATGCCTCCGTACCTTCGTAGCAGACGCGCCCGGGCGCATGATGCAGAATGACCGCTTTGGCATTGGCGGAAAGCAGATACTCCGCACCTGCCGGCCCCGTAGGGTTGCGCAGCGCCGATTGCCCTTCTAACAGAATCAGATCGGGGTTCGATTCGCGGGCGCATGCTACCACGGCGTGCTCCAGTTCGCCACTAATAAAATCGTTGACCGTAGAGTCGAAGATAAATCCATGCCGATAGCCCTGCATCCAGCCGGTTTGACCCGTGTAGATCATCTCGGCGTGCAGGTGGTGGCGCGCGCACATTTCCATGATAAACCGACAGGTGGTACGTTTGCCAATGGCACAATCGGTACCCAGCACCGCAATAATCGGTTGCTTAACCGTAAAAATCTCACCGCTCCAGAAGTGCAGCTCGTGGCGGGGCTTGGGCTTGCGCACATCGAGCAGGCGAACACCTTCTTCCTCCGCCAAGCGGCTAAATTCGGGGTCTTCGCTCAGAAACGTGTGCAGCCCGCACACAATAGAGCACTTGCGCGCTATGGCGCTTTTGAGTTCGCCGCGAAAATCATCGGGCAGCTTGCCCCCAGGCAGGGCGACCCCCACCACGCACCAGATTGGCTGCTCGGTTTGGTGCAAAAAATAATCCTCCACAGAGGCAAAAACCGGTACC
>CALMSP010000263.1 GCA_937872405.1 uncultured Saprospiraceae bacterium | reverse complement strand
CAAAGTTTTGTAGAGCGAGAACACGGCTATGGTGTTGTGCGGGAACTGGTTGGACATGGCTTAGGAAGAGAATTGCACGAATCGCCCCAAGTTGCCAACTACGGGCAGCGTGGCCGTGGACTAACCCTGAAAGACGGCTTGGTTATTGCCATCGAACCCATGGTGAATATGGGTAAAAAAGAGGTCTATACCGAGAAAGATGGATGGACTGTACGTACTAAAGATGGTAAGCCCTCTGCGCATTATGAGCATACAGTGGCTGTACGGAAAGGGCGTGCCGACATACTTTCGGATCATGTGTTCATAGAGCAAGCGATACGCAACAACGCCAATATAAAAGCCTTGGATGCTAGACCAATAGCTGCATAGATGCGAACACCGTTTTTTATTCAAGAAGTAAAACATTTTTTAAGTAGTTGTGACAAAAAATTATTTGACTTTTCGTATCTTTGCACTCCGAAATTTTATCTATGGCGAAAAAAAATTTGATCAAGCAGGACGGTATTATAGAAGAAGCGCTTTCCAATGCGATGTTCCGTGTTCGTTTGGAAAATGACCATCAAATAATAGCCACCATTTCAGGTAAAATGCGGATGAATTATATTCGTATTCTGCCAGGTGATAAAGTAGCCGTAGAGATGTCTCCCTACGATTTATCGAGGGGAAGAATCATTTACCGATACAAATAAAAGTACACAGCCATGAAAGTCAGAGCTTCCGTGAAGAAACGCTCAGCCGATTGTAAAATCGTGAGAAGGAAGGGAAAAATTTATATCATTAATAAGAAGAACCCGAAGTACAAACAACGGCAGGGTTAATCATTCATTTTAAAAATTCGAACTAATGGCTCGTATTGCAGGTATTGACTTGCCGAGAAACAAGCGTGGTGTTATCAGTCTGACTTACATCTATGGTATAGGAAAGTCAGCCAGTCAAGATATTCTGCAGAAAGCAGCAATTGACGAAAACATCAAAGTGGCAGATTGGACGGATGAAAACGTGCGCGAGATTTCCCGAATTATTACTAATGAATATAAAGTGGAGGGGGAACTGCGCTCAGAAGTACAGTTGAACATCAAGCGCTTAATGGATATTGGCTGTTATCGAGGGCTTCGGCATCGCCGGGGGCTTCCGTTGCGCGGTCAACGTACACGTACCAATGCACGTACCCGAAAGGGCAAGCGCAAAACTGTGGCAAACAAGAAAAAAGCTACCAAATAATAGTTTATTTTTAATCGTATATCTTTTCCCGACAAGGGTAAGGGTTCGATTTGTAAGCATTAATTTCTAACAATGGCAAAGGCAGCAAAGAAAGTCAAAAAAAGAAAAGTGAAAGTTGACCCGGAAGGGTTAGCTTACATACAAGCAAGTTTCAATAATATCATTGTATCCATTTGTAACCGTCAGGGACAAGTAATTTCTTGGGCATCAGCAGGTAAAGCTGGTTTCAGAGGCTCAAAGAAAAATACGCCTTATGCGGCACAGGTGGCTGCTTCAGATGCGGCTAAGGTCGCATACGACGCAGGTATGCGTACTGCTGAAGTATTTGTGAAGGGTCCGGGATCGGGTCGGGAGGCTGCCATTAGGGCTATTGACAGTTCCGGCATCAAAGTGTCGAGCATTAACGATGTGACCCCTATTCCGCACAACGGTTGCCGACCACCAAAACGCCGTCGGGTATAATTTCTAAACGCAAAAGGATCAGTCAATTATGGCAAGATATACCGGACCGAAAACAAAAAAAGCCAGAACTTTTGGAGAAGCCATTTACGGCTTTGATAAAGCCTTCGAACGTAAAAAATATCCTCCTGGACAACACGGACAGGCACGTCGTCGTAAACAACGCTCGGATTATGCTATCCAATTACAGGAAAAGCAGAAAGCAAAATATACGTATGGCGTATTGGAGCGCCAATTCAGAAATCTGTTTGATAGAGCAAGTAGCAAGAAAGGTGTAACCGGTGAAGTGTTGCTCCAATTCTTGGAGGCTAGGCTCGACAACACGGTATTCCGTATGGGCATAGCGCCCACGCGCACTGCTGCCCGCCAATTGGTATCGCACAAGCATATCACGGTTAATGGAATTGTTACCAATATTCCATCGTATCAGTTACGCCCTGGTGACACAATAGCGGTGCGGGGGCAATCAAAGGGTATGGCCTTGATTAAGGATAGCGTTGGCAGCAAAAAGGATGGCCGCCGTTTCGGTTGGATAGAATTCAACCCGGATAAAATGGAAGGAAAATTCTTAGAATATCCATCACGCGAGCAAATACCGGAAAAAATCAACGAGCAGTTGATTGTCGAATTGTATTCAAAATAAAAAATTTTGGCAGCCTTGCTTCAGGCTGTCAAAATTTGTATTTGACAGCAGGTATAATTTGTGAGTAAACGAATTGGCGTACGTTCTGACAATTATTGATGGCAATTTCAAGGTGCACGATATCATATTTTGACAAACAATAATGTAATTAATATAATGGCGCCTATTCGTCCTTTCACCTCATCAACGTTCATTTCATAAAGCCTATGAGTATTTTAAATTTTCAGAAGCCGGATAAGATTGTAATGCAAAAGTCCAACGATTTTGAAGGGCTTTTTGAATTCAAACCCCTTGAGCCAGGCTTCGGTCAAACCATCGGCAACTCTCTTCGGCGGGTACTTCTCTCGTCTTTAGAAGGGTATGCTATCTCGGCGGTTCGTATCGCTGGCGTAGATCACGAGTTTTCTACCATTCGTGGAGTAGTGGAGGATGTGGTCGAAATCATTCTGAATCTGAAGCAAGTACGTCTTAAGTGCTTGATTACCAACGAGGAAGTCACAAATGAAAAGATATATTTAACGATTAATGGTAAGGATGAATTTCGGGCAGGTGACATCGAGGAGCACACAAATGTATTCAAAGTGATGAACCCGGAGCAACTAATTTGCACAATGGAGACAACAGTGAATTTAGAAATAGAATTCACGGTTACCAAAGGTCGTGGTTATGTGCCTGCAGATGAAAATCTTCCGAAAGATGCACCAATTGGGGTAATTCCGATTGATGCCATCTACACGCCAATCAAAAATGTGGCTTATCGAGTAGAAAATACTCGCGTCGGGCAGCGCACAGACTATGAAAAACTTTCCATCGAACTAAAAACAGATGGTACGATTCACCCAGAAGAAGCCATCAAAGATGCTTCCAGGATTTTGATTCAGCATTTGATGCTCATCACCGACGAAAATATTACTTTCGATGACGCCTTGAGCCGGGAAGATAATATTGTGGACGAGCATATTTTGCACATGCGCAAATTGCTCAAAACTTCCTTAGAAGACCTTGATCTTTCTGTACGCGCTTACAACTGCCTCAAAGCAGCAAAGATCAATACACTTGCCGAATTAGTACGATATGACACCCACGAGTTGCTCAAGTTTCGCAATTTCGGCAAGAAATCTTTGGTAGAAATCGAAGAATTACTACAAGACAAGGGACTAACCTTTGGTATGGACCTATCAAAATACAAGCTGGAAGAAGATCAAGCTTAATCGTCTATTGCCTGCCCATGCTTTTAGGAAGGGCAATACGGCATACGGAATCAATAATCCGTGTTTTTAAAAAAGTGCAGGCGGCTGATTGTTGGTAGGAAGCCGGCTGTTTTTACTCATTTTGTGCAATAACCGATTAGCTGGGTGGCGCACCAATCGTCTCTAAAAAGCTCGGCAAAAGTGTTGCTATGTAAACGTTTTTAATCATGAGACACGGTAAGAAGCTCAATCACTTGGGGCGTAAGGTAGGTCACCGCCATGCATTGATGAAAAACTTGGCGCATGCCCTCATCTTACACAAGCGGATCACGACAACGTTAGCGAAAGCAAAAGCGCTGCGCCGTTATATCGAGCCATTAGTAACCAAAGCAAAAGAAAACACCACGCATTCTCGTCGGGTGGCATTCAGCTACTTGCAAAACAAAGAAGTGATACAGGAGCTTTTCGGTCCGATAGCCGAGAAAATTGGCGATCGTCCGGGCGGCTATGTGCGCGTGATTCGGACGGGTTTCCGACATGGGGATGCTGCTGAAATGGCAATGATCGAATTTGTAGATTTCAATGAAATTTACAACACCGGTAAAGACAGCTCTAAGGCAGGCGGTAAGCGTCGTCGTCGTCGTGGCGGCGGCGGAGGCGGCTCAAACCAAGCAACGGCAATACCGGTAGCCACTGATGCCGCTGTTGTTGAAGAAACTGCAGTGGAAATAGTCGAAGAGGATGTAACCGAAGCGAGTGCTTCCGACGAAACGACGAATGAAACCGTTAGTGAACAAGAAAATAAAACGGAAGCCTGATCAGATGTACTTCCACTCACATACGAAAGGCGATTCCGTTTATGCGGCGTCGCCTTTTGTTTTACGGAGAGTTTTGGTATCTCCAATCGGAGACCGTATCTTTGCATGACTAAATGGTAGTAATGGGTTAAAGTAGTTGTTTTCCCTTTTAGATTTCGCAAATCTTAAAGATTTACGAAATCGCATCCACTCATTTGACCCACTACCGAAATAGTGAATTTTGGGCGAACCTTTCATGATGGCGTCCACTTCTAAAATCTGATGTCCTAAAATAAAAAATGAACGATTCTCAACCGATTCCTGCTGTGCTCTTGTTGCAAGATGGCACAGTCTTCCATGGCAAAGCGGCTGGTAAAATTGGCACCACCACTGGCGAAATTTGTTTTAATACAGGTATGACCGGATACCAGGAAATTTTTACGGACCCCTCGTACTATGGGCAGTTGTTGGTGGCTACAAATGCGCACATCGGCAATTACGGCACAAAGCGCGCGGAAACCGAGTCGCATAGTATTAAAATTGCTGGTCTGATTTGTAAAAACTTTACTTCGCAGTACTCTCGCATCAAAGCAGACGCATCTATTCAGGAATATTTTGAAGAGGAAGGTTTAGTGGGGATTTCCAAGGTGGATACCCGCGCTATCGTCCGTCATATTCGTAATAAAGGTGCTATGAATGCTATTATTTCTTCCGAAATCCATGATGTGGAGGAATTGCGCGAACGCCTTGCTGCTGTACCCGACATGGAAGGGTTAGAGTTAGCTTCAGTAGTAAGCACCAAAGAGCCTTATTTTTGTGGCGACCCGCACGCACCATTTCGGGTAGCGGCGCTTGATTATGGCATCAAACAAAATATTTTACAATGCCTCGCTGATCGGGGCTGTTATGTAAAAGTATTTCCCGCCAAATCTTCCATGGAGGACCTGAGAGCGTTCAACCCCAACGGTTATTTCATCTCCAACGGCCCCGGCGATCCGGCAGCGATGGATTATGCTATAAAAACAGTGCAAGCTATTCTGGAGGAGGACAAACCGCTCTTTGGTATCTGTCTGGGGCATCAATTGCTGGCATTAGCCGCGGGTGTACCCACGCATAAAATGCACCACGGGCATCGCGGTATCAATCATCCGGTAAAGAATTTGATTACAGGTCGCAGCGAAATTACCAGTCAGAATCATGGTTTTGAAGTGGATCGCGCTGTAATTGAGGCAAAAGCAGATGATATTGAAATCACACATGTCAATCTAAATGACGCTACGGTGGAAGGGTTGCGTTTGAAAAAGCGGAAAGCCTTCTCGGTACAATATCATCCGGAAGCCTCACCGGGCCCGCATGATGCGCGCTACCTTTTTGATCATTTTATAGCATTAATGTCGAATTGATAACATTTACAAGTTACTAATTTGTGTTTTATAAAATGCTGGAAATAAGTGTATTGTACAAAATTGGGTGCAACACTTTCCATTGAACTGAAGTAATGCAACCATCATATAAAACCAAAACGTTATATTATAAAATGATCAAGATTTAAAAATAATTATTTTCAGGGCTAACGTATGAGATTCAATTGACGAGTTTTTCCTAAAAAACTGATTTTCAGTGCCTTCGTAATGGGTTGGTACTTCAAGCATCCAAGCATTCATTTACTACATTTGCAACACACTAAAAATATATAAAATTATGAGTACCATTATTGATGTAAAAGCCAGAGAAATTCTGGACTCTCGCGGCAACCCCACAATAGAAGTGGAAGTACTCACCGAAAGCGGCTATTTTGGTCAGGCGGCAGTACCTTCGGGGGCTTCTACCGGCGTACACGAAGCTGTAGAATTGCGCGATGGCGATAAAGAGCGCTACCTCGGTAAGGGCGTATTGAAAGCCTGCAGCAATGTGGAAGAAATTATTGCTGAAGAGATTATGGGGCTGGACGTGTTTGAACAGCGCTACATTGACCAGGTAATGCTTGACCTCGATGGCACTAAAAATAAAGCCAAATTAGGCGCCAATGCTATGTTGGCGGTGTCGCTGGCAGTGGCTAAGGCCGCAGCAGAGGCTTCCGGAATGCCTTTGTATCGCTACCTCGGTGGCGTGAATGCCCACGTACTACCTGTGCCGATGATGAACATCATTAATGGAGGCTCTCATGCAGATAATTCCATTGATTTTCAGGAGTTTATGATTATGCCCGTTGGGGCGGAGTTCTTCTCTGAGGGCTTGCGCATGGGCGTAGAGGTATTCCACCATCTGAAAAATGTGCTCAAAAAGAAAGGCTATTCCACCAACGTGGGTGATGAAGGTGGCTTTGCACCTGATATTAAATCGAACGAAGAAGCCATCGAAACGGTGTTGCAGGCAATTGAAGCAGCAGGCTTCCGCCCGGGCGAAGATATTATGATTGCGCTCGATCCGGCCGCTTCCGAATTTTATGATGAGGCGTCGCAAATGTATCATTTGAAAAAATCTACCGGTGACAAACTCAGCTCCGAGCAAATGGTTGCTTATTGGAAAGATTGGTGCAACCGCTACCCGATTTTTTCTATTGAAGACGGGCTGCATGAGGACGACTGGAGTGGCTGGGCTTTGATGACGAAGGAACTTGGGCATCGTATTCAGTTGGTGGGCGACGATTTGTTTGTGACCAACGTAACCCGCCTCCAGCAGGGTATTGATCAGGATGTAGCCAACGCCATTCTTATAAAAGTGAATCAAATCGGCACCCTGAGCGAAACGATTGACACCGTGCAATTGGCTACCCGCAATGCCTATCGCAGCGTGATGAGCCATCGTTCCGGCGAAACCGAAGATACCACTATTGCCGATTTGGCCGTAGCGCTCAATACGGGGCAAATCAAAACCGGCTCAGCTTCGCGCTCCGATCGGATTGCTAAGTACAATCAACTGCTGCGCATCGAGGAAGAACTGAGTGAAAATGCTTACTACCCCGGCAAAGCGCTGTTGAATCGAAAATCATAAAGTAGCCAAATGCTATGTAACTAATAGCAACATTTGCCATGCTGGCGCTTCGCAGTGATGCGGAGCGCCATTTTTTTATGTTATAGAACTTCAATTTTTTTTTCGTTTTGTTTTGAAAAAAAAAAGTGACATACTAATTTTGTGCAAAGGATATCTGTATTCTAATTTCACGAGGTTAAATTCAATTCTCACATAGTCTTTTTTTTTAACTAAAACTATAAAGTCATGAAAAATTTCAAATTTGAAATTTCATTCTTTTATTAACATTGTTCCTCACCGCTTGCCAAGAACAACGAACAGAACCCCCCTCCAAGGACACTGAATTAGAGTTTCGAAACAGTGACAGCTTGATTTCATTGATTTCACTTGTCTTTAGCATTCGCCGCGGCACTGATTTTCGAGCGTTTACAAGGATTTATTGATCAGCATAACAGCATAATTTTTAACCTGCGTATCAGATACAAAATTTTGCAAACAAAATTATGCAGATTATGTGTGTGTTATTAATCTAATAATTACTTCAAAATAATATTTCATCATGAAAACAAAAGAGTCTTTTGATAGAATTGCTCGTTGGTGGTACTCTTTTGAAAAGAAGGATAAACTGCCCTTCATACACAAAGAGCTAACTTACAATCGAATCGGTATTCCTCTTATGTTTTTGGGTACTTTTATTATGGCATCTAAGGGCCTCAGATTGTTACCTGCAGCATGGATAGCACGCTTCAATATCGAGCTAATCATATTAGGATTTTGTACTTTTTTTCTTGGTACGGTAATTTATAGTCGTGTTATTGCAATATTCGCACTAATATGTTCAATCTTAATGACGATCACCATGATATCGTTTACTTTGATAAAATTTGGATTATAAATGCTTGCTACTACCAACCGGAAATCATAAGTAATCCAAAAAATAGCAACATTTGCCATGCCGGCGCTTCGCAGTGATGCGGAGCGCCATTTTTTTATGTTATAGAACTTCAAATTTTTTTTTCGTTTTGTTTTGAAAAAAAAAGTGACATACTAATTTTGTGCAAAGGATATCTGTATTCTAATTTCACGAGGTTAAATTCAATTCTCACATAGTCTTTTTTTTTAACTAAAACTATAAAGTCATGAAAAATTTCAAATTTGAAATTTCATTCTTTTATTAACATTGTTCCTCACCGCTTGCCAAGAACAACGAACAGAACCCCCCTCCAAGGACACTGAATTAGAGTTTCGAAACAGTAACAGCTTGATTTCATTGAATTCACTTGCTTTCAGCATTCGCCGCGACACTGATTTTCGAGAATTTGTAAGAATTTACTTATTAGCAGAGCGGGATATTTTCACCCGCATGTCAAATATGGATTCTCTTGAAATCGAATATTACACAAATATTACGCAAGAATGGTTTGAGAATAGCATACCCACTAATGAATTGACGATCGCTAGTGAGCTCACTGGATGGACTACTCAGCAACTCATGGCGCTGGATAGTCAATTGATAGTGGCAAGAATTAATTTATATAATCGTTATCCCGTTCTTTTTGACGAGCAATCTGCTACACGAACCCAATTATTGGAGCTGTTGAGTATAGAATTAGGTAATGTAAGTTTTCGACAAAACTGCTGTGGCTTATCCTGTCAGGAATCGGAAACCTGTGCCTTCGAAGCATGTTCTGAAGAAAGATCTTGCCGAAGCGATGCTTTTGCGATAAGTACTGGTATTTTTACTGGTGGAGCAACACTTGGTGGAATGATAGGTGGTGGAGCCGGACTTTTCTTTGGGGGGCATGTCGGACTCGCCGTAGGTGCAGGAATAGGAAGTTTAGTAGGTGGTAGTGCAGGACTTATTGGGGGAGCTATATATTGGGGGGCAGGGAGTTCTAGATGTACAATAGAAAAAATGATGAGATGTAGGAGGTGTGCTTGTTATTAGTTATTCATGAATATACAAATTGGATCGTAAATTAAGTTCTCGAAAAATGAGTAGCAGTTTCTCATAGCAGGTTCTGACTGAATAGGAGGCTTTTGTAAAGTATATTTTACATTTAATCTCAAGTAAGTAAGAAGTTTTATTTATCTATACATAATTCTCCTGCTATACTGGTAAATGACGCAGATTTTCGAGAAAACTATGTATATTTGATGAGGTCTTGTTACTTATAATCATAAAAATTGACTTTCACCTGATATGAGAAATTGCTGTTCTCAAAAAATGTTTCTAAATCAATTTTTAGTCAAAAAATAAAATTATGCATATGGAAAGCAACAAATTACCAAAGCATATGCAGCTATTTCTCCGCTGGTTTGGGCCTGTCAATTTTTGGGGGCTACTTTTAATGAGTGTGCCACCGATTGTTTTGTTTATACAGCCTCATTTGGGTATCTGTAGTGACATTGTACTTCGTATGGTCCTAATCTTTTCATTATCTGGCAGTTTTATATTCAATAAAAAACTGGGAATCCTTGCTTTTATCTATACTTGCATATTAACGATTGCAGACAAGATACTTTGTTAAGTCAATAGGTGAAGTTTCCAAAAGCTGGCTACACGAGGAGGTACGAGTAGCCAGCTTTTCGTTTTTCCTTTCTTTCGTAAGCTCTTTTTACCACCCTCTTGGACATTTTCAACCCCGAAAGTTTTTTTATCGGACAGGATTATCCTAACTTTGAGCATCGTTAAGGTGTTCGCTTATAAACATAACCGCCTATGGCTTCCAATACGCTACCGTCCCGTTTGCTAAAAAATTTTGGCAACAAATACTTCGTGGTGCTGGTGCTATTCGCTGGCTGGATCATTTTCTTTGACAAACATGATGTTATTACACAGTTTCGACTGCAACGCACCGTCAACAAATTAGAGCTGGAGAAAGAGCAGTATCGTGAAAAAATAAAACAGGCGCAACAGGATCAACTCGATTTGGAAAATAACACAGAAAAATATGCTCGTGAGCGCTACTACATGAAGCGCGGTGATGAGGATGTGTTCATCATTGAAAGGGAAGATTGAATCGGTTACATTTCTTTAGAGTATGTTTAAAATTCGTTTTTGAAGTCGAAAATGATCAGATTTGGGTT
>CALMSP010000262.1 GCA_937872405.1 uncultured Saprospiraceae bacterium | reverse complement strand
AAAGCCAAGAGACGGCAAGCACGGAAGGCGACTGCGCAGCAGTGATCACGGTTAAAACGAAGGACGAGTGTGGCAACGAGCAAAGCGTAACCTATAACACGCGCATAGACAATACCAAGCCATCGGCAACGAAAGGTACCATTGCATCGTGCTACGCGACGAAGGCGGAAGCGGAAGCAGCAGCGAAGGCAGCTACTACTTGGTCGGACAATTGCTCTTCTTCGGAGTACTTAGAAAGCCAAGAGACGGCAAGCACGGAAGGCGACTGCTCAGCAGTGATCACGGTTAAAACGAAGGACGAGTGTGGCAACGAGCAAAGCGTGACCTATAACACGCGCATAGACAACACCAAGCCATCGGCGACGAAAGGTACCATTGCATCGTGCTACGCGACGAAGGCGGAAGCGGAAGCAGCAGCGAAGGCAGCTACTACTTGGTCGGACAATTGCTCTTCTTCGGAGTACTTAGAAAGCCAAGAGACGGCAAGCACGGAAGGCGACTGCTCAGCAGTGATCACGGTTAAAACGAAGGACGAGTGTGGCAACGAGCAAAGCGTAACCTATAACACGCGCATAGACAACACCAAGCCAACCTTCGATGTACCGGCTCCGATGACTTTATTCCGCGACGATGAGTGCCAGTACGATGCGGATCCTACAATCACGGGTCGTCCGACAAATGTGCGCGACAATTGCGACGAAAACCCTGAAGTTTCCTACTCCGACAAGGAGGCTGTAGGTAGCTGCGCCGATGAGCTTATCATCACACGTACTTGGGAAGTGAAGGATGTTTGCGGGAACAGTGATAAGAAGACGCAAACCATTACCGTGAAGGATAATATCAAGCCAACTTTTGATGTGCCTACAGACAAGACAATCTTCACAGACCAGAATTGTGCTTACAATGCCGATCCGTCGAATACAGGTCGTCCGACAAACGTGAAGGACAACTGCGATCCGAATCCGGCGGTAACCTACGATGACATAGAAGAAGAAGGCAGCTGTGCTGGCGAGCGCATCATCACGCGCACCTGGAAAGTAACGGATCGTTGTGGCAATCCAACTACAAAGGATCAGATTATTACAGTTCGTGATATTATCAAGCCAAATTTCAATCAGGAAATCCAGTCGAGTGTGAAACTGTTCACTTCGCAAGGTGCTAACTGTGCGAATACCAGCTACCTCCTACCTGGACCGCCTGATCTGATCGGCATTAAGAAAGGAGATGTGATAACGGGTACCACCCCAGTTACTTATTTTGTACACGGTCTTCCTTTCCAGACGCCCAACGGTAATGCTACTGACAACTGTACCCCCGCTTCTGATTTGAAACTTATCGTTGAAGAGGCTGCCGAAGACCCACGTGCTAACGGTATCTGGGGAATGTGTACCCGGATTTACATTGTGAAATTCCGCCTCGAAGATGATTGTGGTAACTTCCGCCGTACAACGATTGAGTATGTAGTAACGGATGACATCGCACCAGAGTTCGTCGTAGATCCTCAGGATAAGCACATCAACGTTACAACCATACGCCAAATCGAAGCGCAACTCGTAGCTTGGTACAGCAGCTATGGGGGTTCGCAGATAGATGACAACTGCACAATGCCGTCACCGTCGTTCCGACTTCTGAATACCACGGTCAATGGTAATCAATACTGTTACTTCTATCAATTCGGCGCTATGGATAAGTGTGGTCTGGTGACAACGCGCACGGCTAAATTCTGTGCAACTGTTACCGGAACCTCAGGTACTACGGGCGGCACATCCAATGGTTCCAGAGCGGAAAAGCAAACACAGCAAACTACCGCTCCGCTGAAGGCTCCGGCAGTTACTACTACACCAAGCGTGAAACTGTACCCGAACCCGACGCAGCACGAGGTGAACCTTGACTTGAGCGACTACTTAGGCAAAGCAGTCAATATGCGTATTCTGAATAGCCTTGGACAGTCCGTACAAGAATTGCGCAACCTCGACGTACAGCAACCCGTACAACGTATCGAACTAAACAATTACAGAAGCGGAATTTACCTCATCACTATCCAAACTGATGGTTTTGAGCAAGTTACGCAGAAGTTTATTGTAGAATAAAAGTAGGAATTGTGGTAAAAAAGGCGTCGCGCAGCTTGCTGTGCGGCGCTTTTTGTATTGTCGGATGGATTGTTTTTGATACTTAAAATGTCCAATAAGAAAATTACGTTGTGTATGAACTTTGCCAATCAATGTTCATCAAAATTTTATACCGTTTTAAAAGTGATCTGGTGAGCGGTGATCGGTAATGATCATCCGTCTATTGTAAGAAAATGAGTACGTCTTTATTTTTTTTAAAATGATATTGTTTTTTTTAAAATGATTTTCAGGACTTTACAAAATCTAAAATCGTACATCTAAAATCGTACATCTAAAATCGTACATCTAAAATCGTACATGGTATTATTATTCACTTAATTTGTTAATCAAAAACGCACTCGACAATGAAACAATTCTTTCTATCGCTGCTGATTATCAGCATTTTAGCGCCAATATTCGCGCAGGAAAAAGTTGATGCCGATATTAATAAAGTCATTCGTAAGCATGGTTTAGAACAAAGCCAAGTGATGGAAATCGCTGCTTGGATGACCGATGTGTATGGTCCTCGCCTTACAGGCTCGCCTATGCTGGATAAAGCCGCTGATTGGGCGGTAAAAACCATGAAGGAATGGGGCATGCAAAATGTACATACCGAAGCCTGGGGCCCTTTCGGGCGAGGCTGGGAACTGCGTCAGTTTTTTATGCATGCCACCACTACCACGGGCAGCTATTTTCCAGTCATTGCCTATCCTAAAGCCTGGTCACCGGCTGTGAAGGGCATCGTGAGCGGCGACGTTATCTACTTAGATGCTGGCTCAGAAGAAGATTTAAAAAAATATAAAGGCACATTAAAAGGAAAATTTGTGCTCCTCGATACGTCTCGTGCGGTAGCAGAATGGATGGACGCGCCTGCCAAACGCTACACGCCGGAGCAACTGTTGGAAATGGCTAACGCCCCAATGCCGGGTTCGGGTTTGTTTCGCAATTTTCAGGGCTTTAATACTGGTTTTACCAGTGCACTTTGGAATTTTATTTACGAGGAAAAGCCTTTGGCTGTCATTGATCGTAGTTTTAAAGGGGATCTTGGCACGGTGTTCGTCACGGGTGCCCGCGCCAAAACAGGTGCTGCCCGCGACAAAGATGCCGAAGTACTCCCGCAGGTAACCATGTCGGTGGAGCATTATAATCGAATTTTTCGCCTACTAAAACGCAATATGCCAGTAAAACTGACGATGCAGCTCGATGCGGTTTACGCGAATCCTGATGGTATGGAGCGCAATATTATCGCGGAAATACCAGGCACCGATCTGAAAGATGAAGTGGTGATGTTTGGCGCGCATTTTGACTCTTGGCATGCAGGTACCGGCGCTACAGATAACGCGGCTGGCTCAGCAGTAATGATGGAAACCGCACGCATTTTGCTGCAAACCATTAAAGAAACGGGCATTCAACCGCGCCGTACCTTGCGTATTGCACTCTGGACGGGCGAAGAGCAAGGGCTACTTGGCTCTCGTGCCTACGCGCGCGAACATTTTGCGGAAGGCGACACACGTAGCGGCGTAACGGGCTTTAAAGCGGAACAGGAAAAAGTATCTGCTTATTACAACTTAGATAATGGTACAGGTAAAATTCGCGGTATCTACCTACAGGGCAATCCAAATGTAGCGCCCATTTTCCGGGCTTGGATAGATGCTTTCAAAGACCTCGAAGCCACCACAATCACCCTCAGCAACACGGGCGGCACCGACCACCAAGCCTTCGACGCCGTGGGCATACCTGGATTTCAATTTATCCAAGACCCCATCGCTTACTCCACCCGCACCCATCATTCCAATATGGATAATTGGGATCACCTCGTAGCGGACGATCTCCGGCAGGCAGCCACTATTATTGCTTCTTTTGTATGGCATACGGCTCAACGCGATGAAAAACTACCCCGGAAAGACGTTAAAATCGAAACCAACGAAACTGGCTCACGTTGAGCATTTTATAAATTATATTTTTATCTTAAGTAAATAAGAGCTAAATAAAAAGGAGGGTACAATGATAGAATGGTGCCCTCCTTTTTTAGCATTAATTTACAAGTTTAAAAATTTTGAGGCTTATCATGCAACCCTCCTTCGCTTGCTGTCGTTACTTATCAAAGTATAATGCTATGAAAATCAAGCGCCCAGCCGCCCGTATCGTTGTTTACGCCTCATTAGTTTACGCTGCTGCTTTCACTGCCCTACTTGCCTGTAGCCCGCCAGGCCCAGATAGCTTAGCTGCTAAAGTGCTCATAATCAATGATATGCCTACTCGCGACCAACTTATGGCCAACTGGCGACAAAATCGCCAAATACTGATTGTCTATGCCAGCCTCAACCCCCAAGTGGTGGCCCGCTACGAGCAACTCGCCCAGCAGATGCGGACGCGCGCGCGTTATGCAACCCTGGAGGTGAAGCCCTGCTCGGCCCTAACCCCCGACGACTGGCGCACCAAAGCTATTTTTTTGCTCGGAACGCGGCAGTCCAACGCGGTGATACAAAACATTTGGCAAAATATTCCTATACAATTAAAAAACAATGCAATCGGGTTTGATAATCAGGAATATACAGACCCCTCTACCGTTGCCATGCTATCTTTTTATCCGAATCCGCTGCATCGCGATTTGCCGCTGAGCCTCGTTACCGCCTTGACGGATGAAGCGCTGCTGCGTTTTTTAGCATTTAAAATAGAAGAAGGCTGGCGCATTTTTGGCGGGTCGTCGTGGAATTATGAAATATATCAGCACCAAAAACGCTTGCTATTAGGAATGCTGCATCCTCAAACTTGGGCAGTGGACAAAAAAGTGCATTTCGACTTTAGCGGCTCGGATGTACCCGTTGCTGAAAGTGGGAATATCCAATTTATTGCACATTATAAAAATACAAAAAACGTTGATATTCAGAATTTTGTAAAAGAAATAACCGCTACGACCGACAGCCTGCGCCGTTTTATCAATCCCGCTGCCCCGTTGCCGCCTATTCGGTATCACCTCTACGCCTCTGCCGAAGAGAAGGCACTGATGCTCAACAATCCTGCCCAGTCCCACGCCGATTTTTCGGCTCAAGAAGTGCACGTTGTTTTCAACGCCATGTATCAATCTAATCAAATTGGCAAAGAAAACGAATTGATAATCAGGCAGTTATTGAATGAACCCAAACTGCTTGCCTTAGAACAAGGATTAGCCATCCGCTTTGCGCCGCGCTGGCAATTCAAAGGCTATCGGTATTGGGCACAACGGCTTTTTAGTTCTGATAACATGCTGTCCCTCAGCGATTTATTGAGTAATGAGCTATTGAGTAAAGAGTCACCTTTGGTCACCGGTTGCCTCGCGGCTTCTTTCGTTGATTTTTTGATCGAACACTGGGGCCGGGAAACATTTTTAGAAAAATATGCCAATTGGCAACCTAATAACTTGGAAATCAAAGATTTAGAAAGGCAATGGCATCGTTCATTAGCACAATACCCGGTCGAAGAAAAGCGCGCTGCCCCCGATTTGCCCTACCTCAAGGGCTTCAATTTTGCCCACGAAGGCTACGCTATTTACAATGGCTATATGTCCAAATTGGCCACTGAATCCATTGATAAACAGGCGAATACACTTTATTGTAATACCTTGGCCATTGTGCCTTATTCCTACATGGATGCGCCGAATCAGCCCTCGTTTATTCCGATTGCTAACAGTGCCGGCGATGAAAATGATGAAGGGGTGATCCATTCGGCGCGCGCCGCGCAGGCACGAGGTATGACGGTGATGCTGAAACCGCAACTTTGGATGGGGCGTGGCTACTGGCCAGGCGATGTGGCTATGACTACCGAAGCTGACTGGCAGCGTTTTTTCGACTATTACCACCGCTGGCTGCGGCATTATACATTATTGGCAGAAATCTGGGGCATCGAAATAATATGTGTTGGCACCGAATTGGTGAAAACGACCCAAAACCGCGAGCAAGACTGGCGCACCCTGATCAAAAAATTGCGCGGTTTGTACAGCGGAAAAATGACTTATGCCGCCAATTGGGGCACAGAATTTGAAAATTTTGCTTTCGCGGATGCACTGGATTACCTCGGTGTGGACTGCTACTATCCATGGAGCGAAGATCCGAATGCGACTAAGGAAGCACTAAACGTTGGTTTTCAAAGAGTTATGCAAAAATTGGAAAAAGTGCAAAAACGGTCAGGTAAACCCTTAATTTTCACAGAAATAGGCTTTAAAAGTGTGCGTGCTCCTTGGATCAGCCCGCACGAATCGAGCGGCAATGCGCCTTACGTGGGGGAGCACCAGCGGCTATGTTATGAAGTAGTGTTGGAAAATATTCACAACAAGCCTTGGATACGTGGTATCTTTTGGTGGAAGTATCCCTCCTACTTAGATTTTCGCGGTGCCGAAAACGACGATTTCAACCCGAATCGAAAGCCCGCCGAACAGGTAGTGCAGCAATGGTTTGCAAAAATGCCCTGAAGTCGTATCTTCGCAGACCTCAAGGGGTAGGGTAGGGAGCATGCTTTCACTGTTTTATAACTTAATAAAATCATGTAATAAAAATCCTATGGTTTCATCATATCCCAATATTCTAATATCCCAATATCCCAATATCTATCATAAAACAAAAAGTACCATAAAAATTATGATATTAAGTGATAAAAAAATTTTGGAGGCGATTGAGCGCGGCGAAATTGTAATTGAGCCTTTTAGTCGGGAATGTTTGGGTACCAACAGTTATGATGTACACCTCGGCAAATGGCTCGCTACTTATAAAGATGCGGTGCTGGATGCGCGCCAACATAATGAAATTGAGCATTTTGTGATACCTGACGAAGGCTATGTATTACAACCAAACACATTGTACCTTGGCGTCACGCAGGAATATACTGAAACCCACACGACCGTACCTTTTTTGGAGGGCAAATCGAGTGTAGGCCGCTTGGGTATTGACATTCACGCTACCGCTGGCAAAGGGGATGTCGGTTTTTGCAATCACTGGACGCTTGAAATTTCTGTGAGTATGCCGGTGCGCGTGTACGCAGGTATGCCTATTGGGCAGCTTATTTACTTCCATGTGGATGGCGATATTGAAAATTATTATAACAAAAAACAAAACGCTAAATACAATCAACGTACTAACAAACCCGTGGAAAGTATGATGTGGCGAAATAGCTTTTGAGTGGGTTTATTATATTGGTTATTAGAATTATAATATGTTTTTTACTTAGAGCATGTTTAAATTTCATACTTTGGTCTGCAAATGTTCATCTATGGAA
>CALMSP010000261.1 GCA_937872405.1 uncultured Saprospiraceae bacterium | reverse complement strand
AACGCCGTGCCAGTAGTTTCGCAAGCAGGCAGCGTCGGGTTGGTGTTGTTCACTGCGATGAATGGCGTGTCATCATTACCTGGAGCCAGGATGTTGATGATCGGCGCAACACTAACTCCTTCGAGTCCACCATAGCGAATGGAGAACACATAGTCATTTGCATCCGCAGCCGATACGGTGATACCATACTCTACAAATACGGTAGCATTGCCAGCATCTTCCACGTAGGAGAAGAACACGTTGCCTGGTAATTCGCCAAACACGTCGAATTCAAGGTCATTAATGTCAAACACATTGGGGCAGTTAACACCCACAACATTAAACGAGTAGAAGAAAGTTACCTCGTCCACACAGCTTGGAATGGTGTAATTTTGCGAATTCGCAATAATTTGACCACAATTCCCTTGTTGTGCGGCGAGATTTTGCATGCCCAGACCAATCCAAGCAAGCAAGACCACGATTAATGGTCGAACGAAAGTAAAATTCGTTTTTCCCATAAGATTACAATTTGTTAAGAATTAGGTTAAGAAAAAATGATTATGATTAGCGCTAAAATAGCCTCGTTTGGTGGCGCCACAGCGTATGCAGGCGGCGCGCGTGTTGGCTTTCGGGATTGCTATTTATACAGATGTCGTCGTCTTTGGGTTCGTCTTTAAAAAAAAATTGAAATAGAAATAAAAAAAGGTCGAAATACTATTATGAAAAACGAATAGATCAGTCTTTTCAAGCGTTAGGAACTGCATCTTTTTGCAGCCGAGCAAATATATATATAAAATAGTTTGAATTCATATACAGGGTCGTGCATTTTACTACTTCGTGGCAGTAAATATGCAGGATTCGTTAATTGTCATCAATGTAATCGTGAAGTAAAATGCAATAAATATGCAGGAAAATAAGTATAATCGGAAAATGGTAATGAAGTGTAAAAGTTTTTAGTCATGGGATCACTTTTTATTATTACGGGACAAATGTATGTAGAATTACTACACAAATGCAAATATTTGAGGAACTTTTTTTTGAACAGGGTACAGCTATTCACAAAGCTCGATTTAAGTTTTAGGATGTAGTTGCTATATCGTTTTACAATATAAACGATGGCACAAATATAATGCGGTATTTGAAAATTTGCATACCCCAAAGCAGGTATTTTAAAAAAATGTTAAGAGATGCTTCCTGACCGTTTTTCAAAATAGGCTAAAATCATAGGCTGCTTTGATAAGCCCCGCCGTATTGCTGACGCCAAGTTTGCGCATAATATTTTTGCGGTGCACACTGACGGTTTGGTCGCTGATGTAGAGTTCTTTAGCGATTTCTTTGTTGCTAAGTGCCCGGGTAATCAGGCGCAGGATCTCCAGTTCGCGCTTGGTGAGGTGATACTTTTTCATAAAGCGATCTTCCAAGTGGAAATCTGTATGTTGCTTGGCAGGTGCTGGGCGGTAGCCATTGCTGTCAGAGACGGAGACGCCTTCGCCCAAGAATCGCTGCCCAGTCAATAAGGTGTTGATCGCCAGAAAGAGTTCTTCTATGCCTTTATCCTTGAGGATGTAGCCATGTGCGCCAGATTTTAGGGCAGCCTTGACAATCTTTGGGTCGTCATACATGCTGATTACCAGCACTTTAACGTGCGTTCGCTCCTTTTGAAGTGTAGATAGTGCTTCCAGCCCATCTTTGCCTGCGAGGTTCAGGTCGAGTAGTAACAAATCGGCCTGCCGACGGCGCAATAGGTTAATGAGTGTTTCTCCGTCGTGGGCTACGCCGACAATATCAAAGCGAAATTTTTCAGATGTAGCGAGTACCGCTTTCAAACCTTCTATAAAGATTCGGTGGTCGTCTGATAGGATGGTTTTGATGATCTGCATGATAGCGAATTATTTTTAAATATGTTCACAATTGGATTATAATAATTTATACATCGGGATTTTTCTAATAGAATCGCTCGCTAACGCTTTATACTATTTACGATTTTAGAAGTCCGATTTTTAGATTCTGTAAAGTATTGAAAAACAAACTTTTGAGAATAAATTCCAATAGCCATACGAACAAAACACGTCAGGTCAGCAGTGTGCAAATTTGCAGAGACAAGCTGTTAACCTCAAAAGGGTGATTTTGTGGTGGCAACGTATTAATCGATAGCGATTTGGTGCTTTACTGGGGTAGTACGTTATGGTAGATGTCCTTTAAACAATATGAAAGATTGGCCAATATAGCAAAAAAAAATCAGAAATGTCAAGAGGGGGGATTGGGATATTGGGATATTGGGATATTGGGGGGGTGTGGGTAAGGGGTAGTGACGGGATGGGTGTGAATCGTCCCGTCACTATGGGTTATCGCGGACGTGGGCTACACCAATGTTTTATCATCACTGTCTGTCGTGTCTTCTTCTATGAAGGTAGGTTCATTTTTTGGTTCGGGCGTAGCCGCATCATCTGGGTGTTGGGCCGTAGCTTGTTCGATAGCATCTTCAGCAGTATCTACGACTGGTTCTGCTAAGTCTTCCAGTTTTTCCACTATATTTTCGGGTACCTCCGGTGTTTGCTCGTCGGGAGTTTCCGTGCGCGGGATCTCCGTTTTGATGGTATCTCGTTTTTCATCAGGAAACAAGCTTTCTGCCGCCTTTGCTAATTTTTCGGCATCTTCTTTCAGCGCTTCTTCGCGTTCTTTGATTTCTTGTGCTATTTTTTCCTGTGCCAAGCGCTTGGCTTCCACTATTTTTTTGCGTTCTTCTTCTTTTTTGTGCTGCTGTGCCACGCGCTGCTCTAGGTCGGTGCGCGTGGACGTCATTTCGCGCAGTTTTTCTTCCTTCGAACGGATTCGCTCTTCGATCATTTTAGTCTTGGCTTGCCGGAGTTGCGCTTCGAGTTGTCCTTCGCTGCGTTCTATTCTGCGATTCTGGAAGTCGAGTTCTTCCTGATCGCGTTTGATAGAGCGCTCCATTTTTTCAATGGCAGTAAGAAGCCCTTCATAGCGGCGCTGCAAGCGGTCGGAGGGTGATTTGTCGTCGCCGGCTTCGGGTCCATAGCGTTTTTCCTTTACTAATTTGAAAGCGGCGTCTAAGCGTTCCCATGCTTGGGTACGGTGCTCTCGACTAAATTTGGTACTGCGGAAATTGCGCTGCAATTCTTTCAGTTCATCGAAAATGGCTGCCAAGCGCAGCCCATCGGTTATTTTCTTTTCGATTGCCTCAATGGAAGCAATGAATTTATCGAAATTATCTTTAGAGTTTCGGTCGAATGTAGCATCCAGCTCTGAGCGTAGGCTTTTCATGCGCGCAAACAGTTCGTTGCAGCGATTGCGCAATTGGTCAGAATGCGATTTGAGTAGGGTGCGGTCGCGCACTTGCACTTGTATCTTATCCCAGAGTTCGCGCAGCTGATCCCAGAAACTGCCGTCGTAGGCTTGGAGGTGGCTTATCTGCTCGGTGAGTTCACTCAACTCTTGCTGATATGTTTCGTACACCTTACCTGATAGGACGGTGAAATGCCATTCGGTTTGGGCGCGGTGCACCACATCAGGGCGTTCCACTTGGTAATCATCGGGGAGTAGGCTTTCGGTAACGGAAAGCTCTCGTTCTATGATGAGGTGGTTTTCGGGAAAATCAAGCGGCTTACCATCGCGCCATTCTTCCATCATTTGCTGATAAAATACTTCTATAACCACTTCTTCGGGGAAGATGTAAACGCATATGTTGTTCTCGGTTGCTTTTAGTTCTAAGGCGACCAATACACGTTCGTTCTGGGCGTTATTTCCCCACAGTACAAGCCTGGGTTTCATAAATCTGATTCGTAGTTTTCGTTAAATAAAAGTTGAGCAATCATCTTGTAAAATCTGTAAAGTATTTACCGAATACGATACACGATTGCTCCTGTAATGTAATATGCTGTCGCTCCTTTTTAGGAGCGGGCAATGCTTAGAATTGATCACAACAATATGTAGTTCGCTAAAAATCAATTGTTTGAATCTGATACGCACTTATCATATTTACATCAAATTTCGCAAAGTGGCTGCTCGATATTTATACTAACCGCTAAGGCTGCTGCCGTGTAGTATCTGCGGAAGACAACTGCCCTATTTCAAAGTCTGTATCAAAATTATAAAAAAAGCATGGTTAAAATGCTATCTTTCAATGCTTTTTATACTAAAAAGCCTGAAATCAAGCGGTGATACTTGCCCCAATCAATTTTTGAGCTGCCAAATAAGCGGCAATTTGTACAGCATTGGTGGCGGCGCCTTTGCGTAGGTTGTCCGCTACTATCCAGAGGTTGAGAGTATTCTCAGCAGATTCATCGCGGCGGATTCGCCCGACGAATACCTCGTCTTGATTTTTTGCAAAAAGCGGCATCGGATACTGGAATTGCGCGGGGTCATCCAGGAGCACCACGCCTGGTGTGTTGCGCAACAATTCGTAAATTTCAGGGATATGAAATGGCTTAGCAAATGTTGCGTTCACGGATTCGGAATGCCCCCCCAGTACCGGCACGCGCACAGCCGTAGCGGTGATGCGAATGCTATCGTCGCCAAGTATTTTGCGCGTTTCGTTCACCAATTTCATTTCTTCTTTGGTGTAGCCATTTTCAAGGAAAGCATCGCAGTGCGGGATGACATTTTCAAAAATGCGATACCGATAAGCCATTTCTTCAGCAGGCGCTTCGTAGCCGTTTTTTTCCATGTTGTACTGTTTCACAGCCTTCATGCCAGTACCGGTCACAGACTGGTAGGTAGAAATGACGAGGCGCTCTATGGTAAAAGCCTTGTGCAGCGGCGCTAAGGCCATCACCATCTGGATCGTGGAGCAATTCGGATTCGCAATGATCTTGTCATTGGCGCTAAGCAAATGGGCGTTGATTTCTGGAACAATCAGCTTCTTATCCGGATCCATGCGCCACGCAGAAGAATTGTCAATCACAGTGATTCCAGCCGCCGCGAATCGGGGGGCCCATTCTAAGGATGTGGAGCCGCCGGCGGAAAAGATTGCTACGTCGGGTTGGGCGCGTATAGCTTCCGGCATATCAATTACATGGTACGTTTTGCCATCGAAGGCGATTTCTTTGCCCACAGAGCGTTCTGAGGCAACTAACAGCAACTCGGTGTAGGGAAAACCTTGTTCCTTCAGCACTTCCAGCATAACACCACCGACCAAACCTGTAGCGCCCACGACTGCTACTTTCATAAGCTGTTTTTTTGAAAATTTTGTAACCCGGCTAACATCACCGGCAAATTAGTCAATCATTTTGACCCGCAAATATACGGGCATTCTCAGTTTATTACTATTTTTGAAACCATGAAACAATTGTTTTTTTTCTGTTTGTTCTGTTTTTCTTTAGCACCAGCTTTTGCGCAATTTTCCGCTGATTTTAACAACGGAAATTTAAGCCAATGGCTTGGCGACACGGCGCGCTTCATTGTCAATGCGGAAGGGCAGTTGCAACTCCGCGACAATATGCCGACGGCTTCCAACACGGCCTGGCTTGCTGTAGCGGCGCCTACTTCGCTTCAGGACAGCACTACTTGGGAGTTTTTTGTGCGCCTCCATTTTGCGGCTTCCGCTACCAATTTTGCTCGAGTGTATTTGGCTTCTTCACAGCCCGACCTAAATGGACCGCTCAACGGTTATTTCTTGCGCATCGGTGGCATTGCGGGTAATGATGACGCACTCGATTTGTTTCGACAGGATGGTACCTCCACAACGCTCTTAGTGAGCGGCACCAGAGGCGCGGCCGGCGGCGACCCCGTGATTGCAAGGGTGCGTATCACACGCAATGAAGCAGGCGTCTGGCGTCTTTTTGCGGATTATACTGGTGGCATCAACTATCAGCCGGAAGCAGAAACGACAGACACGACGCACGCTTTTGGCGCATATTTCGGATTTTATTGTCGCTACACCAGTACCCGCAATCAGGCTTTCTTTTTCGATGATGTGTATATTGCGCCGCTTTTTGAAGATCGAACGCCGCCCAAACTTCAGCTGGTGCAGGCGCTTTCGGCCATGGAAGTCGAAGCCTTATTCGATGAGGCGTTGCAGATGTCGTCCGCCGAAAATCCGAATAATTATCGCATCGAGCCGAGCATTGGTGCACCTGTGGCTGCCGACCTGACTGCCGGCAATCGCGTATCGCTACTCTTGGGCACGCCTTTGTCCAATGGTACATCGTACACCTTAGTTGCTAATAACATCGCGGATCGCAGTGGCAACGTAGCACAAAACCTAAGCGCCGACTTTGCCTTTTTGGAAGTACAGACCGCAGCCCCCGGCGACGTGCTGATCACAGAAATCATGGCTGACCCAACCCCGGTAGTAGATTTGCCGGATGCCGAATGGATAGAATTGTACAATCGAAGCAACAAAATTATCCAATTAGAAGGTTGTACCCTCCGGGTTGGCACGAGTGTCCGCGTACTCCCGGCGCACCTGTTGCTACCTGGTCAATACGTGGTTGTGTGTGCTACGGCCGTCGTGCCTTTGTTTCAAGACTATGGCCCGGTCATCGGCGTGGGCACCTTTCCGGCGCTACCCAACAACGGTGGCACCATACAGCTAAGCGCCCCCTCGGGGCTGATGTTGTTTCAGGTGGCTTACACTATGCAGTGGTATCAGAATACTCCAAAATCACAGGGCGGCTGGACGCTGGAGATGATTGATCTGGAAAGAGCATGGGACTGCGCAGGCAACTGGCGTGCTTCAGAAGACCCCAAGGGCGGTACACCTGCGGCTAAAAATTCGCTCTTCGGGACACCTACCGACAATACGCCGCCCAGCTTATTGCGCGCTAATGCCCTCACTATCAATGAAGTATTGCTTATTTTCAACGAAGCGTTAGATTCCGTTGCTGCTGCAGACGCCAGCCAGTACAGGCTCAGCGGTGGCCTTGCGGTGGTGCAATCCATAGCTTCGACTACCCAAAAAAATCAGGTGCGCTTGGTACTTTCTGAAGCGCTACGGAGCGGACAAATTTACACCGTAACGGTAGGGGCAGGCGTTACCGATTGTTTTGGCAATGGCATCGGAATGTTCAATACGGCTACATTTGGACTTGCCGAACCCGTACAGCCGGGTGATCTGGTGATCAACGAAGTGTTGTACCAACCCAATACCGGAGGCAGTCGCTTTGTAGAATTGCACAATATTTCTAATAAAATCATCAATATCAATGGTTTACAAATTATAAATGCACAGCGTACTACCGGTAGTGTGCGCCAAACCATCACTACGGATTACCTCTTAGCACCCGATGGTTTTGTGGCCATCAGCGATAATGTACAAGATGTGGCAACTCGTTACATGACGCTCAATCCGAATACGCTCTTAGAAAGTGGCATTCCAACACTCGAAACAGGCAGCGGCAATGTGACCATCCAGAGCGGTAGTACCATCATTGATGCCTTTGACTATACCGATGCCTTGCATTTTCCGCTACTCAGCACCCGGCGGGGGGTATCGCTGGAGCGCATCAATCCGCGGACCCCAACCAATAGCTCTGGCAACTGGCATTCGGCGGCAGCTTCCGTTGGCTTCGCTACGCCAGGCTATCGCAATTCGCAATTTTTGAATGCCCCTATTGATCAGGCAAGTGTTATCTCCATCCCAAATAAAACCTTCTCCCCTGACAATGACGGCTTTGAAGATGTGCTACTCATCAATTACCGCAATGACCAACCCGGCCTAACGCTCAACCTGCGCATTTTTGATGCCCAGGGGCGCCCGGTACGCCAACTCCTGCGCAACGAACTGCTCGCCGCCGAGGGTAGTTTTAAATGGGACGGCACCACCGACAATGCTGCGAAAGCACGCATCGGCGTATATATATTATGGATAGAATTGTTCGCCCCGGATGGTCGCGTCGAATATCTTAAAGAAACTTGCGTGTTGGCCGGCAAATTGCGATAAGCGCAAGCAACCACAAACCAATTCAAATACCTGATTATCAAAATATTATACAGTAAAAATAGACATGATAAAACAGCGACTGCAAAGTTTTCAATATGCTTTTCAGGGCTTAGCCGAATTAATCAAAACACAACCGAACTTACGCATTCATTTATTGGCAACGAGCGTTGTAATAGGAGGCGGATTTTTTTTTCGGCTTTCGCCAAATGAATGGTGCGCTGTGGCGCTGGCCATTAGCTTGGTGTTGGCTGCCGAAGCCTTCAATACGGCATTAGAATATTTGGTGAACTTGGTATCGCCTGACTATCACCCGCTTGCCGGAAAAGTTAAAGACCTCGCTGCGGCGGGGGTGTTACTGGCAGCTACTGGGTCCTTCGTCGTAGGAATCATTATTTTTTTACCAAAAGTATTTAGCTATTTTTAAAACCCTTTAATTCAAAATATTACACATTACAAAGCGATTATATACAACATCGTTTTAAAAAAATAAGCACGTCATTTCCAATTGAAAATAGTATAAGGTTATTATGAAACACTATATTATTCTACTGCTGCTGCTCTATATCGGCCCCTATGGCTGGAGCCAACAATATACCACCAAAGCAACGGCCAGCAATCGGGTAAAAAAAATGTTTGAACGGGTGGAGCATTACAGTGCGGCTGAGCAGTACGACGAGGCGCTGGAAGAATTGGAAAAAATATTAAAAACAGACCACCACTTTCTGGATGGATGGCTGCAACGTGCCAATATTTACTTCGACCAGCGAGCGTATGAAGCGGCGGCCGCCGACTATCGTAAAGTGTTGGATATGGAACCTACCTATGGCTCTAAGGCCTTGTATCCATTGGCATTGGCGTTGTACAATCAGGATCAATTTGGCGCCGCAGTGCCTTATTTCGAGCAATATCTGGCAACGGGCATCCGGCAGGAAGCGACCCGTCAGCGCGTAGAAAAGTATTTAAGCAACGCTCGGTTTGCAGCAGAAGCCATTCAGCACCCTGTGCCCTTCGCCCCGAATCGGCTACCCGCTACCATCAATACGCCCAACCCCGAATATTTTCCTTCGCTCAGCGCCGACGGTGAAGCGCTGGTATATACAACGCGCATTCGCAACCAAGAAGATTTATACATTAGCTATTGGCGCGACGGCGCCTGGCAACAGGGCATTCCAATAACTGCAGTGAACACAGATCAGAATGAGGGCACCCAACAGATTTCTGCAGATGGCCGGCTATTGGTGTTTACGGCCTGCGACCGCAAGGATGGCATGGGGCGCTGTGATATTTATTACGCCGAACGCCAGCATGGCGGCTGGAGCAAGCCTTCTAATATTGGGCCTCCGATCAATACAGGGGCTTGGGAATCCCAACCCTCTATTGCTGCCAATGGGCAAGCGCTTTATTTTGCCAGTAATCGGGAGGGAGGCTTCGGCGGCACAGACATCTGGGTGAGCTATCGGCAGCCCAATGGGCGCTGGGGAAAGCCAGAAAACTTAGGCCCAACGGTTAATACATCTGGCAACGATCAGTCGCCATTTATTCACCCCGACGGCCGCACGCTGTACTTTATGTCTGATGGGCATCCGGGATTTGGCGGCTCCGATTTGTACAAAACACAACGAAACCCCGATGGCTCTTGGAGCATTCCGCAAAACTTGGGTTATCCCATCAATACTCGCCAGGATGAAAGTGCACTTGTACTTAGCCTCGACGGCACAACGGCCTATTTTTCTATGCGCTCCAATGAGCCAGCCAGCGGGCCCTTTCCTACCCGAAGCGATATTGACATTTACACGTTCACGATGCCCGAAGCGCTGCGCCCTGCTCCTGTTATCTATGTGAAAGCACGCGTGGTAGATGCGCACACGCAAGCCCCGCTGGTGGCGAAAGTTGAAATAGCCGACCTTACCATGCAACAATTGTATGCTACTACCACGACCGACAGCGATGGTACTTTTTTGGTGTGCTTGCCATTAGGGGAAGACTATGCGCTGAATGTGCGTTGCGAAGGCTATCTGTTTCATTCTGAGCACTTTGCCTTATCCGCTGTCACGGCCCAACGCACCCCGCTACTGCTGCAGATTGAATTGGTGCCTCTTTCTACAACGCCTACCGCTGCCCGAACGATCACCCTGCAAAATGTTTTTTTTGAAACAGGCTCGGCTCAACTTCGCCCAGCGTCCCTCCTTGAGCTGAATCGCCTAAAAACCTTGCTCGATGAACAGCCCCAAATGCGCATTCAACTCAATGGACATACCGACAATGTAGGCAAAGCCAATGATAATATGCTCCTCTCCGAGCAGCGCGCCAAAGCCGTGTATGATTATCTGATCAGCCAAGGTATTGCCGCACAACGTTTGCGCTATCGCGGCTTTGGCGATACCAAACCTATTGATACCAACGACACGCCTCAAGGCAGAGAACGCAATCGCAGAACCGAATTTGAAATTATATTCAATTAATTTTTAGTAAAAAAAACGGCGTAGCTGACTATATTGTAATGCTTTGTTTTTCAACGATTTATAAAATAAAAAGCGGTGGTTTTTTCTCGTTTTCATTAACCTTTTGCTGGTCGCCACAATGGTCCTGCCGCAATAAGCAAAACTACAATATTGATGATCGCATTGGAAGTATTTCCTGATGTGATAGAACCAGCACTGTCTAAAACAAACCAAGATAAAAGCCCAACCATAACTGTTTTTCTAACCTGTTCAGGTGCTTTGTCGTACACCCAAGTTGACAAAAACCAAACCATAACCCCCCACCCAAACAGAAAGCCACCTGTCAATGCAGATAAAAACCTGGTTGTAGGTTCGTTATAGTTTTGAACCCCATCAAGCGGTAAACTTAATATATCAAGCGTCCATCTTGCTGCTTCAGATGTTGAAAGCATAGTGCCCAAAAAGAAGATGGGACCAAAAGAACCAATTACAATGGCTGTAATTTTCAACCAAAACTTGTGAAATGTTTGTGTCATCATTTTATTGAAATGTTTTAAATTCAGGACACAAAGGTAGGTGGGTGGCTTGTTGCATTTTAGTCGCTACCGTACAATTTAGATGAAGAGGTTTGCGATTTTTTTTAAATTTTTAAAATAGCTTGATAGCCATTCATAATTTAATGTTTCTGTATTGATTTGAAGAAAGAAATTTTCAAGTACCAATGTAAAAATCCCTTCAATTTGTTTTTTTGAAAGTTGTAAACCCAAATCTTCAATCCAAACATGTACAAAAGCATCTCCAACATTTTTGTTTGACTGTTCAAGCGCCAGTGCAAATGATTTGATATTTTGGTTGATTCTCAATTGTCTATTAAAAAGCAAATCAGTTTTGTGTTCCACAAGAATATTGATTAATTCAGGGTCAATATTTGCAGCGTTTTGCTCTTTTTGGGCAATAATTTTGGATTGTTCGATATGATGTTTCAGTAAAATGTCAGTAAATAATTCAAGGTCTGCGAAATGATGATAGAAAGACGATTTACTTTTCCCTACTTTCTTGGCAAGTGGTTCTATTTTGAGTCCGCTTTGTCCCAACGTTGCAAAAATTTCGTACCCCTCTTTTATCCAAATTTCTTTAGTATCTGTTGTCATGGAATGTGATCTGTACAATTGGCGCTACCTTAAAAATTTACAAAATATCATATCATCCATCGTTTTGGCTCCTCATCAAAAATTTGATAGTGGGTCAAAACGGTTGTTTTTTTGTTCAGATTTCGCAAATCTCAAAGATTTACGAAATCACATCCACCCATTTGACCCAGCATCAAAAATTTTAATAGCCTTCCGGCAAATTGATCAAGGGCCGATCATTAGCAAAGTCGTATAATGTATTGCGACGCAGGTTGTAATAAGCTTCCCAGAAATTGCGTACAGCGCTGATATAGGTGCGGCGCGCGGCTTCCTGCTCTTGCACGGCAATATTCAAATCGGTGATACCAATTTTACCAATATAATAGCGATCCCGCGTCATTTCCTGGCGCTTGCGCGATACATCGTAGGCACGCAAGGCACGTTGCACTTGGTCGCGTACCAAATCGAATTGCTGTACCAATAGGATCACATTGCGTTCGAAGTTGGTGCGCTCTTGCGATACGTTCATGCGCTCCAATTCCAGGTTAGAACGAGCAATTTCGCGGCGGGCGCGCGTCTTTCCCCAGTCGGCGATTGGAATATCAAGGCTCAGGGTCAGTTGTTCTCGATCCAATAGATTTTGATACGCATCAGGGAAGTTACCAGCGGTTTGTTGCAAACCAAAAGCCGCGCCAATATTGATTCTTGGGCCAGTGGTACCCTTTACTTCTGCTACGCTGCGCTCCGCCTCCCGCAGGCGGCGCTCCAATGCTGTGATCACGCTGCGATGCTGCAAGGCTGCCTGCAAGGCCTTATCGGCATCTACCGCAAAACTTGGAATGTCCGTTGGTGGTATCATTTCAAAACGCACAGCCCGCTGAATGCCTAAAAAATTGCGCAATTGCTCCATACTCGATTGCAGGTTGAGGGTGGACTGTGCTAAGGTGTTTTCAGCAGTCGCTACGCTTAGCTCAATTTGCAGCAGTTCCGTCTCAGCAATGCGCCCTACCTCAAAGCGCCCCTTGGAAATTTCGTACAGGGTGTCGGCATTAGATTTTTCTTGCTGGGCTGCCTCCACATTGAGTTGCGCAATCAAAACATCAAAAAATAGCTGCAGCGCCGTAAACGCCGCCAATTCGGCATTCTCCGAGTAGCTTTTGCGTGCTTCTTGATAACGCAGCGGCTCTATTTGCCGATTCCATTTCAAGGCATTGAAGCCAAACACGGGTTGCGAAAACTCAAGCGTGACGGGGCTGGACAGCCAAGATACAGTATTGGGGATACCCATGCTGCCAAATATGTCGAGGCGGCTCAAACCTGAAAAAAGTGTAACGCTACCACCGGTTGCTTCGATATCCTGCCGCAGAGAAAGCCCCATATTATTGCTCATAAATGCTTGCCGACGAAAAAATACGCCGCCATCGGGCTGCGTGATGGATTGGATGGAGCGATTGAGCGCTGGCAGCAATGCATTGAACCCAATGACCGGCCGATAGTCCGCCCGAAAAGATTGATATTGCCAATACAAATTGCTCAGTCGAGTTTTGGCTAATTGCATATCTGGCGCATCGCTTTGTGCCAATTGCACCACCTCATCCAAGGTCAGTCGGTAAGTCGCCACTTCTTGGGCACGCAAATCACATAGAATTAAGACACTCAGCGCAATCAAAAACAATGTTTTTTTCATGACATATTTTTTCAACAGCAGGATATAATAAAAATCAAGCTAAAAGTAAATATAATTTTTATAAATATTTGATTTACAGCACATTAAATCATTAAAAATAGTAAATAAAATACCATTTTAAAATTCAACTTAAAAAAAAGATACCCATCCTTTACTGCCCATTACTCTACCCGCAGCGCTTTGATGGGGTCTTGACGAGCGGCTTTCCTTGCCGGAAAAATGCCAAAAATAAGTCCTACTGCAGCAGCTACGCCAAAAGACAGCACCACCGACCACCCCGACACGATGGCTGGAATCTGGAAGGATGTTGTAATTACCTTTGCTGACATGGCACCAAGCGCTATGCCCAGCAGCCCCCCCAACAAGCTAATGAATACCGCCTCGAACAAAAACTGCTGGATAATGTCTTGCTGAGTAGCCCCCAAAGAACGCCGTACGCCAATTTCCTTGATGCGCTCCAGCACGGAAGCAAGCATAATGTTCATGATACCAATGCCGCCCACCAGCAGCGAAATGCCAGCAATAGCAGCCAACACGAGGTTAAATGTTTCCTGGGTTTTCTGTTGCTCTTCGAGTAGCAACTCTGGTACCTCTATTTCAAAATCGAGCACGCCATGATGCCGCCGCTTGAGCAATCGGGCGATCACATCAGCAGCAGCGCGCAGGTATTGCGAATCGCTCACACGCACCACCATCTGATCAAGTTGATGATAATTTTTATCCTTTTTCTGCGCTTCGTCATCAAAGAAAAAATCGCGTTGCAGATCGGCTTTAGTTACCCTTGCTCGATTTTTGAATCGCAGCAAGGCTGTTGTCACGGGTACGTACACATCGTCGTTGTAGTCGCGGATACCCATATTTTGTAGGCTTTCGCGGCTGGCGCGGCGTTTTTCGAGCACCCCGACGATAGTCAGCCAAGTATTGCCGGCTTTTATTTTCTGGCCAATCGGCGATTCATTTGGGAAGAAGCGTGTTTGTATATTTTTGCCAATGATGCATATGGGGCGCCCGCCTTCGAGTTGTAGCGGATGAAAGAAACCACCTTGGCTTAGCTGAAGCCTATTGAGTTCAAAAAAAGCATTGGTAACGCCTACGCAGCGGCCCTTTTCCAATTTTCCGGCGTGGATGAGTGTTACGGGCAGCACAATTTCTGGGCTTATGTTTTCAACTTGCGGTAGGACGTTGCTAATGGCGCGAAGGTCTTCTAAGGTTAGTCCTGGTGACCAGGGGCGTTTGTTGCGTTCGCCGCTCTTGGCATTGCTATTGCTGCCTGTGCCACCACTGGCTTTTTGCAATTCGGCATTTTCATCCAACACCACGGATTTGATCACAATATTGTTGGTGCCAATGAGTTTCATGCGCTCAAGGATGGACTGGCGCGCGCCGCTACCGATAGCCAACATAGCAATAACCGCCGCCACACCAAAAAGTATGCCCAGCCCAGTGAGGAATGCCCGCAATCGGTTGGCGAATACGGCTTCCATTGCCAGCAAGAAGTTGAAGGTTATTCGTTGCATGTGCAGATGGTTTTGATGTGCTGGTAGGCTGATTAATTGATAATAATGAATCCGCCACCGCCGCCGTCATCCGTGCGAATATTCTCATCGGGTATTTGCTTGCTTCGGGCTAATGCTTCGGCTTCGCGTTTTTTACGAGCCGCTTCTTGTTCTTGCCGTATTTTTGCTTTCACATCGGGTGGCAGCGGCACAAAGGGCAGTTGGTCGGCATTTTTTGGAATGGTGAGAAACACCTCATCGCCTTCAGCTAAGCCATGCGCAATAATAACTTCGTCGTTATTGCTGTCGCCAGTGATGACTTCCTGGCGCACAATTTTGCCATCTTGCTTTTTGTAAACGAAGGAGATACTATCCGTTTGGATGGCTTCTAATGGAATGGAAAGCACATCGGGGTAAATGTATGTTATAATTTCATTACTGGTGGTCATAGCGGGGCGCATAATAGAGTCGTTTTCATTTAGTTGAATTAATATTTCGAACACTTTGGCATCATAATCCTTGAGTTGTTCGCCAATATTAGCCACCTGAATCACCTTGCCGGTATAAGTTTGATCGGGAAAGGCATCAATTTTAATCTTTACATCCTGTCCTTTTTTTACTCGGCTAATGTCCACTTCATTCACATATGTTTTGGATACCATATCGCTCAAATCGGGCAATTCCGCTACGATAGGATCCCAAGCTTGCACCTGCGAACCCGGCCCGACTTTGCCATTCCAGCTACGCGCATAAATGACCATACCCGTTTTGGGCGCCATTACTGTAAATTCGGAAGACAACTCCGACAAGCGGTTGAAGCGATCCTGATTTTGGCGCAAAGAAGCATTGATCTCCGAAATACGCGCATCCGATTTCTCTTTAGTGAGCTGTAATCTTTGCAGAAGCTGCTGATAATCGCGGTCGGTGCGTTCCAAATCCAAACGCGCCTGCTGGATAACACTCTGTGGTTCAAATCGGCTTTGCTCCAATTGTAATTCTTTTTCCTTTCGTTGAAATTGGAGGTTGACCAATTGGTCGCGGATGCCTCGCAGTTCAATGGCGGTATCAATTTTGGCTTGCTCAAGTTGGGTAAGAATTTTGTCAATTTCCGTTTGAGCATCGCGCATTTTGTTGGTGAGTTCGGTCTTGTCGAGCGAAGCCACATAATCACCAGCCGCCACCACCGTACCTTCGGGTACCATATCCAAGATGTTGGTCTGCCAGATACCCAATGTACGCATACCCTGCGGTCCACGTATTTTCTCGGAGCGCTTAGCTTGCAGCTCGCCCGTTGCGGTTACTTTTACCTTAAATTCGCCTTTTTTTACGATCGTGGTGAGTTCTGTGGCTTCTTTGCTGGCGCTACCTGACAGCCTGAACCATTGTGAGCTTAGAAGTGCTACGACCAGAACAACCAATAGGATCCATATTATTCTTTTATTCATACGGAAAGGGGTTTGTTAGGTGATGTATCCGTATAACGCTTTCTGCGAAAATAGTTACATGCGATCATGCTATCTTAACAAAAAGATGCAAAATTCTTACAGAAGGTTGTGCAAGCCAGCGAAAAAAAAGGATATTTCCGATATTTTTTTATTGTACAACACGGGCAACAACCGTATTCTACTGCTTCTTCGTATTTTGAAAAATAAACCCTCGTACTGAAGTAAATACAAGCTATATATTTTTCGTAATTAACTGATTATAAATATTTTATTTGGCAAATAAATACTACATATATCATTAAAAGGCAATCCAATACAATTATGACTGTAAGCATCATCCTCCCTGTACTCAACGAAGCGCCTTATATAGAGCGCCTCTTAAACCGATTGTTAGAAGGTGGTGCTGGGCATATTACAGACCTCATTGTAGTGGACGGCGGCAGCACGGATGGTACGCAGCAATTGGCCCAACGAGCAGGTGCGCAGGTGCTACACGCCCCCCAACGTGGGCGGGCAAAGCAGATGAATCATGGCGTGGCACACAGTACTGGCCAGCTACTATATTTTGTACACGGCGATACCCTGCCCCCCAAAAGCTACATGCAAGATGTACTGCAGGCGGTGCAGGAAGGCTTTCCAATTGGCGGATTTCGATTTAAGCTCGACTCGCCCAATCCTTTATTGCGTATCAATTCTTGGATGACGCGCTTCGACTTTCTGTGGTGCCGCGGAGGTGACCAAACGCTATTCGTTACGCGCCAATTATTCCATGAACTGGGCGGTTACAATCCCAATTTTTTAATCATGGAAGAGTACGACCTGATGATACGCGCCCGAAAAAACCATCCCTTCAAAATCATTCAGAAGGATGTGCTGGTATCTGCCCGAAAATATGAGCGCAACGGCTATTTGCGGGTACAAATGGCGAATTTGGTTGCTTTCAATATGTTCCGGTGGGGCTGGCCGCAAGCCGCTATTTTTCAAACCTATCGGAAAATGCTACGCCAATAAACACCTGGCATTGGTTGTAAAATATTATCCATCCAAACGCCTCCGAATAGCACTTTGATTTGACCACCCGCCCGAAGCACCCCCTTGGCGATTTTTTTTGCAACAACCATTTTTTTGTCGTATATTCTGCCGAAAATAATTTTCCAACCTAAAATGTAATTAAGCATGAGTATGCTCAATGATCTTAAAAAGGTGCTGTTTGGCGCTAAATCTGTGGCGCGTTCAGCAGCCGATAAGGCCGTGGAAAGCGGCAAAGAAATCGGCGAAGAACTCATCGAAAAATCCGCTGAATTCATCGAAAAAGCAGCCGATAAAACTGGTGAATGGTACGACAAAGCAAAAACTAAAACGGACGAAATCACAGAAAAAATCTGGGATGAAATAAACGAATTATCCAATAAATCTGCCACAAGCGATACACAGGACACCTTCTCGCAGCAGGATGATAGCGCCTTTCAAAGCGGCATAAGCAATGAGCCAGAAACCACGCGCCAAGCTCCGGATGATATCTTCAGCCAAGCGAGCGAGCAGGTACGCCAAACTACAAGCGACGCAATGGATACCGCAGAAAAAATCGGCGGAAAGGTGTTGGAAAAATCCGCCGAACTGGGCGACAAACTCAAGGGCGTAGCAGAAGACCTTGGTAGCAAATTATTTGAAAAAGGCGGTGAAGCCTTTGACCGTGCCAAAGAAGCTGGCGCTCGCCTATGGGAAAAAACGAATGATATGATCGAAAAAGCTCAAGAGGCTGCTGAAAAGGACGCACTCGAAGAAATGACTAAAGAAACGGAAGCCTTGCAACGCCAAGCCGAAGCCAAAGCCCGTGCCGCTGATAAGAGCGCCGATAGCACCCTGGGAGGCTTCGATAGCTTTTTTGACAAGGCGAAGCGATTTGCCGAGGGTGATTATCATGACAAAAGCAACTCCAACCAACCGGAGCTTGGACGCGACCCCGATTTTCAATCAGAAACACGCCAAAGTGCTGTGCCTGGCTTTGAAGACCTCGACGGGGACGGCGACGAAATTATTGACGACGCTATATTGGACGATAAACCGTAATGCGATTTTTCAACAAAAAATGATGCTGGAACTCAGCCATACAAGCAGGCGCACCAAAACGAACGTTAGCCGGGTGCGCCTACTTTTTGGTATTTGATAATAAAATCATATCTTGCTCGCAAAAATATATTTCCAATGACGCTTGCAGAAATTACTAAAATGTTTGACGACCACGCCCACAAGGTGCCATCTACGGGTAAAACCATGAAATTGGTGCTCGACGACGGTGTGGTGTTTATTGATATGACTGGCGAGAGCGCTACCGTATCGAATGAAGATCAAGAGGCGGATTGCACCATCACCACCAAAATCGAAACGCTGGAAGCTTTGCGCCAAGGCGAACTTAACCCCATGATGGCGGTGATGGGCGGTAAAATCAAAATCAAGGGCGATATGGGGTTGGCGATGCAACTTCAATCGCTGCTAACAGACTGATAATCAAAGTTATACCTTTTGCAAAAGCGCCCCTGCTTGAGCTAAGGTATCTTCTTTTTTGGCAAAACAAAGGCGAATGACACGCGCATCGCGGCCGCTACTGTAAAATGCAGATACCGGAATGGCTGCCACACCAAACTCCGTAGTCAGTCGCCGAGCGAAAGTCAGGTCCGATTCGTTGCTGATCGCACTATAATCGAATAACTGAAAATAAGTACCCCAGCTTGGCAAAGGCCGAAGCCGAGAGCCATGCATAGCCATATTCAAATAATCACGCTTGCGTTCATAAAAATTCGGTAATTCCAAGTATTCCTCAGGTTGCTGTAAGAATTCGGCGAGCGCGTACTGTACTGGCGTGTTCACAGAAAACACATTAAATTGGTGTACTTTGCGAAACTCGGCACTGAGGAAATCCGGCGCTACGCAGTACCCAATTTTCCAGCCTGTGTTATGAAACGTTTTGCCAAAAGAGTACACCGCCAGGCTGCGTTCGCGCAGTCGAGGATAGCGCAAAATGCTTTCGTGAGGCTCCTCACCAAAAATCAGGTGCTCATAGACTTCATCGCTTAGCAGTATGATATCCGTACCTGCCAGCAACTGATCCAAAGTTTCTATATCGGCTTTTCGCAAAATGGTGCCCGTCGGATTGTGCGGCGTATTAATAATCAGCATTCGGGTACGCGGTGTGATTAGGGCTTGCACAGCCGACCAATCTACCTGATAATCAGGTGCTTGCATTTCATAAATAATCGGAATACCACCGCTTAGCTCAATGGCCGGGCGATAAGAATCATAAGCTGGCTCCAGCATAATCACCTCATCGCCAGGATGTACCAGCGCCGTGATAGCTGTAAAAAGCGCTTGGGTAGCGCCCGCCGTGATGGTAATTTCGCTCATCGGATCTACAGCAACCCCATATTGGTGCTGAATTTTCTTAGCAAGCTGCTCCCGCAATGCCGGTACGCCCGCCATTGGCGCATATTGGTTTTGCCCGCTACGCATATAATAATGCACCAAATCAACTAAGCGGCTCGACGATGGAAAATCGGGAAAACCCTGCGACAAATTAATGGCTTGATGTTCGTGGGCTAATGCCGACATCACGGTGAATATGGTGGTGCCAACATTTGGCAACCGAGACTGGATGGTCATACAATTTGAATGTATCTTGTTATTGCAAAAATATAATTATTTGTATTTTTCAAAAACACCGTCAATCGCTGCTGCCAGTTGATGATCTTTATCGGTTATTATATTGCCAGCATCATGCGTGCTAAGGCGAATATCTACGCGATTCCAGACGTTGCGCCAGTCGGGGTGATGCTGCATACTTTCCGCTACAAATGCTACTTCTGTCATAAAAGCAAAGGCTTGTGTAAAATTTTTGAATTGAAACGTTGCCTGTAATTGATGGTTCGATTCTTGCCACATAATTAAAATGGTTAAATGGTGGAGCGTTGAATTATAATAATACATCGGAGCGATCCATATTTACTAATTTCATTACGATTACGATTGGTATATCTTGCCCAAAAGCATAGCGTATTTCGCTTTGCAAAATGGGCATCAGTTCGTCATAAACACCAAAAACCTGCGTGGATAAGGCGTTGGGCACAACGTTCAACTGTGGGTAGGTCTGCAAACGCGCTATAAAATTCAGAATTGGCTGCTCGTACTCGCGTTGGAGGGGGTACATGCTGATGTCAAGTGATACGTTCATTTATTGTTATTCAGTTATTTTATAAAATTTGCTGGCGTGTATATAATACCTAATCAGGCATTCACACGCCAAGCAATTTTTTTTACACCCTATTTTTTTAGCAAATCCCGAATTTCTGCGAGTAGTTCCTCGGCAGTCGGCCCAGGCGGCGGCGCAGGAGCAGCGGTCGTTTCTTCTTCTTTTTTGCGCATCTCCTGCATCCGGTTGTATCCCTTCACCACCATGAAAATTACAAACGCAATAATCAGAAAATCAATAATTTTCTGGATGAATTTGCCATAGCGCAATAGCACGGCTTCCTTTGCCACGGATCCATCGGCATTCAGCTCGGCTGCTTGCAGGGTGTAGGCTAAGTCTGAAAAATCTACCCCGCCCAGCGCTAAGCCAATTGGCGGCATCACCACATCACTTGTAAAAGAAGCGACCACAGCGCCGAATGCACCCGCCAGGACGACGGCAACCGCTAAATCGAGCAGATTGCCTCGCATGATAAATGCTTTGAATTCTTTCCACATAGGCTTTTGTATTTAGATGTTTGTAACAAAAAGGATTGTGATTCGGTGGTTAAAATAGACAATTTGTAGCAAACGGCAAGCAAATGTTGCATTTTCATTGCCCGTTGAGCCAAATAGCCGCTAATGCCCTGCTACATTTTACAAAAAAATAATATTTGCTTTACGTTTAGTTTATGTTTAAAAAGTAACTATGTGAATTGTAATGTAGCAAAAGACATTAGGTACACATGAATCATAAGAATTGTTATTATCTTTTTCTGTTGATACTTTTTGCGTGGTCGTGCGATCGCCAGCATGCAGGCGTGAGTAGCCTTTTGATAAAAGGTTCTGACACGGAAGTAAATCTCGCCCTGTCACTTGCCGAAACCTATATGATGCAAGATGAATACGTTTCGATTGCGGTGACCGGCGGCGGTTCTGGGGCGGGTGTAGCTGCCCTGATTAATGGAAAAACAAGCATTGCCAACTCTTCCCGACCGATGAAGTCGGAAGAAATTGTACTGGCTAAGCAGCGCGGTGTTCGCCCACAGGCTTCTGTATTTGCGATGGATGCGCTGGCGATTGTCGTGCACGAACAAGCCCCCGTACGCGACCTGACGATGACGCAACTGGGGGCTATCTATCGAGGCGCCATTAGCAATTGGCGTGACGTGGGCGGTCCGAATATGCCTATCTCTCTGTATGGTCGGCAAAGTAATTCGGGTACTTTTGTGTATTTCCGCGATAGCATCCTGCGGGGTGAATACGCCCGCCAAACCAAGCAAATGAATGGCACAGCGCAAATGGTAGAAGCCATCAAGAATGACCCAGCAGGCATTGGTTATGTAGGAGTAGGGTATGTCGTACAAAAAGATGGCAGCGTATTGCCGGGTATTACCATTTTGCCAGTGCGCGAGCACGAGCATTCGCCTGCCTATTCACCCACCAACCTTGATAATATTACAAATGGTCATTACCCCATTGTTCGGCCTTTGTTTCAGTACACGAACGGTCGCCCGGATGGTGCCCTGCGCAACTTTATGCTGTATTGCCTAAGTGAAGCCGGACAACGCCTTGTAGCGGAAAGCGGCTACTATCCTGTATCGAAGCGTTATTGGGCACAAAATGAACAAGTACTAAATTTCAGCTATGCAGACGCGACAACTCGTTGACGCCGGCGCGCGCTGGCTATTCTTTGTAGCGGCTGTGCTGTCGGTGCTCATTCTGGCAGGTATTTTTGGCATGTTGCTTTTCAATGGCAGCAGGGCCTTTCCGGCTATCAGTTGGGTGCAGTTTTTCTTTTCTTCCAATTGGAATCCCTCTGCTTATGGCGAGCCATCTTATGGCATTCTTTCGATGATCGTCAGTACTTTTCTGGTTACCATTGGGGCAATGCTGATCGCCGTGCCGCTGGGCGTAGGTACGGCAGCGTATCTGGCAGAGGTAGCCTCGCCGCGAGTACGTCTATTCTTGAAGCCTACGATTGAACTATTAGCAGCCATCCCCTCGGTGGCCATAGGTTTTATTGGCATTGTAGTGGTAGGGCCATTCTTAGCAAAAGTGTTCGGATTGAATAATGGTCTGACCGCTCTGAATGGTGCTATTCTACTGGCAATCATGTCTTTACCGACCATCATTACGGTTGCCGAAGATGCCATCTATGCGGTGCCAACGAGTTTTAAAGAGGCTTCTTATGCGCTGGGCGCCAATAAGTGGATCACGCTCATACGAGTAATTCTACCTGCCGCCTATTCAGGCATCATTGCTGCTGTGATATTGGGCATGGGCCGTGCTATTGGCGAAACCATGACCGTACTGATGGCAACTGGCAATGCTACGGCTATGCCGCGTGGCTTCTTTGACCCCGTGCGCACCATGACCGCTACAATCGCCATTGAATTGGGTGAGGTGCCGTATCATACGACACATTATTATAGTCTGTTTGCAGTGGGGGCGGTCTTGTTTCTGATTAGCCTTATCGTAAACTTAATTGCAGAACAAATCGCGGCGCGGTATCGCTACAAATATTAGCGTACCAGCCAAAGAAATGGATGGATGTTATGAGAAAAATGATACAATTCATCGGCATCAATAGTTTACGGCTCTCGGCGATAGCGGTACTATTTTTTCTGGGTTTCATCCTTTGGGATATTTTCAGCAAAGGCGGCAGCGTACTGAGCGTTTCTTTCCTGTCGGACTATCCGCGCAAAGGTATGACCGAAGGTGGCATCTTTCCGGCTATTGCTGGCACGGTTTTAGTGACTATGGTGACCACTCTTTTTGCCATTCCCTTTGGCATTGCGGCAGCAATTTACCTTAGTGAATACGCCACCGACAACTGGGTCAACCGGCTTATCCGAGCTGCCATTCGCAATCTGGCTGGCGTCCCATCCATCATTTACGGTTTGTTTGGAGTTGCTGTTTTTGTTGAAGGGTTAGGGTTGGGGGCTTCTGTGCTGGCATCCGGACTTACATTAGGTTTGCTTACATTGCCTTACATCATTACAACCACAGAGGAAGCCCTCAAAAATGTACCACACTCGTGGCGGGAAGGGGCGCTGGCATTAGGCGCTACCAAGTGGGAATCCATCCGTACCAATGTGCTGCCAGGAGCCGTGCCCGGCATTGTTACAGGTGCTATTCTTGGCTTATCCAGAGCTGCAGGCGAAACTGCCCCCATTCTTTTTACTGGCGTTGCTTTTTACCTGCGTTATTTACCTTCCGGCATCCACGATGAGTTCATGGCACTCCCTTATCATTTGTACATCATGTCCACCCAACACCATGCCATCGAAGTCGTTCGGCCCTTGGCTTATGGTACAGCGCTTGTGCTGTTGTCCTTCGTTTTTATATTGAATATACTGGCATTTCTGATTCGTTATCGCTATCAAAATAAAAGCCGAATATGAGTATGAAATTAAAAGTGCGCGACGTCCGCTTGTCTTATGGCACGAAAGCTGTGCTGCAAGGCATTAGCATGGATATTCCCGAAAACAATATTGTCGCGCTGATTGGGCCCTCCGGCTGTGGCAAGTCCACTCTGCTGCGCGCGATGAATCGAATGCACGACCTATCGCCGGAAGTACAGATACAAGGTGATATTTTATTAGATGATGATAATATCTATGCTCCCGGAAAAGATGCTGTAACCGTGCGTCGGAAGATTGGAATGGTATTCCAAAAGCCTAATCCTTTCCCAAAATCCATTTTTGAAAATATAGCTTATGGCTTGAAAATTAATGGCGAACGTAATACACAGCGCCTCCGCGAAGTCGTAGAACGCACCTTGCGCGGCAGCTACCTTTGGGATGAGGTGAAGGATGATCTACACAAATCAGCGCTATCTTTATCCGGCGGCCAACAGCAGCGACTATGTATCGCCCGAGCAATTGCCGTAGAACCGGAAGTGTTGCTCATGGATGAACCCTGCTCAGCGCTTGACCCCATCAGCACAGCCAAAGTGGAAGAACTGATGCTCGAACTAAAACAACGCTATACGATTGTAATCGTTACCCACAATATGCAGCAGGCCCAACGTGTAGCCGACCGAACCGCATTTATGTACCTTGGTAAGCTTATTGAATATGCTGACACGTATGCGCTTTTTAATACGCCTCAACAGGAACTGACTGCCAACTATGTGAACGGTAGTTTTGGATAATGCTCTTTTAGAGCATGTTTAAATTTCATACTTTGGTCTTCAAATGTTCATCTATGGAAC
>CALMSP010000260.1 GCA_937872405.1 uncultured Saprospiraceae bacterium | reverse complement strand
GGCGGCAAAACCATTGGCATCATTTCACACGTCAAGGAATTGAAAGAGCGCATTAGCACGCAGATTCAAATTAAAAAAACCGGGAACGGATTTAGTGATATTCAGGTTAGTTAGCTGAGGTGTAATATTTCAGGGATTCACGCATATTACTTTGTCCAATAGCTCGAAAAAACGTATCTTTGCGAAATTTTAAAGTGAAGTCTATTTTTTTTAGAAATCATCAACAATAAATTTAAAAGATTCGATAATTTTCAAGAAATGGAACTAATTACCTCCTCGTTGTTATCGGGGCGCATCCAGCGCATGGAAGAATCTGCTACAATCAAAATGGCACAGCAAGCGCGCGACTTAGCCGCCCAGGGTTTCGATGTTATTGACTTGAGCCTCGGCGAGCCGGATTTTGATACCCCACAGCACATTAAGGAAGCTGCTAAGCAGGCTCTTGACGAAGGTTTCACTAAATATACACCTGTGCCAGGGCTGGTAGAATTGCGAAAAGCGATTCAAACTAAATTCAAGCGCGATAATAATCTTGATTTTGACGTGAGCCAGATTGTGGTGTCAAATGGCGCTAAACAATCCATTGCCAATGTTATTCTGTCCTTAATTGATGCCGGCGACGAGGTGATCATCCTGTCGCCATACTGGGTGTCGTATGCGGAGTTGGTGAAGTTAGCCGATGGTGTGCCCGTGCTCGTGCATGCAGGTATCGAGCAGGACTATAAAGTAAGCGCGGCACAGGTGGAAGCTGCCATTACCGAACGCACCAAAATTCTATTGTTTTCGTCACCTTGCAATCCGACTGGCTCGGTGTATGGCTATGATGAGCTTAAAGCGATTGCTGATGTGATTGCCCAATATGAGCAAATCACTATCATATCAGATGAAATTTACGAGTATATTAATTTCGTAGGCAAGCATGTAAGCATAGGTGCTTTTGATAATGTGAAAGATCGCACCGTCACAATTAATGGCTTTTCCAAGGGCTTTTCTATGACTGGCTGGCGACTCGGCTACCTCGGTGCTCCCAAATGGATTGCTGATGCTTGCAACAAAATGCAGGGGCAGATTACCTCTGGGGCCACGGCCTTTGGTCAAAAAGCGGCGGCTTATGCCTTACTCAGCGACATGACCCCCACGCATGAGATGCGTAATGCGTTCTTGCGTCGCCGTGACCTGGTGCTCGATTTAGTGAATCGGATTCCAGGTTTTAAAGTGAATCGCCCAGAAGGTGCTTTCTATATCTTTCCGGATATCAGTGATTTTTTTGGCAAAAGCGATGGTCAAACGACTATTCATAATGCAGATGATTTTGCTACCTATATCCTGCACACAGCACATGTAGCTATAGTCACTGGCTCCGCATTTGGTGCCGATAATTGCGTTCGCTTTTCCTACGCTACTTCAGAAACAAAACTGCGGGAAGCCATAGCTCGGATAGAGGCGGCTTGTGGGCGATTGGTGGGTTGATGAGTTGAAAAGTTGAAGGGGTGATGAGGGATGAATGGAAAGTGTAAAACAGTAAACATACGTATCATAATAGGGTAGCTGACGTTATATCAGTGAAAAAATCATATCATTTATGAAGCGGGCTTATTATATACTGTTTTTGGTTTTTATGAACTATACGGGTACAACCCAGACGATTCTTCCGCCTGATAGTCTGTTATCCTATACGCCACAGGGCTTTCCGTACCTACTGCATACAAAACAATTGGGCACCCAGCCGCAGCCTGGCCAGATTGTTCGCTTTCGCGCTCAAATGCGCAATGGCGATATGATATATTACACGATGCCTTACCAGGATGGCGATGCCTCGATTATTGATATTCCTGAAGTTGAAACCGATATCGCGTGGCGGTCACCGGCCTTGCAACTATTATCACAAATGGTTGAGGGCGATAGCGGCACTACTTTTTTGCGTATTGATACACTATCAACCAAACCGCGAAATTTGGAAAATACAGATTGGCTCGCTATGGATATTCATTGTATTGAAATACTGGATGCAGCGGTTTGGGCAGCGCGTAAGCAGCAGCAGCTTGCCGGGCAGCGACAAATAGGGATCATGATGGACAGTGTAATTACTGCCTACAAACGCAAAGCTACCCGCGAACAAATGGACTTGCAAAGCACCCGATCGCGCCTACGCTACCTGATGGTGCGCGAAGGGAGCGGCGTTTTCCCCTTACCTGGTCGGCAGGTGCGCGTGCATTATGCGGCCTATCTGCGCAGTGGACAGCTGATTGATAGCTCATTAGAACGCAACGAACCATTTACTTTTACCCTTGGTAATGAGGAAGTGATTGACGGCTGGGATGAAGGGGTGCAACTCCTCAGAGAAGGCTCCGAAGCTATATTTTTTATTCCCGCCCGATTGGCCTATGGTGAGCGCGGCGCACCCCCATTGGTACCTCCACACGCGGAGATGATTTATTATATCAAACTAATAAAAGCCTTATAACATCTTTTCAGATGCCTGATGCCATAATGGGCTGAAAAACAAATAATTGTAAAAAAAGTACGTTGTTTGTGATTGGAAATGCTATAATTATTTTTCAGTTTTTATAAGTCACGGCAGGATTCTAAAATCTATCATCTATTATTCAAAATCTGATTAGGTAGAAAATGCCGGCAGTCGCAGTTCTTCCGGGAGGGTGCTTTCCATGAAAGTATAAAGCTCTACCATTTGTCGTTTGCCTTTCAATTCTATAATGCCGACACGCAGGGGGCTAAAATCGCTGGGCGGCAGTTGAAGAATATCCAATAATTGCTTAGAAATCAGTATTTTAACACCATATCGGTTACAAATTGCTTGAATGCGGTGCGTGGTATTCATAACATCCCCAGAGAAAACGATGTCCTTTTTAATCACACCAATTTCACCCGTAGTGACCACTCCAGTGTGTAAGCCGGCTTTGAATTCTGGCACAAGCCCGTAGCGATCGCGGTAGCGGGTGGCGCGCTGTTTGATCGCTTCCTGCATACCATAGTAACACCGAATGCAATTGGCGTGCAACAAACCTTGCGGCATTCCCCAAGACACCACCACCTCATCGCCTACGTATTGATAAATTTCGCCCCCAGTGTATAGAATGGAATCCGTGATATCCTGAAAAAAGTCATTTAGTAAATTATGAAATTTGACATGCCCAAGCCTTTCGGCAATGGTAGTAGAGGATTTCATATCTACAAACATAAAAATACGCTCCTCTTCTCGAGGGCGATAATAGCGCCCCATGATGAGTTTCATTAAAATACCTGGTCCGTATTTATCATTAACGTGTAAAAATATGATGGTGAGGAAAGCAATAATGCTCCAAAATATCAAATACTTTAAATACAGGGCACCTTCCATTAATATGGCAGTTTCTTCTAATACTTGTGGGTTGAACGGGTTTTTACCAAACTGAACACTGAGAAACACATTGTAAGCGACGATACTGATGCCAAAATTCAGTAGAGATACGATGAGGCTGTTAACAAAAATAGCAAACCCGAAGGCCTTGGAGCGCAAGCGTTCGCGCAGAAAAAACACCAAAATAGAACCAGAAATAATACCCGCGGCAAAAGCGGCCAACGTATTGACCCAAAAATATTGCTGAAAGTCGTACTTGCCTGTTATTTGTAGATAGCTGCTTTGGGTCATGACGTGCGTATTGAGCGCATCCAGTGCGCCCAGCGTTGTCCAGGCTGCTGTGATCCAGAGCATTCGCCCAAACTTGATTCTTCGTTTACCGGACTGTAGCCATCTCATAGTGGGCAAAGTTAGTATCATTTATTATTACATCGTATATAAAAACACTTCTTCCTGTACGATTCGCCCCCAAGCGTGTCGGGTTTCGCTGCTTACCTTTTGAAAACCAAAAGATTGGTAGAGCCTGATTGCCGTTTGCTGCTCGCTGATGGTCCATAGCCGAATACCTTCATAACCCATCAACTTGCAAAAATCCATGGCGATTTGCATCAATTGCCTACCTATGCCAAAGCCCCGTACATCCGGATGTAGCAAAAACCAACGCAACTGGGCTTCGGTATCGGTACGTTTTACAATGGCAATGCTGCCCATCACCGTGCTTTGGTGTTCCACAATCCAAAGGCATTCGCGTGGCGTTATACTTTGGATAAACTGTGCCAATGGCTCCGCTACGAACGCATCGAAGGTGTAATCAAAGCCGCGCTCCTGCCCATAGAGGAGTCCGTGCAGCCAAATAATAGCGCCTACATCGCCGGGTTGTAGCTCAGTTCGGATGAGAGGGTTGTTCATGTTGTACACTTTTCAGACCAAAATACGAATATCATCAAAATTTCAAATCATTATGTAATCATTGCATAGGCTTATTGAATACATTCAAGATGATAAAAATCACAGACGGGACTGATAAATGCTATTTGCGACGACCTCATTATCAACGATATTAGTGATTGAACCAGACTATTATTTCCTAACCAAAACCATTACAATCATGCTACGCGCTAACATCCGCAACCGAGCATTTGATCGCATGGGTGAGCATTTCGCTCACCTGATTGATCCTTACCACTTTCTCGGCAGAAGCGCTTTTGATATTCCTTACGAAAGTGAAAAGCGCATTCCTGCTGCTAATATTCGCCACGACGATACACTCTTTGTGCTGGAATTGGCCGTACCCGGATTCCGAAAAGAGGAAATCGAAATTGTTGTTAAGGATAATATCCTCACGGTGCGCGGCGAAAAGAGCAAATCAGAAGCAGTGACCGAATCAAGCTACATTCTGGAGGAGTTTAACTTTCGTTCTTTTGAACGCTCCTTCCGACTATCGCCTCAGATTGGGCAAGAAAAAGTAACCGCTCGCTACGAAGATGGCATTTTGAAAATTATGTTCACCGATGTACCAAAAGAAGAAGAACGTTCGTATCGAAAAGTGAATGTAGAATAAAATTTTGCTTACATTTGCTAAATTGTGTGCTTATGATAAGCAGTAACGCGCCACTTCGGGAGCAACTACGTAAGGGAGCGGTAATAATTGATGTGCGTACCGATCAGGAGTATGCAGGCTATCATGTGCCGGGTGCAATTCATATTGCCTATGATGAGATAATCCGCAATGCGGCAAGCATCATCGCTTGGGATAAACCGATCATTGTGTATAGCACTTATGGGTTGCGTAGCCGCTTGGCTGCATTGCGCCTGCGACGGATGGGGGCCAGGGCCGTAGAAGCAACCACCTGCGACCAGCTATGTGACATTGTCGCACCGGAAAAAACAAATTTATGATAAGCAATTGATAATTTCTGCGTTTAAACATATAAACTATTTATGATTTGTGACTTTCCGCGAACGTTAGTAGCGCTTGACCTATCCGAAATGGATGAGCATATCTTGTCTTATTTCGCAGCCATACATCCGATTTGGGGTATTGAAAAAGCCTATTTTTTACATGTTATGCCCGATTTTTCTGCTCCAAAATCCATGGATGTGGCATTTCAGAAGTTATTTGCACCAGAATATCCGGTAGATGAGCGTGTACGCGACCGTTTAGCTGCTGCCGTGCAAGCACATTTGGGCGAAGCTATGCATATTGCGCTAAGTGTGGAAGTTGTAGAAGGCAAACCTTACGAGAAGTTAGTACATTGGACGAAAGTAAAAGAAATTGACCTGCTGGTGGTGGGTCAAAAGCCAATAAGCGAAGGTAGCGGCATCGCAGCGCGTCGGGTTGCGCGGCATACTTCCTGCCATCTACTATTTGTACCTGCACAGGCTGCTACTCGTATTCAGCACATTGTAGTGCCCGTAGATTTTTCAGAAAACGCGGCGCGTGCTTTACAAACTGCGCTCGCCCTGCGCCAGCGCCTGCCGGAAGCCCGTATCACGGCTTTACATATTATAGAAAATCCGCCGGATGCGTACTATGGTGCACGCGAAACAGATGCTGGATTCGTCGGTATGCTCAAAGAAGCAGCGGCTAATGCTTTCCAATTGATGCTGCAACGCCATGAGATAGAAGCCTCTTCAATAGAAACGGTATCTGAAATTAATTATTCGGGTAGTATCGGCACTCATCTAAAAGAATATGTAGATACCCAACCAGTTGATTTGGTGATTATTGGTGCACAGGGGCATACAACTTTTCACAATCTAATATTTGGAAGTGTAACCGAGCGCCTCGTAGATGCTTGCAAAACTAGACCCATCTTGGTGGTGCGATAAGAAATTTTAGGCACTCAGATAGGGTTTGCAAGTAGAATATGCTTATTTTCAGCGCTTAAAATGGCTATCAGTTCATGGCAAGCATCCACCTCAAAATGCCAGTCTTGATCAAAACGCTCAAAGTAGAGGGCACCCCCCAGTACTACGTGCGTCCGCTATTTGTACCCTATCCTTCCATTACCAATCGAAGGTTGGAAACTGCACTTACCTTATTACAAAAAGAAATCAGAAATCAGTTTAAAGATTTTGAACTTGACACCGATTCATTAGAAGAGTTACTATGGTTTTCCTTTAATCCGGCATTAAAATATCACTTACTTGACTTCGACTTTCGCTTGGGTGGCAATACCAGTCCATGGGTTAAAGGAAAGTTTGGTGTAGGTGTTTTTCAAATACAGGATTTACATTTTGCGGTGCTGCCACGCTTGAATAGCACGGTGATTATGCTGGAAGCAAATGCTATAAAGGGGGATGCTTTACGCACTTCGATAGAGAAAGTACTCAAAAACTTATTGCACGACGAAACCCACCTGGAATCGGACGCTTCCGACATGGATTCTATTTATTCCAGTAGCCGCGAGTTTATCAAACAGGTCACATTCACTCTTAACTTTAAATATGCCCCATTTCAATATGAGCAGGACAAAACCCCTTGGTACTATGCGCGCTTGCGGGAGATGTCCAATTTTGATGGAAGCATAGAAATCGAAAAAGTTGCTCAAGACCTCAATAGCCGTTATCCTTCCGAATTGGGGCGCGCTTTTTGCCAAGAAGAACTAGTAGAACAACTGTACAAAATTATATTTGGCAAAGAAAACACGCCAGTAGTGCTGGTAGGGCCAGAGGGGGTAGGTAAACACGCGCTGGTGCAAGAGACCGTATGGCGCTATCAAAGCGAATTTTATGAAAAGCGGCATGACAACATCGAAACGTTGTGGCTGCTGGACCCCACCCGCATTATTAGCGGTATGAGCATTCAAGGCATGTGGCAAAAACGTTTGGAAGCCATTTTGCAATATGTAATCAATAAAAAGGATCAAGATAAACTTTTAGTGGACAATCCGGTGGCACTGCTTCGTATTGGGCAATCTGCACAAAACCGAATGAACATGAGCGATGTGCTCAAGCCTTGGTTAGAGAAACGTAGATTGCAATTAGTGCTAATCGCTACTACCGGAGAGTGGAAAATCATACAAGAAAAGGATCGGAGCTTTAGCGATTTGTTCCAGGTCATCCGGCTTCAGGCGCCTGATCTGCCTACCACAGCGCGTATTGTATTGTGCCAGCGGCAGGTGCTGGAGCGCGAACACGGCTGCGTCATTACCATCCAAGCCATTCATCATCTATTTAATTTTCACCGAGATTTTTTTAGTAATCGCGCCTTGCCGGGCAGTGTAATGAAAATGCTGCGCCAATTGATCACCAAACACCGCTTCCGCCGCATTGATGTGCCCGAAGTACAGCAGGAATTTAAGGCGCTTAGTGGATTGGCAGATCAGATGCTCCATAGCGGCGAACCCTTGGTAGCAGACAACGTGCGGCAAGCGCTGGCCCAAGAACTTGTGGGGCAACCCGATGCAGTGGAAGCACTTGCCAATGTGGTACATTTAGTAAAAGCCCGCCTCAATGACAAGAAACGTCCCGTGGGGTCTTTTTTGTTCATCGGGCCAACGGGCGTAGGTAAAACCCAAGCCGCAAAAGTGCTTTGCCGATATTTGAAAGGTAATGAGGAATCTCTGCTGCGCTTTGATATGAACGAATATATTGATGCAGGCGCCGTGCAGCGGCTCATTGGTGACTTTTACAATCCAGAGGGCATCCTTACGGGTAAGGTTCGCTATCAGCCTTTTGGTATTTTATTATTGGATGAAATTGAAAAAGCGCATCCGAAAGTACACGATCTACTGTTGCAAGTACTTGACGAAGGGCGCCTGACGGATAGCCTTGGGCACGCCGTTGATTTTTGCAATACGATTATCATTATGACCTCCAATCTTGGCGCGCGCGACATTGGTGCACAGGTAGGATTTGGAAATGCTGCCGATACCGATGCCGCTATTTATCAAAAGGCAGTTCGCAACTTTTTCCGGCCAGAATTTGTAAATCGGATTGATCAAATGGTGATTTTCAATTCGCTTAATCTCGATCATACCCGAAGTATTGCGCGACTACAGATACAAGAATTGCTGCGGCGTGATGGCTTTGTGCGGCGCACCACTATTTTTAATGTATCCAAGGCGGCTATCGAATGGGTAGCAGCGCGCGGATTCGATGTGCGTATGGGCGGGCGGGCACTTAAAAGACAAATCGAAGCCGACCTCACTACCTTGTCCGCTGAGCAATTGATTGATCTACAGCACGAAACGCCAATTTTATTCGACGTGGATTTGCAGCATGATCAATTAGTGCCCCGCATTACTCCCTTAGAATTTGCTATCCCCATACCCGACGGTTGGTTTCCGCAGTTGCCCAATGAAAAGCAAGGTAAAACATTTTACACAAAACTACTCCGAGAAGTAGAAGCCCTCGAACGTCGAATATTGTACTGGGAAGCGCGAAGTACAAGCAGTGGCGGCATGGTTGCTTTGAACGCCAATGACTTGAACTGGCAGTATTACCAATTCAAAGATAAAGTACAACAAACCAAATACAACCTGCAAAATATGGTGCTGAGCTTCCGCGAACGCTACCTGCGCGAGCCACCGGCCCTACCACTTCGCCTTAAGGCAGGCAACCTCATACTCCGCCGCTCAGAAAGTTATGAAAAAGTACTGCGCGACAATCTGCGCGATCAGCTCTTTCAAGAAGAAGGACTGCGCGAGCTGCGTGAATCCTACTACTACACCGGAGCACAGTTTGATAGTATGCAAACCGAGTTTCTATCTCATTTTTTGATGGTACATTTCTTACAACTGGCAGCTTCTGATGTCATTAAAAGCCAACCCACCCGTATTGCTCTACGCTTTCAATCGCTTATAGCTACGGCAGGCGCCCCAGAAATCCAGTATTTATTAGAACTATACGCCACATTGCTACATGACATGGACATTCAGCATGAGCTTCATCTTGCCGATTCCACCATACACGCCGAGGGGTATGGTTTGTACGAATTGTTGCGCGGCGAAGCTGGTATTCATCTTTTTTACATCGCCTATCAAAACCCATTGCCTATTCATTTGATGATCATCCAACAAGATACGCCAGAACCACCACTGAAGACTCAAGTTATTCGTATTTATGATGGCTCCGCGACGCTGACCGACCTGCGCAGTCGTTTTTCTAATGTTATGAATATCATGCCCAATGAATTCAGGCTACTTATATATGCAGGTTGGGCAGCGCATAAAACAACGCTATAACGAATCAGAAACAATCATCAAACTAAAGACCGGCACAGTTGTTTGAATGAACGACAAATATTACATTTGCACGGCTATGGAAGTAAATGCGCTCCAAAGATTGTGCTTAAAAGTGCTTAAAATTGCGTATGGCTACTATAAAATTTATATTTGAAGATAAAAATATTCCGCCAAAAGGGGTAGAAAATGTAGAAGTTGGTTATTCTATTCTGGAAGTAACAGAAGACCATGATATCCACCTGAATCACAACTGCGGAGGAGTATGTGCTTGCAGCACCTGCCACGTCTATATTGAAGCTGGTGCGGAATATTTGGAAGAAATTTCTGATAAAGAAGAAGATTTTATTGATCGGGCAATCAATCCACGCCTCGAATCTCGATTGGGCTGCCAGTGCGTTATCTTAGATGACGATGCTGTAATCGAAGTGCAAATCCCAGACCAATCAAGAATCATCGGACACGAACATTGATGTTATAAAAATTAAAAAAAAGCAGGAATTTCCGCCATTTTTATTACAATAGTATAATATCACATAAAAAATCATGAATTAAAGATGCCTTTTGAAGATATTGACAACTTACCAATTACTTGGACGGACTACGAAGACATCGCCATGAAGCTATACGAGCGGTTCGGTGACGAATTTGGGGAAGGAAAAATTTATCGCATTCGCTTTACAGACCTGATCGAATGGGTGCTAGAAATCCCTAATTTTGAAGGGCGACGCGAGGATTGTAATGAGGGATACCTCGAACAGATACAGGCAAAATGGGTGTACGAATGGCGGGATAACCAATAAAGAAGCTAACGGAATGACTTCATGAATCAGCTTGAAAAATTCAGAGATATTCATACTTTCCTATTCGATGTGGATGGCGTATTCACCAATAATGATATTTTAATCATGGAAAATGGAGAATTATTACGCCAAATGAATGTGCGAGATGGTTATGCTGTACAACACGCTGTACAACAGGGGTATCGCATTGGGGTTATTACGGGGGGGCGCTCGGAGGGTGTGCGCCGCCGCTTCGAGGCCTTGGGGGTAAGCGATGTGTTTTTAGGGCGCTTGGAAAAGATCGAAGCATATGAAGAATTTATAGATGAGTACAGTCTTGATCCTGATGGAATTCTGTATATGGGTGATGATCTGCCAGATTACCCTGTTATGCGTCGGGTTGGATTACCTGCTTGCCCTAATGATGCCATCCCTGAAATTTTGAACATTGCTCTTTACGTATCGCCTTATACTGGCGGCGCTGGTTGTGTGCGCGATGTGATTGAAAAAGTGATGCGGTTACAGCATAAATGGGAGCAATGAAAGTAATCGGAGGCACGTTGTATGTGTTAAAAATAGCCAATAGATAATGCCGCCTGAGCGGGCATGCTAAAAATCAATTGTTGCGTGATAGCCTTATTTCGCCTTATTCGCCTTCCTAACCTACTCATTGTTGCCTGCACGCAACTTCTACTCTACTACAAAGTGCTCTTGCCAGTGTGGCAACTTTATGCGCTTCAGCCTGCTCTTGATGCCCCTAAATTCCACCTGTTGGTGGCCGTAACGGTACTAATTACTGCCGGTGGCTATATTATTAATGACATCAGTGACCTGCGTATTGATTTGATAAACCGGCCAAATCGGGTGGTGGTCGGTAAGTTGATCGCGCATTCTACTTCGTATTGGCTATATTTCTGCATTAATCTTGGCGGATTCCTTCTGGCGCTATACTTAGGGCAGATAGCTGGGCGCCTGTCTTTACTCATTTTATTTCCTTTGGCGGTAGCTGGGTTACTATTATATGCTGCAATACTCAAAAAACGACCCTTATTGGGCAACTTGCTGGTAGCATTGTATTGCGCAGGTGTAGCAGGCATTGTGTGGATAGCCGAACTTCCAGTTTTTCAACAACTTGCACTGCAAAAAGCCCCCGAATTATTCATGGTGCAATGTGTATTGAGCAGCTATATGGCGTTTGCTTTTCTATCCACGATGTTTCGAGAAATTGTAAAAGATCTTGAAGACCAGCCAGGCGACGCAGCGCATGGTGCGCGCACGATGCCTGTTGCGTGGGGAGAGCATACCGCTCGGATAATAGCGACCGTATTTGGTATGTTGATGCTCTTGCTGCTGCTGGCTATTGGATGGGTACTGCCAGGGCTATCATTTATTTCAATCATGATTCTGATTGCCATTGCTACATTAGTAGGTATAGGGCTGCTGTACTTGTGGCGCGCTCGGACGCAGCAGCAATATCATCGCCTAAGCACAACAGCCAAGCTAATTATGCTGGCAGGTATTATGCTTTTGTTTTTTCTTGATTTTATATAAATAAGTATCAGATTATCAGTCTATTACAATTTCACCGAATAAATCATATTCCGTTACTTCCGCGATGCGCACGTTAGCGAAATCGCCAATACGGACGTACTGATTGCGCGCCGATACCAGCACCTCATTATCCACCTCCGGCGAATCCCCTTCGCTGCGTCCTACATAATAATCACCTTCTTTTCGGTCAAATAGTACACGGAGGGTTTGCCCTATTTTTTCTTGATTTTTAGCAAAAGAAATTTCTTGTTGAATCTCCATCAACTGATTGGCACGCTCCCTTTTCACCTCTGTCGGTACGTCATCGGGCCAATCGTAAGCGCGGGTGCTTTCCTCATGCGAATATTGAAAGACTCCAAGCCGGTCGAAGCGCATATCTTTTACGAATTGGCGTAATTCTTCAAATTCTTCGTCCGTTTCACCCGGAAAGCCCACCAACATGGTAGTGCGAAGTGTTAGATCTGGTATTTTGTTGCGAGCCATTTCAATCAAGGCGATGGTTTCTTCTTTGGTGATCTGGCGGCGCATCCTTTCCAATACGGTATTGCTGGCATGTTGCAGCGGCATATCCAAATAATTGCAGACCTTCGCTTGGGCTGCTATTACGTCCAATAATGCGGTAGGAAACTTACTTGGATAGGCATAATGCAGGCGAAGCCATTCGATGCCTTCTATCTCCGCCAACGCTTCCAGCAGGCGTGGCAGCTCGCGCTTTTTGTAAATATCTAAACCATAATAGGTGAGTTCTTGTGCAATCAGCATCAACTCTTTCACCCCTCGGCGAGCTAAACTGGCAGCCTCTTTGACTAAGGATTCTATTGGGCGCGATACATGCTCGCCGCGCATGAGCGGGATAGCACAAAAAGAGCAGGTTCGATTGCACCCTTCCGAAATTTTTAAATAAGCGTAGTGCGGTGCTGTGGAGATCAGGCGTTCGCCAATCAATTCATGCTTATAGTCTGCATTGAATTTTGCCAGCAATTGTGGCAGTTCGAGCGTACCAAACCAAGCATCCACTTCTGGTATTTCCTGCATCAATTCTTCGCGGTAGCGTTGGCTCAAGCAGCCAGTTACGTACAATTTATCTATATCGCCTGCATTTTTCACTTCAGCATATTGCAAGATGGTATCAATAGATTCCTGTTTTGCCAGATCAATAAATCCGCAAGTATTGATGACAATGATATTAGCGTCCTCCTCATTGCTATCGTGTACTACCTCATAAGCATTGCCGCGCAACTGCGTGATAATGTTTTCGGAATCCACCAGATTTTTAGAGCAACCCAGTGTAATAACATTCACCTTATCTTTTTTCAGTGTTCTGGTTTTCATTATAATACCCTTTTCAATCGGAAATGACGTACTTTTTTGTTCTCAAAGGCTTGTTTTTCAAAGCCTTATAAAATACAAAATCGGACTTCTGAAATCGTAAATAGCATAATATTTTTCCCTGTGCATTATTTCAACTAAATGATTGGGTTTAAAAATAGAATTTAAATTACATTCATGTAAAAAGAAGCGAAATTGATTTTTGCTGGCGGTAATCCGGTATGCGTCAGTGAATTTGAAGATATTTTATATCGAAGGGGTCAAGTGCTGTACCCTTTACGCTGGCACTTGCCTCCACGCGATACTCAGAGTGCACAGCATGTAGTGTTTTAGCTGCATTTGCGATACCTCGGAATAATAAGTTGCGTTCGCCGAAAATGTCAAATTCTGACCGAATTAGATCAAAATAGAGCGAGAAATCCATTTCTATTGGTTCATTAGCAGGTACATCAAGGTTGCCGGTCCAAATCGTTTCTCCGAGTAAATATTCGTCAATTCGTTTTTCCTGGCCACGCCCTCGAGTATATTTTTCATACAAAGCAACGTGTACGCGCGTTACTGTTTGTGGGTGCATAGACTGGAAGCGTAGCTGCCCAGCCAATATGCTATCACGAGCACTGACTACCTCAGGTAATAACAGCGTGACCTTTACGCCTTCTATTCCAAACCATTGTTTTACCTTGGCTAACATATGATGTTGATTACTAAGCTATTGCTATTATTGTATAACATTTGGCTCAGCTAACTTGTTTTATGCATTTTTTGTTTCCGCCAATAATAAAAAAACTCTGTACTCAGCGCCACTACTACTGCCCCGCCCATGATGGCCAGATGCCAATACCAAGCTAAGGGTGCCCGATCGGTTTCAATGTAGATGGCTGACGGTGGCACTTCATACAATGCTGGAAATTCGTGTACTTTATTTTTTTCTTTTGGAATTTTACGTGCAATACCTTTAATAGTACATCTGCCGCGTGTTATGCAGTTGCCCGGCGACAAACAATTTGGGTCATAGGCTTCTGTCCAAGCGATGATTGCCGTGCGTACGGGGCTGCCCGCCTCCAATTGCGCCAATCGTTCTATACTCATTACTGGGTATTGCACAGCGCCTTTGCGTTCGCCTTTGCGCGGGGGGGCATACTGATATATTCCTGAGCGCCAAGCGCCAGTGATTTCTACATAGTCCGCATCTCCGATACCGCGTTGCTCTACCTCTTCTACGGTAAGGGTTCGGAGCTTGTGTGTGCCGGTTAGCCCCGATAAAATACTATTGCAACCATTAACAAATAAAACGACAGAGCCTAAAATAATAAGCAGGCGATACAGCATAATAGGTTTTGAATTTTATTGCAAATAAAGTACTCGGCAAGCGTGCCCGCCGAGGGGTGTATGTGTAGTTAAAAATTGGCTACAAGATAACCTATTTCGGCTATTTTGTATGAAGTTAGCTTTAAAAACATACTGGTAGTGCAACCCATGGTCTAACCAATTCACCAAAGGGATAAAGTTTCGCACATTTATCGTTAAAATGGGTGGCGTAATTTTTATCTTTGACCAATGTTAATCAAAAATCAGTTATATATATGCTTCGTTTTTGCTTTGTTCTATCATTAACTTGGCTGACCACAGCGTGCGGACAGCGCATTCAACCCAATTCTAATATGTCTGTAACGTTTGACTGGCAGGGGCACCGTGGCGCACGCGGGTTGCTACCGGAAAATTCTATCCCATCGTTTTTGAAAGCCTTAGAATATCCGATACTGACATTAGAATTAGATGTGGTTATTTCTAGTGATGGCCAGGTAATACTTTCGCACGAACCCTGGATGTCGGCAGATATTTGTAGCAAACCCGATGGTAGCCCCGTGAGTAAAGACGAAGAACAATCATTGAATTTATTTCAACTGACAGCCGCAGAGATTCGGAGCTATGATTGCGGTAGTCGAGGTAACAGTCGTTTTCCTCAACAACAAGCGATACCCGTGCATAAGCCCAGCCTAAACGAGGTAGTGAAAGCTGTACGCCAATACTGCCAGGAGTATCATCGTGCGGAGCCATTTTATAATATTGAAATCAAAAGTCGCCCAGAATGGGATAATATTTTCACGCCCGACCCCGCTACATTTGCTGCGCTGGTGGTAACAGAAGTGCAACGCTTGAAACTGGGGGAGCGCGCCTGTATTCAATCATTTGATGTGCGCGCCTTGCAAGCGGTACATCGCATAGACCCTACTTTGACGTTGGCTTATTTGATTGAAAATACTGATGGGCTGGAACAAAATTTGCAGAAATTAGGATTCATACCGCAGATTTATAGCCCTTATCATAAGTTGGTGGATGCCACATTGGTAACACAAACACACGCACAACAGATGCGCCTCATACCTTGGACAGTAAACGACACGAACGATATGCGCGCCTTAATGAAACTTGGCGTGGATGGCATCATTACGGATTATCCTGATTACATTCTACTGATGCCATGATAAAAAATTAAGGGCATCACTTGATACATGTAATGCCCTTCGGAGAATAGTTTTTTTGGTTGTCCAAGATGGAGTTTAGCGTAGCTATATGCCACTAAATATGCTATTATTATACAATATATATCTTGTTATTCACCTGTTATTATATCAGCGCGAGTAAAAACAAGAGGCTTCCGAAAGATATAGGAAGCCTCGTTGAGTAAACACGCTTCTTGTTGATAGGTGAATAGAAAGGATATTAGTCTCTTTGTCTGCATTACTCTTAATGACGCAACAAATATACGGTAGCTGCTGGTGGTAAAAAACCCCATATTGATGGGGTGGGGGGGGTCAGGCAAACTTTTTCATCCGAAGATTGATGGTGTAGCCTTTATCTTTGTTGATTTCTACTTTGGCATCAATTCGTTGCGCACGCATTTTGATATTGCTAAGCCCTTGGCCAGAGCCACCGTTCTGACTCTTAGCTACACCCTGTCCGTTGTCCTGGATTTCCATTTTAAAGATACCATCATTGTTTTGCAGATAAATGTGCACCTGTGTGGCGTTGGAGTGCTTGGCGATATTATTGACCGATTCTTTAAAAATCAGGTATAATTCCTGGCGCACGGTCGGCGGAATTCGGCGGTGGGTATCAATGTTTTGAATTTGAATGGTGTATTTGATACCCAGCGGGAAGAGGATATTATCGGCATGTTCGTGCATACGGCTAATGAGGTTATCCATCTGATCTTTGCGAGAATCAATAGACCAAATGACATCATTCAGGCTGGACATTGCTTTTCGACTTACTTCGCCAATCCATTTCAATTTGTTGTGCATGTTGCTATCTGTGGTCATCGTTTGCAGCATATCTGTTTGTAGGGCGATGCCAGAGAATAAGCCACTTAATTCATCGTGTAAGTTACTGGATAATTTGGTGCGGAAGCGCTCCACTTTCAGCCGTTGCTCCCACCGATAACGCAAGAGCAGATAGGCTACCGTAGCCAGCACGAGTACCACAAGCACCAGAAACCACCAAGTTTGGTAGTAAATTCTATCCACCACAATGGGAATGCGGAGGGGTTCATCGCTCCAGTTGCCATTAGGATCAGCAGCTTCAATATGTAAAGTATATCTACCAGGCGGTAAGCTATTGTATCGGATTTGGTTGGTATTGCCAATATAATTCCACTCTTTTTCGTAGCCCTCCAATTTGGTCTTAAACTGATTGCGCGTGGGATTACTGTATCGGGGCAGTGAAAAATGAATTTGAAAATAAATATCATAAGGAGATATGCGCAACTCTGAAAAAGCATTGTAGCTGGTGAGCAATTCTCCCTTTTTGCGGTTGTAGCGTACAATTTTGGTAATTAAAGGGGAAGGAATGGAGCGAGAGAGTAATAAATCTTCCTTACGAAAAACATTGAGTCCGTTGACACCACCGAAGTAATAGCGTCCGCTATCATCTCGGTGAAAGGAAAAACGATTAAATTCATCGTGGCTCAAGCCATCCGAGCTAAAAAAATTATGAAACCGATAGTTTTCTAAATCAAAATAACTCAGCCCGTAGAATGTACTAATCCAAAGGTTTTGTCGTTCATCCGGCACGATGCCACACACGATATTACTTGCCAATCCTTCATTCCGAGTATAGGTTTTTATCTTTCTTGTTTTACGATCCAATACAGAAAGCCCATTTTCGGTACCCATCCAAATACGCCCTTCCGCATCTTCGTGAATCACAAATATCGTATTACTACGCAGGGCATTATCTTGTGAGGCTTGGATACTGTTGGTTGTTTTTTTAGCTGGGTCAATTTCGTAGATACCTTTATCTGTACCTATCCAAATGGTCTGGTCGGAGCTTTCAAGAACGTAATAAGGTGTTGCATATTGCAAAGGATTGCTTCCATCTGCATTTTCATACACTTTAAATGTCTGTTGTGCAGCCGAAAAATAAATCAAAAACCCACCAGCACTAATTCCAGCGCCAACTATCCAGTAGCCACTGCCGTCGCGGGAAGGTGTGAACGCATCAAAGCGATAGGAAGAAGCGTAAGTATCCATGAGGTTGGTACGTGGATCGTAGGCATGCAAGCGTCCTTCTCGCTGTTGGTAGCACGAGACAAACCAGATGTAGCCGGCATCATCTGTTACCATATTTTTAGTACAATCCAACTGCACCACTTCCCCCGTTTGCCGATCATGTGGGCGTAAGGTGTCTATATCGTGTGTGGCAGGATTGAGGCGATACAATATACCTGCTTCGTCCAATAAATATACCAACCCATCGTAATGGGTGATGCCTCGCATGATGTTGCCCCATTGCTCGCGCCCCAACGACTTCGCTAAGTACGTCTTAATTTGGTAACGAGCATTTTGAATGACTCGCAGCCCAGAATCCACACCAAAAAAGATGGTTTTGAAAAAATCTTCGCTATATACGCTTACCACACGCTTATTTAAGTCCAACAAACTGGAAAGGTCGGCGGTGCTATCGTCCGGCTTAACGCAAAATAAGCTAAGGGCTTCTGGGTATAAGCCGGATCCTGTCGTTTGCGAAAGCAATACGTTGCCTTCCAAGTCTTCCCATATTTTTTCGTAATACAGGCGATTGGGTAAGGCTTCAAATGGTTTGAATTTCAATTGGTCTGTATCCAGCAAGAATACGCCTTGGTTTTGCTGTAATGATACCCATATTCTGCCAGAGCGATCCTGATACTGATAATGTAATTCTGCGGGATAGATAATACGCCCTTGGGTATTAGTAGTTATGAAGTCACTTGTCGTAAATTGGTGAATAAAGCCCCCTGATTTATTTAGTAACTGTAAACCATTTATGCTGTCGTGTAACAAATAATTACCATTTTGTAATGGCAAAATATGTAGGCTGGGCATCTTGGCCAATTTGCTATCTTGGATGTTCAGTATTTTGATGAAACTACCTGACTTGTGCTCATAGCGATACAAATACAACGCTTCATTATCTGTGGTGAGTACAAGTATATCGCCTGCCGGATCAGTAATAACCTGACGCATTCTACCTTTGATGCCATTATCTGGCACCAAGTTTACCTTGCGAGCGGTATGTGTAATTGGATTGAATAAATCGAAGAACGAAATGTTATTACGATAGCCAATGACCAGGTTGCCATATTTATCTTGCAAAAGTTGTACAATGTTGTGCTCGGATAGTACCCCATTGACACTGGGTAAGTCATTGAAAACCAAGAATTCATAGCCGTCGAAACGATTTAATCCATTGGGCGTACCCAACCAGACGAACCCGTTGCGGCCTTGCAAGATGGTATTAATCGGGCGCTCCGATAATCCTTCATTGAGCGAATAATACAGCGAGGGCAGGCCCACCGATGGCAGTGCTTGGCCCGAAGCAATGCCAAACGTGCAGCAAAGCACATACAAATATATAAGGTGGCGTAGTAGCATCCACGAGATCCATTGCCAGTGATAATTTCTGCCCTTTGTTTGGTGTTTCATAGTTGTATAAAAAAAGCCATGAATGTGCGACTACGAAAAATATTAGAACGAACGCCCCGTTGGTTTATATCTCATTTTTTACACGCTTTGCCAGCAATTCCGAACGACTATTGATATGCAATGCGCGATATATTTTTTTGATATGATCGCGTACCGTATCTACGGTAATCAGTAGGCGGTCAGCCACTTGTTTATAGCTCAGCCCCTCTATTAATGCTTCCACAATCTGTTGCTGCCGCGGCGTCAATGGGCCCTCATTTTGTTTCTCTTGCGGACGGAAATGCTTAATAATTTTGCGCGCAATAAAGGGCGACATAAAAGCACCGCCCCGATACACATCCAATAAGGCCTCTTTCACCTTCATCAGGCTGGTTTCTTTTGATATATACGCTACGGCACCTGCGCAAAGCGCTTTAAAGATTTTCTCGCTATCGTCGGAGGCTGTGTACATTACAATCTCTGCTTTAGGCAGTGCCTCCTGTAAGTATCGGATACCTTCCAGCCCCGACATGCCTTGGGGTAGCCCAATATCAAGTAAAATTAGATCAGGTATTTTACCATTATGTTGTTGCTGCTGCTGCTGTTGAATGAAATCCTCTACGGTATGCGCAGCATTTACGATTTCCATGTCTTCCTGTCTTTCCAAATAAAATTTTAACGAATCCATTACCATGCGTTCGTCTTCTACAATACCAATTTTAATTTTTTTCATAATTTCGCTATTTTATATTACAAAAACAGAATGGAAATGCAATGATGATTGCATTCCCCGTGCCTTGGTTAAGCATTAAGTTAATTTTAGGTATGTTTTTGCCTTTAAGTGCTAAAGCGCGTTGCGTGTTTTTCGTCGTCTAATTGCGACAAGATGTTACAACAAAGATATATCTTTATGTGCTGCAAATGAAAAAAAGGTGTCCATTTTTGAAAATTGAATTATAATTTTGACATTGTGTTTCGATTCTACAGCAAGTTTTGCTGCGAGTAGCTTATTTTTTCAAATCGTTTATAAAAATTGAATAACGTATGCTTCATTCCAAAATTGGCGGTATCGGCTACTATGTGCCCGAAAAAGTAGTGACCAACCAAGATTTAGAACGCGTAATGGACACTACAGATGAATGGATACAAGAACGTACAGGTATTAAACAACGCCGGTATGGCAAAAAACACGAGGAAACCACTACCACGATGGGCGCCCGCGCGGCCACCATCGCTATCGAACGCGCAGGTATCCGCAAGGAAGACGTGGACTTTATTGTCTTTGCTACGCTTAGTCCAGACTATTACTTTCCCGGCTGTGGTGTGCTGCTACAACGTGAAATGGGCATGACCAATCAAGAAGCAGGCGCTCTTGACATTCGCAACCAGTGCTCAGGCTTTGTGTATGGTTTATCCATTGCCGATCAGTTTGTGAAAACCGGCATGTACAAAAATGTACTATTAGTGGGTGCAGAAATGCATTCTATGGGCTTGGATTTTACGACCCGCGGGCGCAATGTTACGGTTATTTTTGGTGACGGCGCAGGCGCTGTGGTCGTGCAGCCAACAACGAACCAAGAGGAAGCCATCCTGACAACGCATTTGCATTCCGATGGTACCTATGCCGAAAAATTATCCTTCATCAATCCAGGTGCACACGGCGGCTACCACTTCAAAAAAATGGGCGAGGAAGTTGATTTTGGCTATTCCGATGCAACGTATGGCGAAATATTTCTAAACGAGCATATGATGCAGGAAGGGCAGATTTATCCACACATGGAAGGGCGGTTTGTATTTAAAATGGCTGTACAAAAGTTTCCAGAAGTGATCATGGAAGCCCTACAAAAAACAGGACTACAGCCACAGGACATCGGTATGCTGATTCCGCACCAAGCTAACCTACGAATCAGCGATTTTGTAGCACGTAAAATGGGCTTACGCGACGATCAGGTATGGAATAACATTCAACGTTTTGGCAATACTACCGCCGCATCTGTGCCAATTGCGCTGTGTGAAGCCTGGGAAGCCGGCGCCATTAATAAAGGCGACTTGGTATGCCTTGCTGCCTTTGGCAGTGGCTTTACTTGGGGGGCCGCATTGTTGCGCTGGGCATTATAAATACTTCCGATCCAAAACGGGGGCTTGTGCGATTTTGTGTGCCCATCCGCAATATTTTGCTTGAAAGCTATGTTCTTTCTGAAAAGAAAACAGGTGTATATGGATATCATAAAATTGCTGTGCTGCGCCTCTTTGTTGGTGGGTAGCTCAATGTGGCTGCTCGCACAACCGCCTTCCTCTAAGGAAGCATTTGAAAAAGCATACAAAGAACGCATCAAAAAAGAATACTTGGATGGGGTGTACATCCCTGCCGACCTGGGCGATGCTTTTGTACGATTGAATAAACTGATTGATAAGGACTCGAAAGAAAAGTTCAAAAACGCCAGTGAAGAAGATGCCGCCCGAAAACTACACTTCAGCTTGGGGCGCTGGATTATTCACAATTGGGGCTTTTATGGTGGTTCTCGCCTGTCGCATTACTTGCGTGAGCTGGGTATTACGCATCCTGATGATATGGCGCAATTCATCGTCGTGACGTACCATCGCAATCTTAACCGCCGCGAATTAGAAGTAAAGGCATTAGTAGAGCATTACAAAGAAATGCGTAAAAAAGAACACGAAGCCCGCTTAGAAAAAGGCACCGTTATACACCAGGAAGTCAAAAAAACAAAACAAAAAGATTGACCGCGTAGCGCATTAGCACAGATCGTGCACGATAGAGGCCGCTTGCCTCGCATTTTTTTAGTCCAAATACACTACGGATGATTCAGGTTTTTGTCACTGGCGGCACTTTTGATAAAGATTACAATTACATCACTGGCGAGTTGTTTTTTAAAAATACGCACCTGCCGCTCATGTTCGACCGAGGACGCTGCACGCTTGATATTGACATCAAAACGCTGATGATGGTGGATAGCTTAGAAATGACAGAGGCTGATCGCACTATTATTGTACACAATTGTCGGCGGTCGGCATCTTCCCAGATACTCATCACGCATGGTACCGACCGGATGGTAGAAACCGCCACGCACATTGCACAAGCGGCTATTACTGATAAAACCATTGTACTCACGGGCGCTATGATTCCCTACGCTTTTGGTCATTCTTCCGACGGATTTTTTAATCTCGGCAGCGCATTGGCTTTCGTGCAAACGCTTCCTCCTGGGGTATATATCGTGATGAATGGTCGGTACTTTGATTGGCATAATGTACGCAAGAATACCAAAACAGGCAATTTTGAATTACTTGAAATTCGTTAAGTATAACCTTTTGAATATCAATAAAGTATAGCACTGGGTTCAAACTAAGCATAAACTTTGTTCCATTATATATTCTATTTTAATAAACAGGTTCGATAAAAAAATGGAGTGGATTGGCTTGCTGCTGGAGTGTTGTTTTCTTTGGTTGGGCATATATTTGTATCGCTTGGGGCGCGGCTGGGTTCGTCCGACTGATCCGCAGGCCCGGCAGCGTGCAGCAGATTTCCGTGCGCGTAATGGCTGGTGGCTTCGTTTGGCTGGATTGGCGCTGGCAGCTATTATGTTGATCAATATTGTGCTACATTTGCAACAGTTGTTTTCAAATTAAGATAAGGAATACAACGAGCCTATAGCGCTACCAATGATTTACGGAAAGGTGCTTGTCTCTTTTGCAGGGGCCAAAATCCTGAAAACCTTTCTAAATTTATTTTCTTAATATTGCAGCGTATTTTTAAATCACATCAATCCAAGCATGAGAAATAAAATTCTACTCCCGTTTTTGTTGGTATGGTGTAGCATCGGCACAGCCTGGAATCAAAATCAACTTGATCTGTACAGCCCTTCTACCATCCAAGAAATCAGGATTACTTTCGCCCAGCCCAATTGGCGCGATATACTGGATTCACTGCGCTACAACGGCAGCAATACGCTCGCTGGTTCCTTAGAAGTTAATAAGCAAAAGTTTGACAATGCCGATGTGCGCTACCGCAGTGCCCGCGCTTTCCAAATTGGCGGCAAGCGCAATAGCCTTTACATCCAGCTTGGCGAAGGGCAAAGCTACCAAGGACACACGGTGCTCGAATTGTCGAATGCCCTGCGCGACCCAAGTATGATACGAGAAGTACTGGGGTACGAAATTGCTGGCAATTACATGCCGGCTCCACGCGCCAATTATGCGCGCGTGTATATCAATGGCAATTATTACGGACTGTTTGTAAATATCGAATCTGTTGAAGGACCTTTTTTGGACAGATATTTTGGTGACAGAAACGGCGAATTGTATCATGCTTCGATCTCTACTACGCAAGTAGCGCCCGATGGTTGCAATCCGCGCGCCTTTGCTTCCTTACAGCACGAGCCTAATAGCGCGTGTTATACGTATGCCTACGATCGCATTAACACTAACAGTTGGAATAGTCTGATAGAATTAACACGCATCCTGAACCAAGAGCCAGATAAAATAGAACAAATATTAGATGTGGATCGTACCCTATGGTTGTTAGCTTTCAATAATGTGATGGTCAATCTGAGTAGCTACACGGGGCATCCCAGTCAGAATTATTATCTTTACCGAGCCAACAATGGCAAATTTACCATTATACCGGGGGATCTTAACTTTATCTTTGGCAGCTTTAAAAATATAGGTTCTGGCTCCGATTTGTCCTTCAAGGAACTAGTACAATTGGACCCCCTGCTGCACGCGCAAAACCCCGAACGCCCGCTGCTGAATAAATTATTGAGCAACGAAACTTGGCGCAAATTATACCTTTCGCATGTGCGTACTATACTTTACAATCATTTAGTGAAAGGGCAATATGAAAAACGAGCCGCTGCTTTGCAAGAATTCATCAAACAAGCCTGGCTGGATGATCAGAATAAAGAATATAACCTCAGCGACTTCACGAAGAGTATCAATGCTACCGTCGGGCAGCGGAGTCGTATTCCAGGTGTAGCGGAATTGATGAGCCAGCGCGCCGAATTTTTACAAACGCACCCCGAACTGAAAGTTTTACCCTCCGACATCACGAATGTGCGTGTAGAACCACGCGAAAAATACTCGCCCAAGCAGGTCACCGATTTCAGAATCCAGGCAAAAGTAGGTCCTTTTGCTCGAAAAGTAACCATCCGCTACCGCTTCAGCCCTGACGAGCCTTTTCAGGAGGTGGCAATGCTGGATGACGGCAATAGCCATGACGGCGTAGCCAACGATGATATATTTGGCGTGGAAATCAAACCCGTAAATGGCGCCCGCGAAATCGAATATTACATTGTAGCCGAAAACGCACGCTTATTTAGTTTTGACCCGCCCAACTATATGTACCAACGCCACCGCGCGAATCTGGATGATTTAAATAAATAAACGCGCAACGCTCTGGTATTTCCAAGCGTTCTTAGATAAAAATAGGTTGTGATGTCAAATGTATGATGGCATTTCATTGAAATAATGGATAAAAATTT
>CALMSP010000259.1 GCA_937872405.1 uncultured Saprospiraceae bacterium | reverse complement strand
AATCGGAAACGCCCTTTATCAAAGAAGCCACAATCAGCGGCAACGCGATAAGCTTGAGCAAATTGATAAAAATAGTGCCGAAGGGCTTCACCCAATCCACTACAATTGGTTTCCAACCCAGCTGTGATGCCAGCATGCCAAAGAGCACACCAGCCAACATGCCCAGCAATATTTGCCAGTGTAAGGCGAGTTTTTTCATGGTGACGATTTGGGGGTAGCTAAACCCTCCTGTTGATGATTTTAAAATATAAAAGACGAAAATTAGAGAAATTTTGCGTATTGTGTACAAATAGGAAGGAAATTTTAAAACCCGTTGATTTTCAGTTTATTATATCATTCAATCGCGGCGTTTGCCTTCCAAGCGATCTACATAAGGAACGTCACCCAGTCGAAATTTGAATGGTATTTTTAGGCGTTGCTCCATTTTTACTTCCAAGCGACAAAAAAAAGCGAGGTGTTCGTAGCGATGCACATTGGGTATCTCGGTGGTTGGAGCTTGCATTGTAAGCATTACTGGCAGCCGATGAAAGGTATGTAAATGCATCGGTTTCGATAGCGATTCTTGATATAATTCGGGTATAGATTTTCCGCTGATCTGCGCAGTGGATTCTAAGTTGAATACTGTAACTAAACAAATGATTATCAGTACTTTATTCATCAAGTATTTTTTTACTGCCTGCGTATAATTCATAATGCTGATATTTACATTCCAAAGCACCATTAAATAAAGTTATCTTTTGGGATGGTTTTAAACCAATATATTTTAAAGCGTCCGAATTAGAAGAAATTATCCAAGCATCATAGCCAGTAAATGTTTGTTTCAACCGATCGCCTATCATTTTGTAAAAAGCTTCTATTTCTGGGTTTTTCAAGCGTTCGTCGTATGGTGGATTCATAACCAGCACCCCAGATGCCGTTGGTGGCAGCAACTTTTCAAAAGATTGTCGTTGTACTTGCAAGTGCTGTCCTTCCAAATGTGCCGAAAAAATATTCTGGGCAGTAGCGCGTACTGCTTTCATATCTTTATCGTAACCACGTATATCGCAATGTAGTTCACGCATGGCTGCTTTTGCCTCGTGGCGTACATCCTCCCAGAGGTCGGCGTCAAAGTTGCGCCATTTCATAAAGCCCAATGAAGATTTGTGCCACTGAGGCGGGGTGCGCGTCGCTAACCATGCCGCCTCTATCAGCAGGGTGCCTGAGCCACACATCGGATCAACCAGAGGGGTGCTGCCATTCCAGCCAGTAAATAACAACATACCTGCGGCCAACACTTCGTTGAGCGGTGCATCCACAGTGGCCGCGCGGTAGCCACGCTTGTGCAGCGAATCGCCAGAGCTATCTAAGGAGAGGACGCAAGTATCTTGGTGTATGTGCAAATTGATGCGCAAGTGTGGATAGGCTACGTTTACGCTGGGGCGCTGGCCGGTTTTGTCGCGAAAATAATCAGCGATGGCATCTTTTGTGCGCAGGGCAGCGTATTGCGAATGCCGAAAAATATCGGAACTGGTTGTTGCATCAATGGCAAAAGTTTTATCGAGACCCAGATAATCCGACCAATCAATACGTCGTACATGGCGATAAAGATCGTCGGGTGTTTTGGACTGAAACTCGGCGATGGGCTGAAGCACGCGCAGGGCGGTGCGTAGCTCCAAATTTGCGCGGTAGAGTAAGCGCTTATCGCCGATACATTCTACGGCTCGTTTGAGTGGTTGCACAGATTGCACACCTAATACTCGCAATTCATCTGCTAATAGAGGCTCCAATCCATGCAGGGTTTTTATAATAATTTTCAAAATAAGCTCTTTTTGTTATTAAAACATAAAATACCCATTTCAAATATTACACAATAATAATGCCTTCTGTCGTATTCCCAAAGGTTTCATGCTGTTGCTGCATGTATCGAATGCCGCTGAGCAGTGCCAGTAGTGCATCCGCTTGGTGCCAGTTGGCGGCTATGGTCACCTGCGGCGCCAAAGGATAAGGTAGGTGTTGCAGTAGTTCCTGCACAACATCTGGGAGTTGGTTTATATCTTTTTTGTAGCCCATTTCTTGTAGCTTGAGCAAGCGGGCTAAGTAAGCAGGATACACCTCGTAAACCATTATATCTAATTCGGACAAGCGGCGCGCCAGTTGCATGGCCCGAGCGGTCAATCCGCCCAGAAACAAAGGCGACATTGCCTGTAAAGTACGATCGGCAACGCGATAAAAATAGTCATCGTATGCCTCTGGCGAGCGGTACACCATTGGCAAAGACAGCGGGGCATCTATAAAAATCTGTTGCACTTGAATGCTGGTTATCTGTTCCAACAAAAACCGGTCGGCGTCCTGCCCTTTAGCGCTTTGGCGAATATCAATACCCCCAGATGCCGTAATAGCAGCAATAGCCGTGGTACCTGCCAGCTTGCTTCCATAATCCACTCCTGCGATGCCGCTAATCATTTGATAATCAATTATTTACACAAGTTTGACATTTGCAAATCTCATCACATAGCCATGTATGATGCTAAAATAATTTACTGCGCTTAATGCCCCGTGATGTGCTGAAAATGTTGCCACAAAGCCTCCGAAACATACTCCTGATTCGACTGCACCTGATAAATTACACTGGCTTGTTGATAGAAAGGCAGGCGTTGCGCTTGTTTTTCCTCAATCCACGACTGTAAAGCATCCTTATCTAAACCTCGCAATAAGGGGCGTTGCGCCATTTCACCATACAATCGTTGTGCAAGAATGCTTGCCGGTACATCCAGAAATATCGTAATGCCGTGGCGATTCATCCAATCCATATTGTCAAAAAAGCAAGGTGTGCCGCCGCCACAAGCAATGATAGCCTGCGCGTACTCGGCAGTAGTATGCAGCGCCGCTTGTTCCATTTGCCGAAAGGCGCTTTCGCCGGATCGTTCAAATAATTCGGTAATGGTATGCTGCTGTTGCTGCACGATCAGGTCGTCTAAGTCCATAAAAGGCATTTGGGCGAGCGCCGCGAGTTGCTGCCCAACATGCGTTTTGCCGCTGCCCATAAATCCAATCAGATAAACACGTATATGACGACTGCTATGCATTAGCAATTTTTATCATTCAAAATAACCAGTTGTTTTGCACAATAGTCAGCGCTACGCCTCCAACCATGCCCGATACCACAAGTACCCACTCCCGCACAGGTACGCGAAGCAACTCCACCAGCAAGTACCCTACAAATAAAACAAAACCAACAATGGCCAACTGACCAACTTCCAAACCGACGTTGAATGCTAACAGGGGCTGCCAAATACTGGCGTCGCGGGGCAGTATGCTCCTCAAAAAATTAGAAAAACCCAGCCCATGTATCAACCCGAAGAATGCTGCTAAAGCATAGCGTTGGCGAGCCTGTCGCTTGGCAGCTTCCGGCTGACGTAATGGTAGTAGATTGACGGCGCAAGTAATTAGAATGGTAATTGGAATCAGAAATTCGATTACATCCGTTCGCACCTGAATAAGCTCAAAAGTAGCCAGGGCTAATGTCAGGCTGTGCCCGAGTGTAAATGCCGTTACTAACCACACCACCTTTCGCCACTCATGGATGCCGTAAATGACACAAAGTGCAACGACAAACAAAATATGATCGTAGCCATTGGGGTCGAGGATATGCTCCAGCCCAAGTTGAAAATTAAACCCAAAATCTGTCACGTTGCTGTTTTTTTTAAGCTAAAAATTAGACGCACGCTACAACTTGCCAGCAGGCGCGGCGTTATTGTAAAATAAGCAGATGTGCTGATTTTTTTCAATGCGGCATTCGATCGTAAAAAACTGTTAATCAATGGTTTATAAATAAAATTCTTCGTTGGCACTACGCAACAAAAATAGTAAAAATTTCAGGAAATGAGTTGGTTTACCATCCTAACGGCACTTTTTTGTTTTTCGACGGTCGCGCATCCGATACATATCGCTATTTCAGAAATCGAATATGCCGAGCAGCAAAGATCTTTACAAATTATGCACAAAATTTTCATTGACGACCTGGAGGATCATATTCAACAGCTAGAAAAAGCCGCTGGCCGAAGCGATTTGCTGCTGCGATTGTACACCCCCAAAGAGCATCCCAATGCGGATTACTACATCCGTCAGTATGTGCAGCGCTATTTTCAGATCAAGATAGATGGCAAGGACGTTCGGGCCAATTTTATAGGCAAGGAATACGAGACGGATGCCTTGTGGATCTATTTTGAAGTGGAAAACATTGCTCGCCCTAAAAAACTGGAGCTTACCAATCGCATTTTGTTGGATTTATATGATGACCAAGCAAATTTTGTCTATATCAAAATTGCATCTAAAAAGCAAAGCCTGCGCTTTCGCCGTAGCGAATACCTACAAACGGCGAATTTCTAAAAAATGCGCCCCATTTTACATTGACAATCAGTAAGTTACAAGTATTTTTGTATATAAAAGCTCACGGTTTGCGCCCGACGTAAAGTAGATACTGCCAAACGCCGCCATACGCGGATTTCACTTCGTTGACCAGCGTGGAGAAAGTTGTTTCTAATAGCGGCAGCAGATGCCCATCCATGCGTACATGGTTATTGCCCATGTGCCGTTTGAACCACTGGAAGCGCGAATCATGAAAATCAACCACAGCAATGGCGCCGCCCGTTTTTAGGTCGGTCTGAGCCTTTCGAATCAAATCCTGCCACTGCGGATTAATCATCGTTAGGGAATACGAAAACAAGATGGCATCTACCTTACCCGTGAAAGCGGTTTCATTGGGCATATAAGGTTTTTCCAGGAGAGTCACCCGTTCGCCCAAGGCGGCTGTATTCTGGCGAGCTTTAGCGATCATATCGCCTGATACATCCAATCCTGTGAGTTGTGCATTGGGGAAGGCCCGAGCCAAGAGCGCCAGATTGTGCCCTGTGCCGCAGCCAATTTCGAGTATATGAATGGGTGCAGCCTCCGGAAATGGCAACAGTTTGATGATACTTTTGCGTCCGAACAAAAAAGTCCAGCGTGTAGCATCATAGATTTTTGCGTGCAACTGATAATAGCGGCGCATGGTTTGGTTTTGCGCAGCGACCTCTTCCGTCAAGTTGGTCTTTTCCAAAGTATTCCGTTTTGTTAGGTAATGATCTTATCGCAATTGAATGTTCATTATTTGACAATACCCATATATACGCTGGCATAGGTGCCAACTCGATCTTGCTGGTGTGTTTCAGCAGTTTTTTCCTGCTCAAACTCAATGGCGTTGAGCACAAAGTCTGGGAAGAAGTCCACTTCATGCGCCGCCGAGCGCAGCAAAATGCGCGTACCCGAACGGCTATTTTTCAAAATCAAGCGCCATTCTTCTTCCAAAGCTGGGCGGTTATTGTCGGCCAGCCAATCCTGGTGGTCCAGCAGTACATAGTGCGAATATTTGCCCGGGTTGGCTTCCAAGAACTGGCTGATCGTGCATGTATTGGCCTGAACCTTATCCGCCTGTTGGCGAATCGCATCGAAATTTTGGTGCTTGAGATAAGAGGGGCAACAGTTCTCTGTGTAGCTGCCGTTGAGGTAAAGTCGCCAAAAGTAATTATCGTGTAGGCTTTGCTGAGCAAATACTTTCCGTAGGCATTCCTGTACATACCCCAATGCGCCACGGTCGTATTTATCCACAAATAGTTCTTGCTGGGTACGCGGTACACCGGCTAAACTCATCACTACATGGCGATTAAAAGCCCATTCGACCAATTTATTAAGTAGCTTGGGTTCTATTTCATAATAAATGGCAGCCTGCTCTTCAAGCGTAGGTGCGTCAAACATTTGCTGCACTCGGTTGTAAAGATTTTTCTGGGTTTTCAGATACTGGTTAGTCATCCAAGCTAAGGTACCAGAAGTGCTGTAATGGTAAAATGTTTTGCGCAGCCCCCGCCCGCTGAAGAAGTTCTGATTTTTATTCCAATAACGTTGGGCGTAAGGTGAGAGATACTGCTGCAAATGTTGTTGGATCAGGGTTTTAGCGCCTTTGTGGATGCCTTTGCCAAATAATTGGAACAAATCATCGAAATTGCCATGCTGAAAAGCAGCAAGTTTGAGCTGCAACAGCGCATTTTGGCGCGGGTTCACATCAATGCAATGGATACGGGCAGGCGCATCGAGCAGATAATCCAAAGCATTGCAGCCGGCGCTAGTAATCATTATGATTTCGCTACTGCGATCTATTTCCATTAATTGCCGGTCGCAGCGCGGATCTTCCCAACAGGCATTATACACTAAATTTTTAGAATGCATTTGCCGGAATACCCAGTCTCTCAGTTCGTTTAGTTTTTCCACGATACATGATTGAATTATTCAAATGGATCAATTGCTGATCGGTTGGTATCATTTCAGACAGCAAAGTTAGAAAAATGCTAAAATTTTGCGCCAGAAAAGTTTATGCACTAATTAGGCACCTGTGCTCAGGATACATGTAGGCTGCGCTTTTTGTACAAACAATTGATTTTAAGCACTTTAAAAGGCGTGAAATCACAAATGATGCATGGCTTGGTAAGTATCATTCATGTTTTACTGACTATGGCATTACATGCTTGCGCGGCTTTCAAACAATAAACTTCGGCAAAAGGCAATATAATCTTTCACGGCTATGCGTGCCTGTTGGAGGCGTTGCTCCAGCGTATCGCGTGGTGCGGGCGGTAGCGCCGCTATTTGTAAAGAATCCTGTAGATCCATATTGAACCACTGCAAGGCATACAGCTGCTTTCGGATGGCCAATTCTAAACGGGTTGTGTCTGGTAGAGTCAGATAATCTTTAGCATTGGCATAATAAGTAGGCGCCAGCGCCAATTGCCGACCAATGCGCTCCAAACGTGCTACTAAGGGCACCGAATCGTTGGATAGCGTGGCCTTTAGCTCACCTCCGAGATTATACAGTGCAGGATTGCGTTTTAATTGCTGTAAAAACAGGATACGATCATGAAAGTGTGCTTCGAGTTTAGCCTGGGCAGCTTGATTCTTAGTATTCAAACCCTTCTTAAAGCGCGGCTTTTGCAAAAGTGGATAGTAATAATCACAAAACTCCTGTTCTAAGCGCAACGCATCCTTATCCGGAATTCGCAGCCCTTCATAAGCCAGATTGAATGGTTGAATCTTTTGCTGATAATGCGTTTGCATAGCCTTTTCTAATCGGCGAAAAGCAACATTAGGGTTGGCGAACCAATAAATCAAAGCGGCTACCAATAGTAGTACAAGTACCAGCGCCACCGCGCGCCACAGAGGAATGTAGGTACCAATGAAAGGTAAAAGTGGATTCATGATGATTCTTGTTCACTGGTTATAATATTTACCAATTCCAAGGCACGCGCCAATTGTTGCGCTGGTGATAATTGGGTATTGTCAATTTCAAAGGCATCCTGTGCTTTACGCAAAGGGGCCACCGCGCGCGTGGAGTCAATGCGATCACGCTCGTGCAAGTTGTGCAGGATATCCTCGAAAGAAACCGCAAGCTGTTTTTTTTGTATTTCGGCATAGCGCCGACGAGCACGCTCTATCACATCCGATACAATAAAGAGCTTGAGTTCGGCATCTGGAAAGACGACCGTTCCAATGTCGCGGCCGTCCATTACAATACCACGCTGCACCCCCATAGCCCGCTGCTGCTGCACCATAGCAGTACGCACATCAGGAATAGCAGCTACTTGACTCACCTGCCTCGATACCTCCATACTCCGAATGGCGTCTTCTACATCTATGCCATTGAGTAAGGTACGGTTGCCTTTTGTATCGCGCTGAAAAGTGATTCGAATTTGACCAAGCACCTGCCTGATAGCTTCTATATTGTCAAGTGGAATTTTTTGTTGTTGTAAATATAATGTGACGGCCCGATACATAGCGCCAGAATCTACATAAATATAGCTCAGCATTTCTGATAAGTCTTTGGCTAATGTGCTTTTGCCGGAAGCCGAGGGTCCATCAATAGCGATAATAATTTTTTTCACAACATAGTGCTTATTCGGTAGTGAGGCAGAATGTATGATGATTTTGAAAAATGGACAATGAGGCGTAGC
>CALMSP010000258.1 GCA_937872405.1 uncultured Saprospiraceae bacterium | reverse complement strand
GTGGACGAAGAGCTCTTGCCCTTCCTAACTTTGAATTGCTGACCAGCTATGGTTACGATTGCAAACATGTTGATAAAATTTATTCAGGTTTTATAAACGGTGTGCAAAGGTACGCACCGATTTCGGGATTTGCAAATTTTTTTTCGCAGTTTTGAATCCAAAAAAGAACACGCAGTAGCTTGAAAAACCAAAAGCGCCCTGACAATGATTGTCAAAGGCGCTTTTGACCAACATCAGCTTAATCGTCAGCCTATTACGGATTTGTCTTTTGCTTCATGCTTAGCATACAGCAAGGCTGCGCCTGCTAGCATCGTGTCTTTTAATAAACCAGCCGTAGCGCCCTGATCACCGGCCATAGCGCCATTCAGGTGCACTAAAAACACAAATAGAATAAGCATCAAAGCCAGCAAAACCGTAGCCAGCTTGTCAAATTTACCGATCACCATACTTACCGCCGCCCCAACCAGGGCTGCGCCAGTGAGATACACCAGAATATCGCTGCCAAAGGCTAAGCCGGCCATACCTTTCGCATTCATGAAATGGAAAGCGCCGAATACCGCAAATGGAATGGCATACAAATACTTGCCAAGGTTTAGAACTGCATTCATAATTGTAGTGGTTTTAGATGTAAAAACATTTATTGTAGTAAAGGTAAGCATTTATAAAACTGCTTTCCAAATTTTAATTCAAAAAAAATCATACGTATCAGTTTTTCGTGCATTAAAAAGATGATCACCAAATTAAAATTTTGTAAAAAACGGTTTAGTACATAATACATGAGGTGAGGCATCAGTGTATGCCAACAAAAACGCGCATGAACTGTTGTGACGTATGATACAAAAATGACACAGGCGTTTTTTTTTCAGGTGTGCGGCATTACAAAAAGACGTATATTTGCATCCTATGAAGAATATCAGGAATTTTTGCGTTATTGCGCATATTGATCACGGAAAGAGTACGCTGTCGGATCGCTTGTTGGAGTACACCAATGCGGTGTCCAGCCGGAATTTGCAAGAACAAACGCTCGACAGCATGGACTTGGAGCGCGAACGCGGCATTACGATCAAGAGTCACGCTATTCAGATGCAGTATCGGCATACGGATGGCGAGGAGTATGTATTGAATTTGATTGATACACCCGGTCATGTGGATTTCTCCTACGAGGTATCGCGCTCCATTGCAGCCTGCGAAGGCGCACTGCTGTTGGTGGATGCCACCCAGGGGATTCAGGCGCAGACGATCTCCAATCTGTATCTGGCAATTGAGCATGATTTGGAAATCATTCCAGTACTCAATAAAATAGACATGGAAAACGCCATGATCGAAGAAGTATCGGAACAAATTATTGGACTTATTGGTTGTAAGTCGGAAGAAATTGTATTAGCCAGTGGCAAAACGGGCGTTGGGGTACCCGATATTTTGAATGCCATCGTAGCACGCATACCAGCCCCTAAAGGCGACCCGAACGCGCCCTTGCAAGCGCTCATCTTCGATTCGGTATTCAATTCTTTCCGAGGCGTCATTGCCAATATTCGTATTATGAATGGCACCTTGCGTAAGGGGGATAAAGTGCGGTTTGTTTATACCAACCCAGAAAAGGAATACGAAGCAGATGAAATCGGTATTTTGCAGTTGGATTATCTGCCGCGTCCTGAAATGTCAACCGGTGACGTAGGCTACATCATAACTGGCATTAAAGTATCGAAGGAAATCAAAGTAGGCGACACCATTACACACGTACAGCAGCCCTGCTCGGAAGGTATTAAAGGCTTCGAGGATGTAAAACCGATGGTGTTTGCTGGCATCTTCCCAATTGATAATGACGATTTTGAAGACCTTCGGGATAGCTTGGAGAAGTTGCAACTCAACGATGCTTCGTTGGTGTTTGAACCCGAAACCTCCGTAGCGCTTGGCTTTGGCTTCCGGTGTGGGTTCCTCGGTATGTTGCACTTAGACATTATACAGGAGCGTCTGTCGCGCGAATTCAATCAGGATGTCATTACTACTATTCCCAATGTATCCTACTATGCGACCACCAAGCGCGAAGGTAGAATGTTGGTGCGCACGCCTTCTGACCTGCCCGATCCTACATTGCTGGACCACGTAGAAGAGCCTTATATTCAATCCCAAATTATCACCAAACCAGAGTACATCGGCGCCATCATGACCCTGTGCATGGAAAAACGTGGCTTACTTACACGGCAGCATTATCTCACGCCGGATCGCGTAGAATTAACGTTCGAAATGCCCTTAGCCGAAATTGTATTTAATTTTTATGATCCCTAAAAATCCATTTCGGGGGGCTACGTTTTTTTTGATTACCAACCTATTGACAACCGCCAGTCTGACTTGGTAAAAATGGATATCCGCCTTAACGGCGAACCCGTAGATGCCTTATCCGCGCTCGTGCATCGCTCCAAAGCGGAAGCCTTTGGCCGCAAAATTTGTAAAAAACTGAAAGATCTGCTGCCCCGGCAACAGTTTGTGATCGCCATTCAAGCGGCTGTAGGTGCTAAAATTATTGCCCGGGAGACCATCTCGGCTATGCGCAAAGACGTAACCGCCAAGTGCTATGGTGGTGATATCACGCGCAAACGCAAGCTACTCGAAAAGCAAAAAGAAGGCAAGAAGAAGATGCGCCAGATCGGAACCGTAGAGGTGCCACAAAAGGCTTTCTTAGAAGTGCTCAAGCTGGATTGAGTTAAAATAACCAACGACGGTCGCGTCGTATCCGATAGTACAAGTTCTCCTGCGCACCAAAATATAGTGCCAGTTCATCTGCGCCGCTTGTATTAAAATCTAATATCAGCGGCCGACCCGCATGGGTGCGGATGAGCAAATCAAATAGCTGGGCCAAAGCACCTGTTTGAGCGCCTACGGGTGCCTCTAAAGGCATCAGGCTCAGTACTTTATGATGGCTGTAAATGAAAAAATTAGCTGCCAGCAGATTCCCCGAAGCATCCTCTATGCCCGAAGCAAAACCCCAGCCCCGGTGCAGCACATTATACATAATGCGTTGCAATGCATGAAAATTGCGCTCCAAATGCCGCCTATCTTTCGCGTATTTCCGATAAAAATTAGCTAAAGTTTCTGGTTTTATATTGCTTGTTGCAATGAGCTGATTATCAGTGGCTAAGCGTAATCTTTCCCGCAAAGGTGGAGTGTAATTAGCAGCCAGCACATCATAACTTTCCATCAGCAGCAATTGGTGATTGCACAATGTTTCTGTCTGGAAATCATGATGTTGCGGTAGCTGAATTCGTTCGTTGAGTACCATTTCAACCATCCGGTACGCATCAGGGATAGCATGTAGAAAATTTGTTATTCGTTTTGCCGAAAGCGCATGAATAGAATAAACTCCCAACTCTCGCATGAGTGACGGCTGATGCAACTCCCGCCCGCCAAAAAACGCCTTGCGCCACACCAAGGGCAGCACCGATTCATAGTCGCCTTCCACCAGCGCATCCCAGTCTTTAGCTACAAAATCAAGAAACCATTTGTAGCCAAACACATTACCATTATTGGCGTAATGAACGCAACTGTTCCATTTTATTTTATCAATTTCTGCGTGCGGCACGAACTGAATATCCATGAAAACGCTACAATTTTTTATACGAAACAGTTCTCGCCACATACAGTTCATTTCTATATCGGAAGGAATACCATAATACTCCTCGTCTTAAATCATGTAACTAATTTCATGTGCGATTTGAAAAAGTGTACTCGAAATTTTACAAAATCGTGCATCGTGCTTCCCAATTTATGAATGGTATTATCCCACTTTAATAAATAAAGATGTGTCTTGATTTGTACAATCTACTGTTTTTCAATGTATTGTGTAATTATAGCATCTGGCATCTAAAATCGTATTACGCTATTATTATAATAAAAAATCCGGTTGTAAAATATGATATCTCACAACCGGACGGTGCATATAATAAAAAATGATTAAATTCGGATGATGTTATTTAAATGAACGAATGCACAAGTTTAGTAAACTATTGAAGTGTGCAAAAAGTAGTTCCGTACATCCATTATTTGGCTACTACGAGGTTAACCGACAGGTCGAATTCGTCATAGATGGTTTTGTCGCCCAAATTGTCAAAAAAGCTGCCCGAACCATAACGCACATCAAAATCAGAGCGGTCAATCTTGATGTCGGCCTTTGCGATGCGCTTACCATCTTTCTCATTCACTGTGGTGTTGAAGCTGATAGACTTTGTAGTGGACTTGATCGTGAGGTCGCCCCGAATACGATATTCGCCGGCATTGCCCTCAGATGCGCGGGTGATCACAAACTTAGCCGTTGGGTACTTGGCAACACCAAAGAAATCGTCTGATTTGAGGTGCCCAACGAGTTTGTCAGCCGTAGCGCCTTGCAAATCTTCACAGATGATGGTACTCATGTCAATTTCAAAGCTGCCACCTACCAGTTTTCCATTCTCAAACTTTAGATCGCCATTTTTCAGCATCACTTTACCATAGTGCTTGCCGGTCACTTTGTATCCTTTCCAGTCAATGTAGCTGGATTTTGTATCTACTTTTAAAGATTCGATAGCACCTGTAAATGCTAAAACACTGATAGCCAATACAGAAATTAGTGCAACAAAGGAGAATGTGTTTTTCATAATCGGAAAATTTTGTACATTTTTAAAGGTTGAAAATTCCATGTAAAATTAAAGTTTAAACTTTGAAAAACATCACTTTGGCATACCTTTAAGATATTTTTAACCTCTTAGCTTGTCCAGCAGATGATTAAGTTCAACGGCTTCTTTGTCTGAAAAACCGGCGAAAGTTTGCTCAATGCTCTTTCGCATCAATTGGGACGCCTGTTCCAGCACTTTCAGTCCCATAGGCGTGATGCGCACCTCCACACAACGGCGGTCGCCTATGGAGGCCTCTCGCTCCACCAATCCTTTCTGTTTGAGCTTCTCTACCAACCGAGAGGCATTAGAAGTCTTGTCAATCATGCGCTCGGTTAGCAGCTTCACGGTCGCCGGTTTAGGATGTAGCCCGCGCAAAATGCGAAGAATATTAAACTGTTGTATGGAAATGTTGAGCGGTTTGAGCATTTTTGCTGACCGAAGACTGACCCAAGAGGCGGTGTACAAAATATTGATATGCGCCTTTTGTTGTTCGTTATCGAAATTATTTTGCTTGATTTCTTGCTCCAAATTCATATAGATACGCATTAGTATCATGGATAACCAAACCGTAAGCAACATGTTTACGAATTTCGCCGTTTTTTGCAGGGCATCAATATATCCGGAACCCCTGCTGCTAATTTTTATTTAACCACAAAAACGTTTTATGAAAATACTAATCATCGGAGGGGGCAACATGGGTGCTACGTATGCTCAAAGTTTTTTACGCTCGCACATCGCCAGCCGTGAAGCTATGATGATTCTGGAAAAGTCGCCAGAAAAAGCTGCCGAATTGGCACGTAAAGATATCGGACGTGTATTCGGCCGGCCTGAAGATTGTATTGACAAAGCCGACCTGATCATCTTAGCCGTCAAGCCGCAGGATGCGCCCGTATTGTTTCAAAATATTCGCCCGCTATTACATGAACAGCAGGTCGTATTATCCATTATGGCTGGCGTGCAGATTCATACCATCGCCCAGGCGCTTGGGGTGCATAAAATCATCCGCGCGATGCCCAATCTGCCTGCCCAAATCGGCATGGGAATGACGGCGTTCACGTCTTCTGAAACCGTGACGCGCATCGAATTGGTGACGGTGCAGAACCTGCTCAACACGACCGGCAAAACTATTTACGTAGAGCAAGAATCCAGCATTGACGGGGCTACCGCTATCTCTGGCAGTGGCCCGGCTTATGTGTGGTTCTTTATGAAAGCAATGATGAGCGCCGCCCGCGATATGGGATTTAATGAATCAGAAGCCGAGCTATTGGTGAGCCAAACCTTCCATGGGGCTGTAGAATTGTATCGCGCTACCGACCTTTCTTGTACGGAATGGATTGAGCGCGTATGCTCGCGTGGCGGTACTACCGAAGCCGCTTTAGGCGTGTACGAAACCAACGCCGTGCAAGCGGACATTGTAGCAGGCGCCATGGCTGCGCTACACCGTGCCAAAGAACTGGGGGGCAGTAAATAAAAGGCGTGGGGGTTTTATTTAGTTTGTTAGTTAGGTATCTGGCATCAAATAGGTACAATGATATACCATATTGTTTCTTCTGTGTTTTAATAAAATGCAGCTCCATTACCTAAAAAGCCGTACATTTATAATGTTTTGAAAGTCAGTTGAATAAAACAATCAACAGATGCCGAATTACAAAGGTTGGTCATTTGCCACAGCCAATGGGGCTTTCATGTTGCTGCTGTCGTTATTCTGGCTGTGCCTACCACGTACCTTTGGCGATGAATCTTTTTTTATTAAATGGACAAGCATTGTCAAAAAATCATTATTAGGCATTGATAAAAAGCCGGCACCTCATACCGTGTTGTATATAGATGTATCAGGTAGTAAGCAAATCGTGCCCTTAGCTGACCCGCTTTACGAAGAGCATACCGGCTATCATCATGCTGTTATCACTGATCGGGCACAGTTAGCAGCTTTTTTACAAAAAGTAAATGAATATGGTAGCAATATTCCATTGCTTATCATAGATGTTGCCTTTGAACACCACAGCCCCGACGACAGCTTACTACAAACCACGCTTGACTCCTTCTCTTTTCCTTTGGTTGGTGCGCGCCAGCTTGACGGTCAGCGAAACTTAATTCCCCAGGTTATTCTATTACCAACAGGTGTTGCCAATTATCTGAGCGCCAACAATCAGTTTATGAAGTATCCCCTCTTCTTAGCTGATACACTTCCATCGTTACCTTTAGCCGCTTGGGCTATCACCGAGAAAAAGCATTATAGCAATACCGGACTACTACCGCGCCTCGGTGGGCGTATCAGCTTGCCCAAACCAATTATTGATTTTAAAATCAGACCCTATAATTTGAATACCGGCACTACAGCAAACACGAATGGCTACACGCTGCGCTCGATGGGCACGCTGCTGTACGAATGGGATTTTTGGGAGGAGGCGGATATTCGGGCACTGCTGAAAGACAAAACCATTATCATTGGTGATTATTATCAAGACCAGCACGAAACGGTTTTTGGCACCTTGCCAGGACCACTCATTGTACACAATGCCTACCTGACACTGGTAGCTGGCGAAAGCCTTATTTCTTGGGCTTGGCTACTGCTGCTGTATGCACTTTTTTGGTGGATGTCGCTGCGGGCTTTTAGGGAAGTGATGCAGCAAAAAAATAACCCACAGCATCCTACAAAGTCGGCAGTGGGGCGCATCATCGTGGATAGTATTGACGAAACTTTTTTCTTAGCCCTTGGCACCCTGCTTTCTTATTTTTTGTTCAATATTCATATCAATATCCTGATTCTATTAGTATATTTAAAATTGATCACTTACATGCTACAGCGATTCGTCGCTCGCCAACAGCCAGCAAAAAATTCACCTTAAAATCCAACAGCTATGAGAACGCTATTCATTTTTATTACATTTCTTGGGCTATTTCATTACACATTCGCTCAAAATTATTATGTAGCCTCCGTGCGCGGTGAAGTTTATTATCAAAATAAGCTGCTCAAAAAGAAAGATAAGGTGGCGCCGCAGGGCAATATCCGATTCAAAAGCGCTGATGGTCAAGTTCGGCTATCGGGGCCTGGTGGCTTATACACGCTTTCCGCCCAAATGGGCCGCCCCGCTGGCAATGAATTTCTATTGACACTCAGTAGAGAATTGTTTCCCAGCGTACGCCCTATATCCACGGTATCTCCTACCTTTACAATAAAGATGCCCTATAAAAACATATCCTATCAATGGTGGTTTAATAGGGAAAATTATACCCTGCTTGACCCATTGATGTTGCCCATTCATCCTCAGTTTACCCAAAAAGGGCTAACCCTTGCCTGGCTGCATGAAACCTCGCAAGGGTTAGCGTACCGCAAAGCCCCTATTCAGAAAGATTCGCTGCTGGTACTGCGCGCCTCAGCGTTCGACCTGGGGGTACCCATCGTCCGAACCTTAATAGTCTGTGTAAGCAACGAGGCACTGCTTGACAGCATTTTGAAACGCCAGACCAACCTGGAAGATGTAATTGCCCTACCCGTATTCAACCAAGAAGCAACATCCAACCAAATTCTTGATGAACTGGGCGCTTGCCGCTTCATAAAACGGAAAGATTTTTTGAAAGAACTTCGCTTTCATATCAAAAAAAGCGGCGCTCAATCGCAGTACCAGTTTCTGGAAACACTTGGTTACCAAGATTACATTCGGGAAAATTACGGACGTGTGTATCGTTTGAATAAAATCATGGCACAAGACCTGAAACTACCGGAGTGAGCTTATAATAGAGACGCCAATTACATGAAGCACAATTTTCGGAGGTGCAAAGTGTGGTTTGAACGGCAGAAATGATACCGATTTCTTAAAAAAATGTTAAATGCATGAGGTGTCCTTGACAGTTAGAAAAAAAGTATTTAATTTTGTTGATAAATCAATAATTGATAAATCATTGAAAGATATTAAGCTCGAAGAAGTCTATTTTTTCCTCCTGGAACGCACGGTGCGGCAGTTTCGCAAATACGCACAAACGCTTTTTGCGGAGCAGGAT
>CALMSP010000257.1 GCA_937872405.1 uncultured Saprospiraceae bacterium | reverse complement strand
TTACAGCGGCGCGGTAGGTCGGGTAGCCAGGATTGGGCACCAGCGCGGCGTCGCCCGCATCGAGGTAGGTCATGCAAATGTGCATAATGCCTTCCTTCGAGCCAATGAGTGGGAGGATTTCGGTATTCGCATCCAGCGTCACATCAAACCAGGTTTTATACCATTCGGCAAAAGCCTGGCGCAGCTCCGGTACACCCTGATAGCTTTGGTAGGCGTGGTTGTTGCGATGATTACTGTATTTTGATAATTCGTCGATGGTTTCCTGCGAAGGTGGCAAATCGGGGCTGCCGATGCCAAGATTCAATACATCTTTGCCTTCCGCGCGCATTTGTGCGATTTCGCGGAGTTTTTGGGAGAAGTAGTATTCTTGGATGCCGTCGAGGCGTTTGGCGGTTTTTATTTGTAACATATTTCTATTCTTTAAGTCTGTTGGCTGTTCTTTATTGCTGTATTTTCTTCTCTGCGCTTGAGTTTTGTCACTTTTTTGCATTGCCCAAAAAAGTAACCAAAAAACGCTAGGCAAATCAAACTCCTCCGTCGAACAGTGATTTGCCGCCCTCCCGCGCAGACGTTTTCAAAATAAGATATTACTAAAATTTCAAAATTGTACTTCGTAAACCTCGCAATCGTAACCTCGTACTTCCAACTTCATACTTAATCAAAATGCTTTCCCTGTTTATAAATACCCAATATTTTCAGATCGTGCGTAATGGGTCGGATGGCATCAATTGCTTGCTGATACGTCAAATCACTGTCCATCACGAAATCCAAGAAAAACAAGTATTCCCAGGGTTTGCCAATGATAGGAGCGGATTCAATTTTCGTTAAATTGGCATGGTAGGCTGCCAACACAGCTAATACTTTGTGTAGGCTACCAATCGTGTGATCTACCGCAAAACAGAGCGATACCTTATCGGATTGTGGGGGGAGCTTACTTCGGCCAATGGGCTGCAGCAACAAAAAGCGCGTGTAATTTTGCTTATTGGTTTCAATGCTACGTTCAAGAATGTTCATTGCGTACATTTCGGCTGCTAATTCACTGGCAATGGCCCCTACCCCACACAATTGGTGATCCAGAATATTCTTAGCGCTCAAGGCAGTATCTTCTGTTTCAATCAGGCGAATCTGAGGATACTTACGAAAGTATTCACGGCATTGCTCAATCGCAACCGGATGCGAATGCACCTCGTTTAGATTTTCAATGCGCTCGCCGGGCAATGCCATCAGATTTTGTTGAATACGCAGATATACTTCGCCAATAATGCGCAAGCTGGATTCATGGATCAGGCGATAATTGAACAAAATAGAGCCAGCAATGGTGTTTTCAATAGCCATGATGCCAAAGTCGGCTTCTTCCTGTTGCTCCACTTTTTGGATGAGTTCGCGGAAGGTAAGCGCGGGCACAATTTCGATGGGTTGTCCATTGAAGCAGTGTCGTGCTGCAATTTCGTGAAAGGCGCCTGCGCCGCCCTGAATGCACACGCGCAGCGCCAAGCGCTGGTCAACGTGAAGGTCTTTGTCGGTCGTCTCTGTTTGTATCATACGGCATGTGGTGTTTTCTGACCAAAAAAAAGCCCGTCGGAACGGGACTTACTGTATCAAGATTTTTTCGAAAGAAAATCAACAACAGTAAGCCCCTTTATGCCAAGCATAAAAGTAAAATCTAAAGTAAAAATACCCACGCACTTGGTTAGGTTTTTGCATAATTTGGTCTTTGCATGATGTGCAAACGAAAAAGTCCCGCTTGGGCGGGACTTCCTGATTGTATTTTTCAACGCTTTTGAAAAGCAAATCGGTCGTCCCTTTTATGATCGAGCATAAAAGTAAAAACCGAAACCAAAATACCAGCTATTCAACATTGCGTTCATAGTTATTGTCATTCAATTAGTTGCAAATGTAATTAATAATTTGATACGACGCAACCTCTTGCCCATTTTTTTTAAAAAATATTCTTTACAACAGCACGTTTACAACAATTTTTTCAACTCAGCTTCGATATCCGACGCGCCGCGCAGGTTCAGGGCAGCTATTTTACCTTCCCGATCAATCAGGAAGGTGCGCGGGATACTATTGACACCGTACATCGTAGCGGGGAAGGATTCCCACTTCTTCAGGTCGCTTACGTGGTATTCCCAGATCAGCCCATCTTGCTTAATGGCTTCTACCCAGCGTTGCTTCGAGTTTTTCATCATTTCCGTCAGTTCGGTTTGCGAATTTAAGCGCGAAGCGGTGCGTGAATCCAGCCCATCAAGCGATACGCTAAACACCGTAAATCCTTTGTCTTTGTAGCGTTTATAGACTTCCACTACATTTGGATTTTCGCGGCGGCAGGGGCCGCACCAGCTTGCCCAAAAATCGAGCAGCACTACTTTACCTTTGAGATCAGAGAGGGCGTACTCCTTACCATTGGGGTTGGCCAGCTTGATGTCTGGGGCGGGTTGTCCGACTTGAATCAATTCGTTAGCGCGCTGTGAATAGTATTGCGCTTCCGCAAACTGGAGATAATTCGCGTATTCCGTTGCCATTTCTGAATTTGGCATAGCGGCGGCGAGGTTTTGCTGCGCTTTTTGCTGAATAGGCATCAACTGCGGGGAGTTACCAAGGGTGCGGAAAGCAACAAAAGCACCGAGAATAGGGTTCGCCACCGTGTCCACAAATCGGCTGATATCGTCCGCTTGGTACTGCTGAGCAATGAGGGCGCGCATTACTTGGGCGTAGGTTTCTGAATCGGGTGAGCCGCTTACTTTAAAGTCGTAATTGGGCATCCGGTTCAAGTCGCCTTCAAATTCTACGATTTTTTCTTTGCCATTCAACACAAAGTTGATGCGCTGCGCACCAATACGCAAATTGTAAACTCCCGCTACCAGTCCTTCTGGGAATTGAGCTTCGAATTTGCCGGAAGGCGAAATGTCTGCTTTACCTACGATGTTGCTGGCTTTGCCGATGATCACCTGGTCAATATAAACCTGCATATTTTGGGCGTTGGAGATCGTCCCTTTGATGGTTGTGCCATCGGGTGTGGTGCTGCATTGCCAGCTTAGTGCCGCCAGCAAGGCCAGCATGAGTAGCATTGGTGTATTTTTCATGTTCATGTTAAATTACAGATTGTTGAATTGCTAAATTATTTGTAAAATATAAAACAGCTTAGATTGTATTTCAGCTCATTTTTTCCGCTAATGTGTTGTCATACAGCGTTTTCCATGTTGTTATTGGCCCAAAATCAGTCTTATCAATCACTACATTTGTGCCGCTCACCTCACCCAATTTTGTAAAAGGAACATTGTGGGTGTTTAGATAGTTGACTAAGTCATCTTCTACATCAAGTGCAACAGTAACCACCACGCGGCTCTGGCTTTCGCCAAATAAGTAGGCGTCCTTACGGAAATTGGTATCGGTTTCTACATCAAAGCCTAATCCATTCACCATAGCGCTTTCGAGTAGCGTAACGAACAGGCCACCTTCGGATATGTCATGTGCCGATTGGATCATACCTTCCCGGATCATGATTTTCAGGTTGTGCTGAATGTGGAATTCTTCATCCAGATCAAAATGCGGCGGCGGCGATAGCTCCACGCCATGTATAACGCGCAGGTATTCCGAGCAGGCAATGTCATTGTGCGGCGTGCCAATCATGTAAATCTGGTGGCCCGCTTTTTTAAAATCAAGGGTGGTATGGCGCGACGCATCATCAAGAATACCCAACATACCGATGGTCGGTGTTGGGTAAACTGGTTCGGTACGATCTTTAAGTACCGACTGATTGTAAAAGCTGACGTTGCCGCCGGTCACTGGCGTATCAAACTTGCGGCAGGCATCGCCCATGCCTTTTATAGCTTGTACAAATTGCCAGTAAACTTCTGGATTGTAAGGATTGCCAAAATTCAAACAATTGGTAATAGCTACAGGCTCCCCGCCAGAGCATACGATGTTGCGTGCCGCCTCGGCCACAGCAATCATAGCGCCAATGTAAGGATCAGCGTGTGTGTAGATGGGGTTGCAGTCAGTAGTAATTGCTAAGGCCTTATTCGTACCTTTCACACGCACCAGTGCTGCATCCGAAGGGGCATTCGTCGTCATGGTATTGGTGCGCACCATCGAGTCGTATTGCTCGTATATCCAGCGTTTTGATACAATATTCGGCGATGTAAATATTTTTTTGGCTGTAGCCAAATAATCTTCGGGTGCGTTAATCGAATTTGCGCGAAAGCGCGCCACTTTATCAATATAAGCCGGTTTTTTAAAATCGCGCTTGTACACGGGTGCGCCGCCCCCCAGCACCAAGGCCTCAGCCGGCACATCCGCTACTTTTTCGCCGTGATGATAGTATTCCAACCGCCCGGTGTTCGTCACTTCGCCGATTTGGGCGCATTCCAAGTCCCATTTATCAAAAACAGCGTAGAGCTGGGCTTCTTGTCCTTTTTTGCCAACAATCAGCATGCGTTCTTGGCTTTCCGAAAGCAAAATTTCCCAAGCTTTCATATTGGCTTGGCGAGTTGGCACTTTGTCCAAGTCAATGCGCATACCACTCTTCCCTTTTGCCGACATTTCTGAGGTGGAGCAGGTGATACCCGCCGCGCCCATGTCTTGCATACCAACAATAGCGCCAGTTTGAATAGCCTCAAGCGTAGCTTCCAGCAGCAGTTTTTCCTGAAACGGATCGCCCACTTGCACCGCCGGCAGGTCTTCGGCCGAATCTTCCGTCAAATCCGCAGAAGCAAACGTAGCACCATGTATGCCATCTTTGCCAGTAGCCGAACCCACAATAAACACCGGATTGCCCAAGCCTTCGGCAATAGCGGATATGGTTTCGCCTACCTTTACAATACCAACCGACATGGCGTTGACTAAGATATTCTGATTGTAGCAAGGATGAAAATACACCTCGCCCCCCACAGTAGGCACCCCAAAGCAGTTGCCATAATCACCAATGCCATGCACCACGCCACGCATAAGATGACGGGTATGCGGCAAACGGATATCGCCAAAGCGTAGTGAATTCAAAGCAGCAATCGGGCGAGCGCCCATCGTAAAGATATCGCGGTGGATGCCTCCGACACCCGTAGCGGCTCCTTGATAAGGCCCGAGGGCAGAAGGATGATTGTGTGATTCAATTTTGAAGGCGCAGGCCAGCCCACCGCCAATGTCCACCAATCCAGCATTTTCCTCGCCCGCTTCTACCAGTAGGCGGCTACCTGTGCGTGGCAAGGTTTTGAGCCAATGAATGGAATTTTTATACGAGCAGTGCTCCGACCACATCACCGAGAAGATGCTCAATTCTGTAAAATTGGGTATGCGACCCATTATTTTGGTAATGCGGTTGAACTCATCTTCCGTTAATCCTAAGTCCTGTGCCGTTTTTACAGTGACCTGTACGTCAGTGGCTTGCATAATTTTTGGGTAATTTAAGTACAAAGATAATATCTGTTGCACAACTTACCCGGATAATAAGCCTGCGTTAAAAAAAAATTAACGGATATGGTTGAGAATCGCGCTACTGAATGAGGTAATTGATCCAAAAAAACATTACAAGATAAATCCATAGCCCATCGAGGAAATGCCAATAAATAGTGAGTAGGCGCAGGCGCAGTTGCTTTTCAGGATCAGAAAAATAAACCAGCACAGTTATTGGTTCTTTCATGTGGTAGCGGGCGCGCCAAAGAAAGACCCCCAGAAAAGGCAAACCAGCAATGACGTGCGCGAAATGCAATGCAGAGATGACGTACAAATAGCCCGCCGAATTGTCGGAATGCACAAAAATATCTTGGCTAAAAAGGGTACGCCAACCAATGTATTGGGCAATCATAAAAACAATGGACAGCAGCATAGTGGCTAATAATGCACGCTGATAATTGAGGGTATGATCGGATTTGTAGGCGCGCTTGGCCCACACCATGGTGCCACTACTTGCCAAGAGAATGAGCGTATTAAACATAAAAATATTTGGCAATTTAATGGGCGGCAAATTGCTTTGCACACGGGTGTAAATGAATGCAGCCGACAAACTTAAAAACAGACCGGTGAGGCTGATAAGCAATAGGATTAGCAAGACATTCTTCGGATGGAATGCAAAGTTCTGGTACTCGTCGTAGTATTCCTCCGGTTTTTTTAATTCCTCGCTCATGGGATCGTTGGTTACTTACTTTGAACTGTTTTAATTTTAACTATTCTATCTGTTACAGGCGCTATATCAGGCAGCTCTGTCAGCGGTTTTTCGTTCGCGGCGGCAACGGTCGCTACAGTATCTTACTTCTGCCCACACTTTTTCCCATTTCTTACGCCAGGTGAATGGTCGCCCGCAATGTGCGCAGGTTTTTTGCGGCAAATCTCGTTTTTTGACTGCTTTTTTCAATGTTTTATGACAAAATTTTCCATTAGAACAGATTTATTCAGCAATTGTTCCTATTTGCCGATTCTTGCGTTAGGCTATCATCGTAAAAAATTGTACTTCTGCTTTGAAACTGATACCTTTGCAAGGTCGTATTGGCAAACAACAACAAAATAACATTATTATGATGACCCATAGCAGCACAGTGCGCCCCTCACAGGAATTGATCGAAATGGAAAACCGCTACGGCGCTCACAACTATCATCCATTACCCGTGGTGCTGTCGCGGGGTCAAGGCGTACACGTTTGGGATGTAGAAGGTAAGCAATATTATGATTTTTTATCTGCGTATTCAGCTGTAAATCAAGGACATTGCCACCCGCGTATTATTCAAGCATTAATCAAACAAGCATACCAACTCACGCTCACATCGCGGGCCTTCTACAACGACGTTTTGGGGCGCTACGAGCAATACATCACCGAATATTTCGGTTATGACCGCGTACTGCCTATGAACACCGGCGTAGAGGGCGGCGAAACGGCTATCAAACTGGCGCGCCGCTGGGGCTACGAAATGAAAGGCATTCCAATTAATCAAGCTAAAATCATTTTTGTTACTGGCAACTTCTGGGGGCGCACGTTGGCGGCAATTTCTTCCTCCTCTGATCCTAAAAGCACTGGTGGCTTTGGTCCCTACATGCCTGGCTATGTACTGGTGCCTTACAATGATCTGTCGGCGTTGGAAGAAGCACTGCAAGACCCTCACGTAGCAGGCTTTATGGTAGAACCCATTCAGGGTGAAGCGGGGGTAGTCGTACCGGATCCTGACTACCTGCCACGAGCCTACGAATTGTGCCGAACGCATCATGTGCTGTTCATCGCAGATGAAATCCAGACAGGTATTGCGCGCACTGGGCGGCTCCTCTGCTGCGATTATCACAACTTCAAGCCCGATATTCTGGTGTTGGGTAAGGCGCTCTCTGGTGGGGTGTATCCGGTATCAGCGGTGCTGGCGCGCGATGAAATTATGCTGCTCATACGCCCCGGCGAGCACGGCTCCACTTATGGTGGCAATCCGCTGGCGTGCGCTGTAGCGATGGAAGCACTCGAAGTTGTAAAAGAAGAACGCTTAGCGGACAATGCCTGGAAACTTGGTATGATTTTTCGGGAGCGAATGCAGCATAACTTAGTAGAAAAAACCGACCTCGTAACGCTGGTGCGCGGCAAGGGCCTGCTCAATGCTGTTGTGATTAATGAAGATGCCGAAGGCGATACCGCTTGGAATATTTGTTTGAAAATGGCGGATAATGGTCTATTAGCAAAACCCACACACGGCAACATCATTCGATTCGCGCCGCCATTGGTGATGACCGAAGCACAAATGCATGAATGCTGTGATATTATCGAAGAAACCATTTTGCATTTTTAATGATACAGAATAGGGGAATAGCAGCTGCATACCAATCGTTTATGCGGGGCTGCCTGTTAATTTTTTTATAATTTCTACGCAACTACACAATGCAAGCCGACGTACAACCAGTTATATAACGTGGTTTTTCATGATTACAAAACCAAAACTCAACTTCACATCCATGAGGACAAAGCAAATTGCCCTGCTATTAGGGTTTATTGGGCTGTGCGTGTCGTTATCAGCACAACAGACCACCATTTACACGGAAGCCAACAGATACTACCGACAAGGAATGACTTTCTATGAACAAGGCCTTTTCGCGAAGGCACAAAGCGAATTCCAACAAGCTACAAGCCTCTTGCTGCCTGTGAATGAGGCGGATGCCAAACTACTACGCATCAAATCAGAATTGTATTATGCCAAATGCGCGGTACAACTCGAACAGCCAGATGGCGAAAAACTCATCCTCGACTTTATCCGAACCTACTCGCCCGACCCCATTGCCAATCAAGCCTTGATTGACTTGGCGAATTATTATTACAATGCGGAGGATTATGATAAAGCCATCCAGTATTTTTCTAAGGTGCCAACCAACGGTATGAGCCGCGAGCAGCGCGCTGAAGCTAAATTCAAACTGGGCTATGCTTATTTTGTAAAAAAACAATTCGCCAATGCGCGCAATAATTTTCGCGAAATTAAAGACTTGGAAGGTGAATATTATTACCCGACGAATTATTATCTGGGGATGTGCTACTTCTTTGAAGGCAACTACGGCGAAGCAGTGCGCAGCTTTCGTATCGCGGAGCAGTCACCTCGCTATAAACAGCATACACCTTATTACATTAGTCAGATTTTCTTCGCCGAAAAAAAATATGAAGAACTCATCGCATACGCTACGCCGCGCCTAAGCGACCGAGGTGTTCAGAAAGAGAAGGAAATTCGCCAGCTCATTGGGCAATCCTACTTTGAAAAAGGTGATTATGCGGCTGCCTTGCCTTTCTTAGAATACTATGCAGAGCGCAGCGGCAAACTGCGGGAAGAAGAATTTTATCAGTTAGGCTTTGCACAATACAAAACCGGCAACTACGCCAAGGCTGTAAAAAACCTAAGTGAACTGTCAAATGTAGAATCGCGACTGGCGCAATATGCTATGTATTATCTGGGCGACAGCTACCTGCGCTTAGGGCAGAAAACTTCCGCACGCACGGCTTTTGGCATTGCTCGACGCATGAATTACGATGCCTCGCTTCAGGAAGAAGCAGCATTCAACTACGCCAAGCTATCATATGAACTAAAAGACGCTCGCGAAGCTATTACTGCGTTGCAATCCATTCCACCGGCATCAAAATATTATAATGAAGCCCAAACCTTGATGAGCGAAATTTTCCTAAGCTACCGCGATTATCGCCAAGCATTAGAAATACTCGACAAGATAACCAACAGGACACCTCAACTGCGCGAAAGCTATCAGAAAGTAGCTTATTTTCGAGCCTTGCAATTATTGCAAGAAGAGGATGTTGCTGGGGCGAAGGCGCACCTTGAAAAGTCGCTCAAAGACCCTGTAGATACCAAAACCCGCGCCTTAGCCGTATATTGGCAAGGAGAAATTGCCCAGCGTGAAAAGCAATACGCTACCAGCATCACCCTCATGACGCAATTTTTGACGCTTGCAAAAACCCTCACTGGGCTACCTGATGAGTCCTCCATTTTCACGGCAAACTATGTGCAAGGCTACAATTATCTGCGCCAACAGAATTTCACATCCGCGCTCGGCTTCTTCCAGGAAGCGATAGCAGGTATCAAGCGCAATACCAACTTTATTCGCAGCGAAATGGTCAAAAATGACATCTTAGGCGACGCCGTCATGCGCGCAGGCGATTGTTATTTTAAACGCAATCAATATGCCGACGCCGTGCGCCTGTACGATGAAGCCATCGAAAAACGCTACAGCGGCTTTGTATATGCCATGTACCAAAAGGCGATTATCGAAGGGCTACGCGGCCGCACCACCGACAAAATCCTAACCTTGGAACGCATCGCCAATGAGTTTCCGCGCTCCGAATTCGCTGATGACGCCCTGCTCACGCTTGGTATTGCCTATCAGGAAATGGGACAACTCAATCAGGCCGAAGTGCCCTTACGCCGCTTAGTTACGGAATATAAAGGCCGCACCGATCTGATGAACCAGGCACTGATTCGCTTGGGTTTGATCAATTACAACCGAGGCAACTTGGACGCTGCCATCAATTTTTACAAACAAGTGTTTGCCAATAACCCCGAAGCCGGTGAAGCCAGCTTGGCCTTGGCCTCGCTGGAAGAAATTTATGTAAATGACCTGGGTAAAGCCGACGAGTATTTTGCCTTCTTAGAAACCATTCCGGGTTATAAAGTGGATAATATTGCGCGCGACTCTATTACATTCAAAGCTGCTGAAGCCCAGTTTGAAAATGCCAATTATCAGCGTGCTATTGAATCCTACACGGACTATCTGCGACGCTATCCCAATGGGCGCTACGTGCTCGATGCCTACTACCAACGTGGCGAATCGAATAGCGTACTCAAAAAATATGCCGAAGCCCTGCGCGACTATGAGTATGTGGTGGATCGCGGCCCAAGCCGTCATTATCTGCGCGCCTTAGAAAAAGCAGCCATTATTGCTTACAATTTCTCACAGGATTTTGCCAAGGCTTACAATTTATACACCAAACTGGAAAACGCCGCCAATACCCAAGAACTCCGCTTCGAGGCGCAATTGGGTGCCTTGCGTAGCGCCTACCGGACAAGCAATACCCAAGCCGTGCAAGAGCTGGCCAACAAAGTAGCTAATAACTCCAGCGCTAGCCGCGAGCAAATTGCCACCGCCAATTTTTATCTTGGCAAACTTACCTTCGATCGCAAGGATTATGATAACGCGCTGACCGCCTTTACCCGCGTGACGCAGCAGGTAAACGACTCCGAACAGGCAGCCGAAGCCCGCTACCTCATTGCCTATATCTATTACCTTAAACGCAACCTTGACAGGGCGCAAGAACTCTGCATCAACGCCAACCGCGAAAGCTCTGGTTATCCTTATTGGGTGGCGAAGAGTGTTATCCTGCTATCAGATATTTTGGCGGAAAAAGGAGACCTATACAATGCCCGTGCTGCATTAGAAGCCTTGCTCGATAACTATCGCGAGGATGCAGAATTAGTACGCACGGCACAAACCAAACTTAACCAAATTAATCAGCAGATAAGCCGCGGCAGTCGTCTGACCACTGACCCACGCACCAACAATCTGCTGGAAATGGAAGATCCTACCGGCACCACGCCGCGTCGGAAAAACGACTAAAAAGCCTTATTCAACCATCAACAAAACGACAACAATGAAACTATTGCAAAATATAACGCTTGCCACCTTGCTCGCCACGTTACTGCCAATTGCAGTGCTGGCACAGAAAGACATCCCCAGCGGCCAGGTGGATGTGGTGCGCAATTTCGATGCACGTTTATTAGAAACCGAACGCATTCGGGTACGCCCAGAATTGCCGCCACTGGATACCACCACACGTCGTCAGAATTACAATATTGTAGGCAAAACCTTAGATGTAGAATACCTACCACCACAGATCCGGCCCTTGTCCATGCGCGGCGAAAAAACCCAGCCAGGATATAATGGCTACGCACGCTTGGGGGGTGGTTTTCCCTCCGCCTTACTCGGTGAGGCTTCTTACGATTTATTCGCAGAGGATAAGTATCGCTTCGGTATAGACCTGCAACACCATTCGGCTAACAACACCAATAAGATTGAAAATCAGCGCTTTTCATATAGCAAATTCGGCGCTAATGGCACGTATTATCTCGATCAGGGGTTTGCCGTAAATGCCAAATTAGGCTACACCGCTGACAACGTCCATTTTTATGGATATAATACCCTGAACGACGAAATCAATTCCAACATCTCTTTCGACCGAGAGGATGTACGTCAGCGTTTCTCGACTTTTGATGCCGGTGTGAGCCTTTTTAATGGGCAACGCACCCAAGCAGATTTTAATTATCACGCTGGCGTGGATTTCTATTTCCTACAGGACAACTATGCTGCGCGTGAAAATGGTTTTGATCTGAATATTGGCGCCACCAAGTGGTTTAATGAAAAACACCCCTTTCGCATCAATCTGCGCACGGATTTCACGTCCTTCCGCGATACGTCCAGCCAATCCCTGAATAACTTTTTCCTGCAACCCAGCTTTACTTTTCATGCTGATGCCTTCAAGGTGAAAGTTGGTGCCAATATTGCCTCGCACGAGGATGAATTTTCTTTCTTCCCTGATTTGGAGCTGTCGGCTAATATTCTGGGCAGTTTACTAGGGGCATTTGTAGGCGCAGAAGGGTCTTTACAAAAGAATACATTCCGTTCGCTCAGCGATTACAACCCCTTTGTTTCCTCGCGCGTTCGGGTGCGCAACACCAATTACTATCATTATTATGGCGGCATCAAAGGCAATTTTGCGGGTTTTGATTATCGTGCTCAATTAGGCTTTAAAGATGCCGATAATCTGGCCTTGTTCTTAGTAAATGAAGATACCGTGCCGCGTTTCAATGTGCTATACGATACCGTCCAGATATTCATCATTAGTGGTGCGTTGTCTTTCCCTATTAGCAAAGGGCTGACGCTCACCGGCGCTGTCACACAAAATTTCTTCTCCACGAGCGCTCAAGAGAAAGCCTGGCACCTGCCAGCCCTTACGCTCAATGGTGGCGTGCGCTACACCGGCCTTAATGGAAAGCTGTTGGCGAAAGCCGATCTATTTATTGAAAACGGCGTACCGTATCTCAATCGGGAAGGCAAAGCCGCTAATCTGAATGCGCTTTTCGACGTCAGCGTGGGCGCGGATTATCTGTTTACGGAAAACATTGGCGCTTTCATACAAGTCAATAATTTAGCCAACAATCGCCGCCAACGCTGGCAGTATTATCCTATATTCGGATTGAATGCTATGGCCGGCATCACTGCACGCTTTTAAGTTGCTAATTTTTGTAGCAAAGCACTTTGGGGGCGCGCGTCCAGGATTGGCGTGCGCCTTTGTTGTAGGATAAAATTGCACATATACGGAAGAAATTCTATCTTGGCGCTACCTAAAATCCACAACCATATTATGACTATTTTCCTCGCAGAACTCATTGGCACAGCAGTGCTGATTTTATTAGGCAATGGCGTGGTGGCCAACGTTGTCTTACAACAAACCAAAGGTAATAGCAGCGGCTGGATCGTCATTACGTTGGGCTGGGCGATCGGGGTATTCACAGCCGTATTCATGGTGTCCGCCTACAGCGGCGCGCACATCAATCCTGCGGTAACGCTCGCGTTCTGGCTCAAAGATACCATTACCCTTTCTCAAGCAATGGCCTACGTTAGTGGTCAAATGTTGGGCGCAGCCCTCGGCGCCTGTCTGGTATGGCTACACTACCGCCCGCACATAGCAGCCACGCAGGATGTTCATGCAAAGCTGGCTATTTTCTGCACGGCCCCTGCCATTAGGCATCGCGTACAAAATTTTATTTCGGAAGTTATCGGCACCTTTTTATTGGTATTCGCGGTGCTTTTCATCAGTGG
>CALMSP010000256.1 GCA_937872405.1 uncultured Saprospiraceae bacterium | reverse complement strand
AGATGGGGTGGTATTGTTTGCGGCTGAGCAATTAGCACTGGGTTTCATGCAATCAAAACAATACTTCAATATTGGATTGTATGAATATGCTAAGATATATGTAAAAACTTATCCTGAAGCAGATTATCCGAATTTACAGGAGAATACTTGGACGACTTTAGAGCGCATAAGCGGCTTCAGTCGGGCGTGGATTGAACAATGGATTAATCTGCCTGACCTCGACCCCCTAGCCGTAGGTATTGTTTATTTTTTTACGTTTCCCGATCAGTTTGTTGAAGCGCTACCAACGGATTTTCAACTTTTAAAACGAATTTTCCATACTTGAATGCCCTTTCAGTGGCGCCTTGTTATTGCTCTTGATTTGGCACTATTCTTACGGCTACCGTCTTAGACGTAGGCGTCTTGCTGCCTTGCGCATAGGAATCCACCGGCACCAGCACATTGGCTTCCGGAAAGTATGTAGCGACGCAGCGGCGTGGAATATCGTAGGGCACCACTAAAAATCGCCGAGCCATGCGAGTTGCACCCTGATATTCACCAATGAGATCAACAACTTGTTGTGCCGTCAAACCTGCTTCGCGCATGTCGTCGCGGTTCATCAGCACGACGCGGCGCTCCTTGAAGATGCCTCGATAGCGATCATCAAGCCCGTAAATAGTGGTGTTGAACTGATCGTGGCTGCGAATGGTCATCATCATGTATTTGTCAGATTGATGGTCCCACTTGGGCAGGCGATTGACGGTGAAGAGCGCCTTACCCGTAGAGGTTTTAAAAATTCGTTCGCGGGCGCTGTTAGGTAGATAGAAGCCGCCGGGCTGTCGCACGCGCTGGTTATAATTTTCAAAACCAGGAATCACCTGCGCAATGACGTCGCGGATGTGATCATAATGCTGCAAAAAATGATCCCAATGGATGGGACTTTGATCTCCCAGAGTAGCCTTTGCCAAATGTACGACAATCGCTGGCTCGCTCAGCAAATACTCAGATGGCGGTGGCAATACGCCTTGTGATGATTGCACCACACCCATTGAATTTTCGGTGCTCACAAACTGCACGGCCCCATTCTGTACATCGCGGTCGGTGCGGCCCAAACAGGGCAGTATGAGTGCCTGCTGTCCATGTATAAGGTGGCTGCGATTGAGCTTCGTGGACACATGTACCGTCAGGCTGCTGCGACGCAGTGCTTCGGCGGTGTATTCGGTATCGGGTGCAGCCGAAAGAAAGTTGCCACCCATGGCAAAGAATACCTTCGCGCGGCCCTCATGCATGGCTTTGATGGCATCTACGGTGCTAAAACCATGATGACGCGGTGGCTCAAAGCCAAATGTTGCTTGCAATTTATCCAAAAATTCCGGTTTTGGGGTCTCCCAGATACCCATAGTACGGTCGCCCTGCACATTGCTGTGCCCGCGCACCGGGCAGACACCCGCCCCTGGCTTACCGATACTACCTTTGAGGAGTAGCAAATTGACAATTTCGCGAACGTTATCCACGCCGTTTTCGTGCTGTGTCAGTCCCATTGCCCAGCAAATAATGATGCGGGATTGGTGTTGTAGCATCGCTGTTGCCTGCCGCAGTTGCGCTTCTGGTATGCCACTTGCTTCTACGAGTGCTTGGAGGGATAGCGCATCCAAATGTTCAATCAGTGCTTCATAACCCTGCGTGTATCCTTGTATAAAATCGGTATCGAATACCGTGCCTGGCGCATTGCGCTCGGCTTCGAGGAGCATCTTCAGCAAGGCTTTTAGCAGTGCGACGTCGCCATTGAGGCTAACCTGCAAAAACAAGTCGGTGAGGGGGGTGCCGCCAGCTAAGATTTTTAAAGGATTTTGTGGATTAACAAAAGTTTGCAACCCCACTTCCGGCAGGGGATTGACCGTGATAATGGTAGCGCCGTTCGCTTTGGCTTTTTCTAATGCCGTGAGCATGCGTGGGTGGTTCGTTCCTGGATTCTGCCCCATGATCATGATCACTTCTGCTTGGTAAAAATCTTCCAGTGTAACTGTGCCTTTGCCAATGCCAATAGTTTGGCTCAAACCTACACCACTGGATTCGTGGCACATGTTGGAGCAGTCGGGCAGGTTATTGGTACCAAAGGCGCGCACAAACAGTTGGTATAAAAATGCCGCCTCATTGCTGGTGCGCCCCGATGTGTAGAATACCGCTTCGTCGGGCGACTGAAGTGCGCTTAATTCGTTGGCAATCAATTGAAATGCCGCTTGCCAAGTGATAGGTTCATAATGCGTAGCTCCTGCACGTAGCACCATAGGCTCGGCTAAGCGACCCTTTTTGCCAATTTCAAAATCCGACCAGCGCGCCATTTCCGCTATGCTGTGCTGCGCGAAAAAGTCGCGTCCAATGGTTTTGCGCTGCGCTTCCTCGGCAATAGCCTTAATACCATTTTCACAATACTCGCCGAGGGCCGAGCGTTCATCATCAGGGTCGGGCCAGGCGCAACCAGGGCAGTCAATACCGCCTTTTTGATTCAAACGAAACATGGTTTTCAAGGCTGCACGGGGCTTCATGTACTTCGCTGCGTGCTGCAGTGCAGTCACCACACCAGACAAACCTGCTGCCTTATCGGGGGGGGGCGTTAGTCGGATGCCCGTGAATTCCGCTGGCGGTTGCGCTGCGGGTTGCTCTTCTTGTACAATGATTGGAGATGTTTTATGTATGACCTTTTTTTTCATATTTTCTTAATTTTTAAACACCACCTTACCGCGCTCCTTTTCAAGATACTCTTTTGAAATCCTGCTTACCGCCGGTTTTTTCCATCAGCTTTGTTTCTTTGATGATAATATCAGAAGAAAGCGCTTTACACATATCATATATGGTAAGTGCGGCGATACTTGCCCCCGTGAGTGCTTCCATTTCGACGCCAGTTTTAGCCAAAACACTGGTGGTGCAATCAATTACAACTTCCTGCGCTTCGTTGATGTAAATGTCAATCTGACAATGATCCAGCCCGATTGGATGACATAGCGGAATCAAGTCGCCCGTTTTCTTAGCCGCCAGAACGCCCGCGATAATTGCCGTCTGAAAAACAGGCCCTTTGGGCGAGCGAATATCGCCTGCTTCCAACAGTTGCAGGACAGCAGCACTCAGTACAACCACACTACGGGCGCGTGCAGTGCGGCGTGTGATCTGCTTATCGCCAATGTGAACCATCGTCGGGTTGCCCGCCGCATTCAGATGGGTGAAGTTTTTTTCCATTGTTTTAATGCCTGTATGACCAGTATTTAAATATTGAACCTTTTTTATATAAATCCTGCCCAAGTGGCAATTCCAAGAAGCCATCGGCTTGGGTCAGATTCACCAAATCTCCTGAACCCCCCCCCGCCAGCGGCAGTGCCCGCATTTGACCTGCGTCATTCGTTTGCACTTGTACCTGCAAAAAGTAAGTCAAATCGGGTTTGAATACTACATCTTCATTTAGCACCGCGACCTGAGCTGTCATTGGCGACAAGCCAAAACACTGCCGCAGCCAGGGCTGCACATAGATTAGCGCACATAGAAATGCAGAAACCGGATTGCCCGGTAATGCAAAAATCGTAGCACCATTCTCGGCCTGACCAAACCAAAAAGGTTTGCCCGGGCGCTGCTGTACTTTGTAAAACAACTTGGTAACCCCCAGTGTTGACAGAGCTTCCGGCACGTAGTCCAACTTGCCCATCGAAACACCCCCACTCAGCAGAAGCACATCGTAGCGGATAAGTGCGTCCTGCAACCCCTGAATGGTCGTCTGGCGATCATCAACAAGGTGCAGTCGCGCTGCATCAATACCCCACTGTCCAAGCAGCGCGTGCAAGGTGTAGGCATTAGAACTTCGAATTTGATGCGGCAGTGGCGTAGCGCTACTGTCCACAATTTCATCGCCAGTAGAGATAATAGCTACCTGTGGCAGTTTCTTCACCTGTAATGCTACTTTGCCGATGGTCGCAGCAACCCCAATTTCGGCGGGCCCCACGATGCGCGGCGGAGCAATTAGTATCTCCCCTTGGCGGCGGTCGCTGCCTTGCTGGTGGATGTTCTGCCCAGCCTCTATATTTTGCGTTTCAAGGTGCGCTACACCATCCACGATACGAATATCCTCATATCGGATTACGGTATCTGCTCCTCGTGGCAGCACTGCGCCAGTCATCACTTCGAGGCATTGTTGCGGTGGCAATTGCAGGGGCGGCATTCCGGCAGCTTGCATATCCGCTATATTAAAATGGCGAATACCTTGTTTATAAAATTGATAATCAATAGCGATTCCATCCATCGTCACCCGATTGAAAGGCGGAAAGTCGCGATCGGCAATCAAGGGTTCTGCCAGCACTCGACCAGCAGCCAGCTCGATAGGCACAAGCTCGGCGTCGAAGTCGCGGGCGAGCTCTAAAACAATGGTAGTAGCCTGATCTACGCGGAGCATAAAATTGTGTTAAAAGGTTGAAAATAAGCGATTTTCAAGATGACGAACATGCTTTTTTTTATTTGGCAAAATTTTATCTGGTTTATCGCCAATACTTTCACGATATTCCAAATGCTTGGCGCATCCCTTCCCGAAACTCCAAAATGCTGCGGTAGCGCGCACTGTGATAGCTTTGCCGACCCTCATCCAAGTAGCGGAACAGCGCGTCGAAGTCCTGCGGTGCTACCAAGTACCAAGCCTCCTCATGCTGTAGGGCAACGGCTTTCGCCGAATGGGACTCGTACCAATTGGCTAAGGAAGGTACAGACCCCTCGGACTGCTCGTATTTGGCAACTTTTTTTTGCCAGTCGGCACGCTGTACCAATAACCATGAGCCGCGAGTACCGATAAGCGGGCGAAGCCAATGCCAGCGCTGTGGGGTGCGCCCTTGCAAGCAAAGCCCAAACAGTTCGGGTAAGTACAGCGGCGGCAATAAGCAATGGGCAGCATTAGCCAACAGCAACAATTCATCAAGCGCCCGACGATGCGGCCCCGCCAGCACAAGCTGCAAATAGCGTTCAACTTCGCGGCTGCAATAGTCTTCTTGGGGCACCGACGTGGGCAAGGCACCATCGAATGGCTTTATTGGAAGCTGCAATCGTTGCCATTGCTCGCACAGCGTCAGCCCCAATAGTAGGGCATTAGCTGGATCGCTATACACGTCTCCAACTTGATGTTGTATCCAAGCCAACGTTGTATCGGATAGCGTTGCTCGTTCTGTACCGCCCAATGCCACCCTGTTAAGGTCATATCGAATGCTGTCCATACCTCAAAAGTAACAAAAAGTGCGCAGAGTACTTTGTCATAGTTGCTGTTTTTAACAAGCAGCAGCACGCCGGGGAAAATCGTTGTAAAAATTTCCCATTTGTAAAATTCAAAACATTCCAAAATTTAATTTTAAATACCACCATTTAATGTGGCTAATATTTTGACTAATTAGCGCTGGAGCGATACGGATACAGAAACGTACCACCGTATGCCGCTTTTTTACAATCGAATGATGGATTCAAAGTGCAATTTTTCTTTTGATTATCAATGGGAACGACTATCTTTGCACCGATTTTTTGAGAACCTATTTTCTACTCAAAATAGTATAGAATACATATGGCAAATATCGGACGTGTCAAGCAGGTTATCGGCCCCGTAGTGGACGTGAGTTTTCAGGAGGAAGGTTCTAAGCTCCCTGAAATTTTCAATGCGCTCGAAATCAAAAGACCCAACGGCGAAACGCTCGTATTGGAGGTGCAACAGCACTTAGGTGAGGATAGCGTGCGCACTATTGCAATGGACTCTACCGATGGACTGATGCGTGGCACAGCAGTGGCGGACACTGGCGAAACGATTGCAATGCCTGTTGGTGATGTGATCAAAGGGCGCTTATTCAATGTGGTGGGCGAGCCAATTGATGGTATTGGCCCAGTGGCGAAAACGCATTCGTACCCGATTCATCGCAAGCCCCCAACTTATGAAGACCTTTCTACCGAGAAAGAAGTGCTTTATACGGGCATCAAAGTTATTGACCTAATTGAGCCTTACATGAAAGGCGGCAAAATTGGTCTGTTTGGCGGCGCCGGGGTAGGCAAAACCGTACTGATTCAAGAGTTGATCAACAACATTGCCAAGGCTTATGAGGGGGTATCGGTATTTGCAGGCGTAGGCGAGCGTACCCGCGAAGGGAACGACTTGCTGCGTGAAATGATCGAAGCGGGCATTATCCGTTATGGCGATGCCTTTATGCACTCAATGGAAGAAGGCGGCTGGGATTTGTCTAAAGTGGACATGAACGAATTGAAGGATTCGAAAGCAACCTTCGTATTCGGTCAGATGAATGAACCACCTGGCGCTCGTGCGCGCGTGGCTTTGTCGGGTTTGACAGTAGCAGAATACTACCGCGATGGCGACCTCAACGACCCAATGGGCGGCCGAGATATCCTCTTCTTTATTGATAATATTTTCCGCTTTACACAAGCTGGCTCGGAAGTGTCCGCACTACTTGGGCGTATGCCTTCAGCAGTAGGATACCAGCCGACATTGGCCACTGAAATGGGGCTGATGCAAGAGCGTATCACCTCTACCAAACGAGGTTCTATTACATCTGTTCAAGCGGTTTATGTACCTGCGGACGACTTGACAGACCCCGCTCCGGCAACTACTTTTGCGCACTTGGATGCCACCACCGTATTGAGCCGCAAGATCGCAGCACTTGGTATCTACCCAGCTGTAGATCCACTGGATTCTACTTCGCGTATTCTTGATCCCCTCATCATTGGTGACGAACACTACAATTGTGCACAGCGTGTGAAACAAATTTTGCAGCGCTACAACGAACTGCAAGATATTATTGCCATCCTCGGTATGGAAGAATTATCGGAAGAAGATAAAATGGTGGTGCACCGTGCGCGCCGCGTGCAGCGCTTCTTATCGCAGCCTTTCCATGTAGCCGAGCAGTTCACAGGTATCCCTGGCGTGTTAGTACCGATCGAGGAAACGATCCGTGGGTTCAACATGATTATGAATGGTGAGGTAGATGCGTATCCGGAAGCTGCGTTCAACCTCAAAGGCACCATTGATGATGTCATCGAAGCAGGCAAGAAAATGCTGGCAGAAGTTGGCGCGTGATAAAAAATTTCGGAACTTTGAATGCAGCATGATATGACCATCACAATTCTGACTCCTGAAAAGGAAATATTCAAAGGTGCTATCGTTTCTGTGAAAGTGCCGGGCGCTGCGGGCCAGTTTCAGGTGCTGGAAAATCACGCCCCGATTGTAGCATCCTTAGATGCCGGCGTAATAGAATTGCGCACAGCCAAAGGCGAGTACGAATATTTCGATGAAGAAAGCGGCGCCATCAAAACAGCAAGCGAGGCCGATAAGAACATTAGCTTCCGCATAGAAGGTGGTTTCATTGAGGTATTGAAAAACGACGTGTCCTTGCTGGTGCGTGGCGTGAAAAATTCTTGATCAACCCATTTTATTTGAAATACAAAAAGGCAGCTTTCTTGAGCAGGAAGTTGCCTTTTTTAATTTTTGTGTAATACGCGCCGCACCTTACCCTGCCGTGCCCAGCACAACGATTTGCTCCAATGTAGGAGTAGCTTTGCCGCCCGCATCTTCCAGCGAAATAGCAAAAGCCTGCGCATCCGCTACAAAAGGCACTTTGAGAAATGCCCCCGCACGAGCTGGCAGGTCAAATACGCCCATGCTAACGGGCGTATCATTCACAATTGCCCATAGCTGGTACTGCTTGCCCACTGGCGGTACGGGTAGGTCAAGATTGCCAAGATAAACCCGACGGCTATCAGCATTGACATACACCGCGGCTACTGCATTGGGAGCCACAGGCGTGCCGTTCATAACCACCGGTCGGGTATCAATATCTTTCAAAAAGTTGAGTTCTTGCTGCAACACTGCTAATTCCTGCGCAAGGGCATCACAAGCTAAAAGCTGCTGCTTAACCTGTGTCTGTTTTTGTTTATCCACGCCGATATAAGTAGCCAAGCCCAACGAAAATAGTACGAATACGACCGCTATACCTCGGATGAGCCGAAGGCGATTTCGCAGTAGCTGATTGGAGCTAATAGCAGCTAAGGGCGCATCTATTTTTTGAAAAATACGACTCAACGTACCGGCTGGCAGCGTTTTACTGTGCAATTGAGCATAGGATTCCAACGAACGCTCAATAGCATCTAATTCGGAGCGTATTTCAGGATGCTGGCGTGCGTAGGCTTCCACCTCCCTTGCCTCGTCAGCGCTGAGTTGCCCGAGCACATATTGCTCAAGTATCCCCGATTCTATGTAAGCCTTAATGTCCAAGGTATTGTATTATAGTTTTAACAAAAACAACAAAAAAAATGGCAAGTTCTTCCTTTGCAAGAATCTCGCGCAATTGGGTAATGGCTTTGCGAACTTTGGATTTTACTGTGCCGAGGGGAATGTTGAGTTCTTCTCCAACTTCTTTTTGGGTGTAATCATAGAAATACAAGAGTTCGATAATGCGGCGGTGTTGTTCATCAAGTTGGTGTACCACACGGCGTAATCCGCTATCTTTATTACGTTGCTCTTCGCTAAGTCGTGCATCATTAGATACGTAATCTGGCATGGATTCGGTTTTATCGCCACGCTTAAATTGCCCCGACCGGAGGGTATCAATCGCTGTGTTGCGTGCAATTTGTACCATCCAAGTGAATAGGCGCCCCTTTTGCGCATCATATTTATCAGCATGGTGCCATATTTTCACAAAAGCGTCCTGTAGGGTTTCCTGTGCAACCGTTTCGTTGGAAATTAGGTTGCTGATAATACCGTATAGCGCTGCGGAATAACGCTCATACAGCAAACCCATAATGCGCTGATCCTTTTGTTGCAATAAGGCTACGATTTCTGTATCGTCTATTTTCATTATAGCGTATTGACGGCTGTGAATTTGATTCAGACAAGCAATAGGCACTTTTCCGACTTTAAAATTACTAAAAACCCTAACAAAAATGACCTAAAGAGCCTGCTTCCTTCGTATATGTAAATAGTCGAGCGATTTAAAACAATGGGTTACAACTTTATACAATTGATAATCAGTTGATTGCAAAAAAAAAGTATAACAATTGAAATGCGCTGGATTATTCAAAAATAAGTCGTGCTAAAACCACACGAGCAGAACGATGCAACCTCGGTTTTTATTTTTCACAAAGTTATGATAATGCGTTGTGTGCCTTAGCAATGACCAAATGTTGGTTTAATGCAATAAAATATTGATAGTCAATGTTTTTTGTGTTTAAAATTTTATTTATTCGTCATAAGAGAATTTTGTAGTATTCAACCGTATTAAGTACAAGGGGAAGTTTACCATTGCCTCCGGCGCAGATAGGGTCGGGGGCTTTTTGTTTTAAAGCCACTGCAAAACACGGCCTTTGCCTATGCGATAAACTATAAAAAATCGTACCTTTAACCCCTGAAAATAGCACGAAGGTTAACAAAACTGCCTTTGCATTTGTTTCGGGTGTGTCAATAAGCGGTTGTTTATATTTTATAAAATAATTGGCACCGCTTTTAATCGTTTTTGCATATTTCATTCATTTTTAAAAATTTCTTTTCATGCAAGTTGTAGAAAACAAAGTAAAGTACAAAGTAAAAGACATAAATCTGGCAGACTGGGGCCGCAAGGAAATCAACTTGGCAGAAGCCGAAATGCCAGGCTTGATGGCGCTGCGCGAGCGTTATGGCGTTACCAGACCGCTCAAAGGCGCGCGCATTGCCGGCTGCTTGCACATGACGATTCAAACGGCAGTACTCATCGAAACGCTCATCGAATTAGGCGCTGAGGTAAGTTGGTCTTCTTGCAATATTTTCTCCACGCAAGATCACGCCGCTGCGGCTATTGCTGCCGTAGGCACCCCTGTATTCGCTTGGAAAGGTATGACCGAAGAAGAGTTTGACTGGTGCATCGAACAAACGTTATTTGCATTTAGCGACAACCAACCGCTGAATATGATACTTGATGATGGCGGCGACCTCACTAATATGGTACTCGACCGCTACCCCGAACTCGTGGCAGGTATAAAGGGTTTGAGCGAGGAAACTACTACGGGAGTGCATCGGCTGTACGAGCGCATGAAAAAAGGAACGCTGCCTATGCCCGCTATCAACGTAAATGATTCTGTGACGAAGTCAAAATTTGATAATAAATACGGCTGCAAGGAATCGGCAGTGGATGCCATCCGACGCGGCACCGACATCATGATGGCGGGCAAGGTGGCTGTAGTGGCAGGCTATGGCGATGTAGGTAAAGGTACTGCTGCATCGTTGCGCGGCGCGGGCTGCCGCGTAATCGTTACCGAAATTGACCCGATCTGTGCATTACAAGCGGCTATGGACGGCTACGAAGTAAAGAAAATGGTGAATGCCATTCCGCGTGCAGATATCATCATTACCGCCACTGGCAACTGCAACATCGTGACGAGCGAGCATTTCAAACTGATGAAAGATAAAACCATCGTTTGCAATATTGGGCATTTCGATAATGAAATTGATATGGCTTGGCTCAACGCACAGTATGGTCATGCTAAAATAAACATTAAGCCCCAAGTTGATATGTTTACCATTGATGGTAAAGATATTATCGTACTTGCAGAAGGTCGCCTCGTGAATTTGGGCGTAGGCACTGGGCACCCCTCTTTCGTGATGTCCAATTCCTTCACCAATCAAGTATTGGCTCAAATCGAACTTTGGACCAACAGCGACCAATACGAAAATAAGGTATATGTGCTACCCAAACACCTCGATGAGGAAGTGGCACGCCTGCACTTGGCTAAAATCGGCGTAGAACTCGACGAACTCACCCCAGAGCAAGCCGAATATATCGGTGTGGAGCAAAAGGGACCATTCAAGCCGGAATATTATCGTTATTAATAGCGTCATAATCTGCCGCCACTACTGGGGAGGTAGATATTTTCAAGGAAAGCCTTCGTAGTCTGATTACGGAGGCTTTTGATTATTATGGTTTTTTAATGAAAAATTTTAATGACAGGAAGCTGTTACTTTTCAACCATTTTTGAGGTTTGTAAGGAGGTTGAATGGTTGAGGGATTGATAATTTTGGCTTGGTTTTTGGTACTTTTGCACAACCAACTTCGTTTGACAATTATAAAATGACAACAACCAACATTCTGTTAGAAGCGCAACAGCATGTAAAGGAGCTGCTTCGCAAAAGGCTGACGCTGGATCACCGCTTTCATGACCTCAACCATACGCTGGTTGTGCGCGACGCTGCCTTGCAATTGGCGCAAGCCCACCAACTGGGCGCAACGGACCAGGAAATTTTGCAACTGGCTGCTCTGTTTCATGATACTGGCTATGTGCAAACCTACATTCAGCATGAAGTTGTGAGTTGCCAATTAGCTTCAGCATTTCTTACGGCACAGGCCTATCCCGCCGACCAATTGCAACAGGTATTGGATTGCATTCGGGCGACCAGCCCCGACAGGCATCCGCAGCATTTGTTAGAACAGATTATGCGCGACGCTGATTATGTCAACCTCGTTGCGCCGGATTATCTCAAACATGCGGAAAATCTGCGCCACGAATGGGCCGTTTTTTTAAATCAACGCTACACGGATGCCGAGTGGAATCGCCTGAATTATGATTTTTTCAAACAGCACCAGTACTTCACGCCTGCCGCCCGCAGCCAATATGAGCCGGCGAAAAAGGCTAATAGAAAACACTTGAAGCAATTGGTAAAAAAGGTTGCCAAAGAAACGCTGCCGGAAGAAAGTATTGGCATTGCCGATAGTCGCAGTGCGCAAATGATGTTTAAAACGTCACTGCGTAATCATCTGGATTTGAGTAATTTAGCTGACAATAAAGCCAATATGATGCTGAGTGTAAATGCACTCATTATCACTGTGGCGATCCCTATGGTGGCTACATACATACGCAATGCGCCTTACCTCATTTATCCAATGGTGACGCTCATTTTATCTTGCCTAAGCTCCATGATTTTTGCCACCCTCGCCACCCGTCCGATCCGAATGGAAGGCCGCACTACCTCACAGCAGTTGGAGTCCGGGCAAGCGAATCTTTTCTTTTTTGGCAATTTTTTTCGTATGTCCTTTGAAGAATATCGCGAAGGTATGCGCACCGTCGTTTCCAGGAATGTTAATCTGGAAAATGCGATCATGCGCGACTTGTTTTTTCTTGGTAAATCGCTGGGTAATAAATACAAACAATTACGAATTTGTTATAATGTTTTTGTATTTGGCATGATGCTGACGGTTGTCGTATTCGCGATCTGCTATGCATGGTGGAGTTAGTTTTTTTGAGGAACGCCGATGGCGCTGGCTACCCCTTTGGCAATACCAAACTGACCCGCAATGTACGTCAGCATAATAGCTACGCCCAAATTGTAATCGGATAGTTGAAATTTGCCAATCGCCAAAATCGAATCTGATGCAACAAATAGCAGTGCGCCTGCAATGAGCCAATGGAAAGCATCTGTAATGACCAGCCCACGCAGATTGAGCGCGGCTAATGTCATGCTGATGATGATCACGCTGTACACTGCTACGGGCAGGCGAAGGGCGGCGGGTACATAATCGTACAAATAAATATTAAAGCCTGCTATAAATATCAGAAAAGGCAAAACGAGCCATTGGCGTTGGAAAATATAGCCGCTTCGGAAAGCTGGCCAACTGGCAAATGCACTGATGTAAAGAAGGTGCGCGACCAGAAAGGACAGCAACCCTAACAGAAAATACTCGGGCAGCAAAATATCGCCTACCCAAGATGCTAGCAACCCTATCAGTACGCCATTGCGCAACCAGCCCTTGCGCCCCTGAATGCCTGTCGCTAATAACAACCAGAGCGCCAGAAGCGGCATCAATAGGGGTTTGCTCCATGCCATAATGTGTATGCTATGCGTATAATTGCCCCACAAATTTGCAAGACTGGCGGCTAAGAATAGCCCCAAGATTATCCGTTTCAATGTGCCCATACTATTGTAATGTTTTTTGAATGTTTTGCGTAAAATATGTTGTCAAAATCTCATATTTTATACCCTTTTTAGTTGAAAATGACGTGCTTGTTTATGCTCAAAAGTTTGTTTTTCAATGCTTTCTGGTGTCTGACATCTGACTTCTAAATTGGCATCATAATTTCACGCCGCTAATGTAAATAAATTTTACTGCATTGTAATAGTTGTAAGAATAACCAAAGCAAAAAACACATTGAATATCAATGGATTATGATCAGATAAGTGCCCAATCGAGACAAATCCAATCTAACCTATTTTATAAAATCAAAATCTCACAGGTAAGATAGTAATCACTTGCGTATCATACATTAAGGCTATGTGCTCGGCGAGTTTCCAAAAATGTGCGCACGGCGGTAAAGGAAACCACCTTATCGGCAAAATGTGTCGCTACTTCTATGGCTTCTTCGGCGGTAGCGCCGAGGTGGTTGAGAATATTGGTGA
>CALMSP010000255.1 GCA_937872405.1 uncultured Saprospiraceae bacterium | reverse complement strand
GCCGCGCCGCCGATAGTGCCTCTGATGCCGGAAATGGATTTGATGAGCGCCATAAGCAAAGGTTTTTTAGATAATTTTTTTCAAAATCCACGCATAATCAAACCTTTTCATATTCTGATTTGGTGTAGCCAAAGAGCATGACATCCACCAAGTCGCCACTGGGTCGGCGAAATTCAGAACGAAGATCGCCCTCTCGTCGGAATCCGCATTTTCGAGCCACCCGCTGAGTAGCGTAGTTGTCGGTAGCTGTTCGTAAGCGTATTTTTTCTATGTGTAACTGACTGAATGTAAATCGCATAACCGTCTGTACAACTTCTGTCATCAATCCCTTTCCTTCAAAGTTTCGATCTATAAAGAACGTAATATCCGCAGAAGGTACCTCCCAATTGATGTGATATAGTCGTACAAAACCTATCAGCAGTGCTTTTTGATTGTCCCATACACCAAAACAATACTCTTGCTGCTGCAGCCAAGCCGCTAGTTTTTGGCGTACATACATCTCGGCAGTCTCTTTATCTGGCACAGTTTCAATGGTTTGTGGTAGCAAATCCGATATGCGTGACAAATTATCCGCCACCAGATTGTACCAAGCCACGCCTTCGCCTTCGCGAAAACGACGCACCACCGTGCGCGGTGTGACCAAGGCTGTGTCTATATCAAAAAGTCGTGTTTGCATATCTGCTTGCTTAGCGTATTTTTCAAGCGCTAAATTAGTCTTTTCAAAGCATTACGCCTATGCCATTTGAGAATTTGGTTAATTTTGTGTGGCTTTTAACTTGGATCATACCTTCGATGAGTGTGTTCCAACGAGAGAGTCATTCAATCATTTTTAAAAACTTGATACCTTTTTGTAAAATAGGACGGGTTTTTATTTAGTTCAATAGCATGTTTTCCGTTATTGGCAAATTATAAAATGGTTCATAATTTAAAAATAATATCATGGCGCTTATAAAAAGTGTGCGCGGTTGTACGCCAACATTTGGTGCAAACTGTTTTTTTGCGGACAATGCGACCCTCATTGGCGATATTGTAATGGGTGATGACTGTAGTGTGTGGTTTCAGGCGGTGGTGCGTGGTGATGTGAATCGTATTCGCATCGGCAATAAAGTAAACATCCAAGATGGCGCCATTATTCACGGCACTTTTGAGCGCGCCGCTACCAGCATCGGCAACAATGTATCTATCGGGCATCGAGCCATTGTACATGGATGCACCCTGCATGATCAGGTGCTCATTGGTATGGGCGCTATTGTGATGGATCATGCTGTAGTTGAAAGTAATGTGCTCATCGCGGCGGGAGCGGTTGTATTAGAACAAACCCGGTGCGAAGCAGGCCACATCTACGCAGGTGTTCCGGCCAAAAAAGTGAAAGCAATTAGCCCAGCGCAATTCAAAGATACAATCGAAAGGATTGCCAATGCGTACATACGCTATGCCGGCTGGTTTCAAGAAGATTAAATTTCATTTTCGGCTAAGATATACTCCCGTAAGAATCAATGCCATACCTACAAAATGATACAAGGCTATTCGCTCCCCATCAAAAACGCCCCAACCCAATGCTACTAAGGGCATAATGTAGGCAACGGTAGAAGCAAAAACCGGATTGGTCTGTTGTATGAGTTGAAAAAAGATAATTGTGGCCAGTACTGTCCCCACCAGCGATAGAATACAAACGTACCCCAGCCCTATCCAGCCCTGTGGGTGCGTCATTAAAGTATGCCGAAAATCTGTTGTCAATAGCAAAACGCCGAGTGCCGGTATGCCCACCGATGCAAACGACACCGTGCTGATGAGCACCGAACGCTGATCCTGCAAAATGTTACCAACAATATTAGTATTAAAAGCGTAGCAAACCGCCGCCAATACAATGAATAGATTGTAAATGGTATCGCCTCGCAACTGCAGGCCTTGCCCAAGCCAAATAAGCAAGGTAGCGCCAGAAAGACCAAGCACCACGCCAATAATCTTCATCCATAATAAGGGTGAACGGAATACAACAATCCCTATCAGCAGTGTAAACAGCGGCGTCAGAGAATTGAGAATGCCTGCCACAGAACTACTAATATGCTGCTGCGCAAATGCAAACAAAAATGCAGGAATACCGCTACCCAACAACCCAACCAGCACAAAAATATGCCACCGCCTCCAGTCCACCGCACGCCGATGATAGACCAACAAAGGCAGGAATGCCAACCCCGATAGTCCCAGCCGCAGCAGCGCCACTTGCTCTGGTTGAAAAATACCGACACTTTTTTTGATGAGTATAAACGAACTCCCCCAAATTAAGCTCAAAAAACCCAATATCATGAAAAAGCGCCAACGGCTTGCCGCAAAAGAAGCCATCGCTTTATTCGTCGCAGTTCTAATCATATTACAAGTTTGAAAGTCACAACTTAATACATCAATATCTTCAATACCTTGACAATCCGCATCCAACGAATAAGGGATTCATTTTGTTTAGTTGGTATAACATATCATTTCATGCAAACATTAACGTCAGATTATTGGAATGAGCGATACCTTCATCAGCACACCCCTTGGGATATGGGGCAGGTATCACCGCCATTAAAACATTTTATAGACCGCTGCCTTACGGATCCGCATACGCGCGTGCTCATACCTGGCGCTGGGCGTGCATACGAAGCCGTTTATCTTCATCGCAAGGGCTTTTCAGCAGTGCATGTGTGCGATTGGGCACCTGCCGCCTTTGATTGGCTGCGGCAAGAAGCACCGGATTTCCCCGAAACGCATTTGCATTGCACGGATTTTTTTCAACTCCAACTTCAAGTGAACGTCATTCTGGAGCAGACTTTCTTTTCGGCCATAGAGCCAGCCATACGCCCAATGTATGCACAGCAAGCTTTTGAATTATTACAACCAGGTGGGCTGCTTGCGGGCTTACTCTTTGCTGCCCCCTTCGATGCCTTAGGGCCCCCGTTTGGTGGCACAGCTGCCGAATACCAAAGCCTGTTTGCGCCATATTTTGAGATTAGACATTTGGCCATAGCCAAAGATTCCATTCCGCCCCGATTGGGACGTGAATTATGGATAGAATTGTACAAACCAAACACACGAAGCGCCATGCCCGACTAATCTAAACTAAGTCTAAATAAATTTGTTGAAAATAGGCGAATGTGTTATTTTCGCCATCGAATGGAGGGGTATCATATTCAAAATGCAATTTTTAAGCAAGTTTAAGCTCTTGATATGCAGTATATTACCATTGTTTTAGCGGATGCACAATACCTTACTCGGCAAGGGCTGCGTCGCCTGCTGGATACGCACGCGCAGTTTGACGTTGTTGCGGAAGCCAGCAATGAGCAAGAACTGATGACCGCCCTCTTGGTGCACCGGCCCCAAGTCGTTATTTTGGACTATAACGCCCCCGACAGTTTTAGTCACGACACAATCGCACGTATTAAGCAAGCCAACCCGACAACAAATCTGCTGGTTATCAGTGAAGACAATGAGAAAGAATCTATTTACCGCGTGCTGGAAAATGGGGTCAATTGCTTTTTGACCAAAACTTGCGACGAGGAGGAAATCATTGATGCCATCACAGCAACTGTCAAAAACGAAAAATTCTTTTGTACCAAAGTGCTCGACTACCTTTTGGAAAAATCTTTTTCTAAAAATATTGGCTGCGCGCCAACGCCTCTTACGCCCCGCGAAACCGAAATCGTCAAATTGGTGGCGCAGGGCCTCATCGCCAAAGAAATTGCCGATATGCTCTGCCTGAGCACGCACACCGTATATACGCATCGCAAAAACATTATGAAAAAACTAAATCTGAACACATCTTCCGAATTAGTGCTCTACGCCGTGCAAAATGGAATGGTAGAAAATAGTAAAGTGTAAATTTCTATACTTAGTTAAATATAAATATTTATCGCCGTATATTACAAATATATAAAATTTTGTCTCGCTTATTGCAAATCAAACTGCACGTAAATTCTAAACTACATATAATATTGTAGCGGCATTTTATTACATCATATTCACTACACATCATGTTTTCCTTAGAAAATACTGCCGATAGTACCTCCCCTACCCTGCTGCTTGGCTCTGCTATGTGGGGCTGGACGACCCCGCCTGCCGTTGCATTTCAACTGCTCGACAGCTTTTATGCCGCGGGTTTTCGTCAAATAGATACGGCAACGAATTATCCTATCAATAAACAACCTGAAGATTTTCGCCGAGCAGAAAATATATTGTTAGAATGGATAAAAGCACACCAAGTCGCTGATTTACAGGTAATTGTAAAAATTGGCAGCTTGAATAATCTACGTAGCCCGGAGCACAATCTTACGCATAGTTTCCTACTTATGAATAGCGACGACTATTACTTTCGCCTGGGGCGCAACCTCGCTATGCTCATGGTACATTGGGATAATCGGGATCAACTTGCCGACATCCAGCAAACTTTTGAAGGTTTTCAAACCATACAAGCGCAAGGCATACGCGTCGGGCTGTCGGGCATTCGCCATCCAACCTTATACGCCGAACTTAATCAAATATTTCAATTTGACTTTCAAATACAAATAAAGCACAATATTTTTCATTCTGATTATGAGCATTATGCGCCATTTCACCGCAAACAGCGTTTTTTGGCTTATGGCATCAATGCCGGCGGAATCAAGCTGCAAGCAAGCGCCTACCATGCGGATAGTTCGCTACGTGCACGCGGCGGCGATACGACTGAGCCACATTCCCTAACGACTGCGCTACAACAACTGTTATTCGAAGCCAACCAGCAGCCATCGCGCCCGCCATTGGATAGCATGAACCACATAGGGATGCTATATGCTTATCATAGCCCGGATATACGAGGTATAATTATTGGACCCTCCAGCACAGCACAATTACAAGAAACTTTATTATTTTACCGCCAAATGCAGCAATTCGATTATTTGGATGTGATAAAAAAATTAAAATCAATGCATTTAGATCATGGGGTTTAATCGTGTCGCATCTCAAATTCTTTTGCACCCACCATCCATTATTTATCATTAAATAGTATAGCAGAAATGCCTGAAAAAAGTAAATTTAATACGTCATCTTTATATTTAAAATAGTGCAAATACCAAATTTATTACATCTTGACAACCCAATTTGATACTATAGTTATTGGCGGCGGAATTTTCGGCGTATATGCTGCCCTGTATTTAGCGAAGCGCGGGCAACGGGTCTGCCTACTCGAAAAAGAAGCCCGATTGTTTCAGAAAGCCTCTATCGTGAACCAAGCACGCCTGCACAGCGGCTACCACTACCCGCGCAGCGTGGCTACTGCACGTATGTCAGATGACAATAAAGTTCGATTTACTTTTGAACATCAAGATTTTATAAATTTTAAATTTCGTAAATATTATGCCATTGATAAATTCGGTTCCTTCACCGACGGACAGCAATTTGAACGATTCTGCGAATATATTGGCATTCCCTGCGAGCGCATACCCCAGCACCCATTATTCAATTTCAATCGCATTGAGGCGTTATATGCAACAACCGAGTACTCCTTTGATCCTTTTTTGATTGGAAAATATTATCAGGAAAAATTAACGGAGGAAAAGCGTATTACGACATTTACATCGGTAAACATTCTTGCCGCGCATCCTGATGCCCATACTTGGCGCCTCCAGATCACTCCCAATTCCCCTGCCAACAAGGCACCCATCCAGCTCAGCTGCTACCAAGTCATCAACGCCACCTATGCGGGAAGCAATGCCATCAACCGTTTGTTTGGCGTAAGCGATATTCCGCTGATGCATGAAATTGCGGAAATCGCTTTTGTTACCTCACCGCAGGTGCAGCAGATTGGGCTAACCGTTATGGACGGTCCCTTTGGTTCGCTCATGCCCTACGGTTTGTCGGGGTTGCTGTCCCTCTCATCGGTAGCTTACACCCATCATAAGGTATCATATAATAATCTTCCCACATTTGATTGTCAAGAGCGCAACCCAGCCTGTCGTCCAGATTTCGCATCCAACTGCAATACCTGCCCCGCAAAACCCTTTTCCAACTATCGCAAAATGTTAGCACAGATGCGGCAATATTTTTCAGAAAGTGTTGATTTTCAATACTTTTACTCACTTTACACGATCAAATCCAAGTTGAAAGCCAATTTTATTGACGATGGACGCCCGACGGAGATTGCAAAGCTGCAGGACCAGCCCCCATTTTATTGCATCTTTGCTGGTAAAATCAATTCTATTTACGAAATCGAGAAATTGGTAGGTTAAGTCGTTAATGTGTCATTGACCATAGCCTATCACAGCGCATCTGCCTGCGCCCGGTACACGGCGGCCTGCGCTAAGATGCGGGCGCGCTCGTCAGGGGGCAGCTTCGCCCAGGTGCGGTACATCACGCCAATGCGGGGGTTGCGCTCCAACTGGTCGGCGTGGCGGTCATAAAAATCCCAATACAGGCTATTGAAAGGGCAGGCACG
>CALMSP010000254.1 GCA_937872405.1 uncultured Saprospiraceae bacterium | reverse complement strand
CAACAACAATTTACCTTTTCTTTCAATTACTCACTTTTTTGTCCTGTACTTAGCTTTTTAAGTTAATTATTAATTTTCGCTATTTTATATGTATAGAAAGTATTTTTATGCTTGTCTTCTATTGAAATCCAATACAATCGCGTCGGCAAATCAGAAATATTTACATGGGAATTAGAAACGAGTAAATGTTTTACCAATCTTCCATAAGCATCAAAAATGGAAATTTGACCTGCCAATTCAATTGGTTCTACAAACAAGTGGTGTGAAGCAGGATTAGGGTATAGTCCAGCGGCATAAGTTACTCCGATTATTTTTTTGCAAGGTGCTCCGAAAATTATAGTATCTTTTTCCGAAATATATTCATGTAATCGAATTTCAGGCCTTTCAAAGGTTTTTTGGATGTAATACCACTTGCTTCCAATGGGCGCAAATTCGGTTTGCCCAATACAAATATTATTGGTTGAGTAAGCAAGCAATAATATGGTTGTAATTAGTAGCTGTTTCATAATTTTTCATTTTTATTCATTCATTCATAATAATATCTTTCCACCTCAGTGCATCACACCAGGCAGTGTATATAATATTCCCTTTAACAAAATCATCAGGATAGATTTTGCTTATTTGGTATGTGTTGTTCAATCGTGTAGTGTGTCTTGCAGGTTTTTAAACTGCTGGAATAATTTTACATTAAAACGCAGGGTAGTACTTCAAGTAGGTTTGATTAACGCGGTCGTCTTGATATTGTTATTACAAAGGTAATCTTTATATAAAGAAGAGGCAAGTTATTAAAAAGCCAATTGGCAACATTTGAGCGTGTAAGCGTCCTACGGCTTAAAGCCGTAGGACGCTTACACGCTTACCAAAGAGCAATTTTAGCGCTTGCCTTCTTACCGTCACGCAGTACTACTCCAATCTCGTCTGTGGTTCACAATGATGAACATGAAAAGTTTCTTGAATTAGGAGCATCCTTTTCCTGAATTTTTCTATTTTTGCAATATTGTTGCATTTTAATTATTTATTTTTAGCTTCATCTAAAATATTTTTCAAAATATTTTGAATTTAAAATTTTGCAGGCTAAATTTGTAAATGAAAGCGTCGAAATGAAAAAATTATACCTTGTCGGTTTGTTTTTTTGGGCTTGCCTGATACATTTGAGCGCTCAAACGGCTGCCTTGCGCGGCACAGTAAAAGACAATAGTGAGCCGCTACCGGGCGCCAGCATTGTGTTGTTG
>CALMSP010000253.1 GCA_937872405.1 uncultured Saprospiraceae bacterium | reverse complement strand
GAACCCAAATCTGATCATTTTCGACTTCAAAAACGAATTTTAAACATACTCTAAGCTACTCCTTGATAACGCCATCAATTTCCATTAGCTGCATACGAGGGATGGCGCGTTTCTGACCTAAAGGCAGATCGGCACCTTTTACACGCTCTTCGAGGAAGCGCGTCATTTTAGTATAGAGATGCAGGCGCGTGCTGCCGCCATAGATGCCATGATTGCGATTGGGGTAGTAGTAGGTTTCAAATTGTTTGTTGGCTCTGATGAGTGCATTAGCTATTTCCACCGAATGCTGAAAATGCACATTATCGTCGGCCATGCCATGTATGAGCAGATAGTCGCCACGCAAGCGATCAGCGAAATTGACCGGCGAGTTGTCGCGATAGCCCTCTGGATTTTCTTTTTCAGTGCGCATGTAGCGCTCGGTATAAATGGTATCGTACCACTTCCAGTTGGTCACTGGGGCTACGGCAATGGCCGCCCGAAACACATCATTGCCTTTCAGTACTGCCAGCGATGACATGTAGCCACCGTAGCTCCAGCCGAATATAGCGATACGCTGCGCATCCACATACGGTTGGGCGCGTAGGTATTTGGCGGCTTCTATCTGGTCTATGGTTTCATATTTACCTAATTGCAAATATGTCATTTTTTTGAACTCCTCGCCGCGGCCGCCCGTACCGCGATTGTCAACGCATACGACAACAAATTCTTGCTGCGTCAGCATCTGAAACCACCAGTAGTTCGCCCCTTTCCAAGCATCGTTCACTTGCTGGCTACCTGGCCCGCCATACACAAACATGAGCACCGGATATTTTTGATCGGCCTTAAAATTCTTCGGCTTCATCATCCAGCCATTGAGCGCTACCCCTTCGCTGGTTGTAAACTGAAAAAATTCGACCTGCCCCACCCGAAAATCTTCCTGTAGCTTGCGCAATGCCATATTATCCTCAATTACGCGCAGCGCTTTACCGTTGCGGTCATATACAGTATAATTATCAGGGGTGTTGATCGTAGAATGTGTCACTACATAGTAGTCGTATGTGCTGCTAAACTGCGCATTATTGGTGCCCGGCGCATTCGCCAGCGTCAATCGCTTTTTGCCGTCAAGGCTGATCGCATATACTTGGCGCTCCATAGGCGAACGCTCCGCCGCCTGATAATAAATAAGTCCACTTCGTTCGTCCACACCATACACGCGCGTGACCTCCCAGTTGCCTTTGGTGATCTGGCGAAGTTGTTTTTGTTTACCAACAAAAGTATAATGGTAAATATGACGCCAACCATCTAACTCGGCAGTGAATAAGATACTTTTTCCATCTTTCAAAAATGTAAAATCATCCAATACGGCCTCTTCGATATAATATTTATTCACTTCTGAGTAAATAATCTCTAATGCGCCTGTACTGGTATTCACTAAAAGTAATTCGAGTTGGTTTTGATGGCGGTTCATACGAAAAATGCACAACTGCTCTGGGGCGTTTGCCCATTGGATACGCGGGATGTAAATGTCGGTTTCTTCACCTGTGTCCACTTGTGTAGAGCGGCCCGTCAGCAAGTTATATACATGAATGGTGACAATAGAATTGGCTTCACCAACTTTTGGGTACTTGAATGTCACAGAGCCTGGGTACAATTCATTGTTGTACAATTCCATAGAAAACTGCTTCACCTCGCGCTCATCAAAGCGGTAGTAAGCTATTCGATGCCCATCGGCTGACCACTGGTAGCCCTGCTTCAAGGCAAATTCTTCTTCATATACCCAGTCCATGCCGCCATTGATGATGGCATTTGCTTGCCCGTCCGTTGTGATTTGACGAATTTCGTCTAACTTTAAATCCTTGATATACAGGTTGTTATCAAACACGAACGCGACTTTATCCGCTTGCGGATTGAAAGTAGCTAAGCTATGCTTGCCACCGTCGAATACCGCCTGCAAGGTACGCTGCTGCCGATCATACACAAAAAACCAAGCGCGCGTGGAGTACCGATAGATCGGTTCGATATCTGACCACAACAAAATCTTACGTTCATCGGCGCTGAAGCTGTAGCCCTGCATCCGTCCGTTGAAGCCCGCCACACCTTGCAGCGCACTGGCATCCAAAATCGTTTGCACCAATTCGCCCGTCGTGAGGTCGCACTGCTGAATTTTGTTTTGCTCTAAGCGTGTATAATGCTTACCATCCTGCATAAAGTTGAAACCCGGAACCGACTTTGGGTTGAAGGTTCCTCTTTGCCAGATTTCTTCTAAGGTGATAAATCGTTGAGCGTCAGCGGTAAAGGCCAAGCCGCAGCATACAGCGGCAACGATAACAAAAATTCGATTCATCGTCTCTCGGTTTTTAAATAGTTGATGTATAGGCTGCGCAAGTTACGAAAATTGATACAAATATCCGCTTCATAGCTTGAATGCAGACCATTTCTGTCACAACCGCTGCCAAGGCCTTTTTCCGTGGCCTCCAATCCTCCAGCGGGGAGCCGCTAAGCGCATGCTTTTTCATAAGGCCTTGAGTGTTAGACAAAAAAAATTGCACAATTTGATTTTTTTGTTTTCAATTAATAAATAAAATTGCGAAATTTGCCACTCGCTTGTTAAAAAGGGCGCGAAAAACTTCTATAACTCACTATAAACCAATTATTAAGATGAGAAAAGCTGATCTGGTTACAGCAATTTCAGAGAAAACCGGAGTACAGAAAGTTGACGTACTGGTTACACTGGAAACCTTTTTCAAAGAAGTAAAACAAACGCTTGCGCAGGGCGAAAACGTCTATATCAGAGGTTTCGGGAGCTTCGTGATCAAGCGTAGAGCGAAGAAAATTGGACGCCATATCAAGCGTAATGAATCCATTGAGATTCCAGAGCACTTTATTCCAGCCTTCAAGCCGGCTAAAGTATTTGTGGATCATGTAAAGGATAATGTAACGTCGCTTCCAGAAGAGGAAGCTGAGGATTGATAAAAAAAGCGCGCATCCATGACACGAATGCAAATCGTTGTGACGAGCATAGCTGTATTGCTACTGCTGGGGTTGTACTTTGGACCAGATACCAAGCCGCGTAAGCAGCGCGAATTGGAAAAAGTAAGGGCACTTCAAGCGGAAACAGCCAGCGTGGATGTGCTACGGCAGCAAGCAAAGTCGGAATTGAGTGCCCCCCAACGTGGCGAAATCGCATTGATAGAGCAAAGAATCAGCGCGCTGCCAGAGGACGACCCCCAGCGCATAGAGGCATTTAAAGCCCTTTCGGGCAAATGGTACGAGTACAGGTATCCAGCATTAGCGGGGGCCTATGCCCAGAACATAGCCGAACAGCTCGACACAGAGGAGACTTGGTCTATCGCTGGCACCACGTATGCTATCTGCCTTCAAACCACGCAGGAAGAGCGCATTCGCAATTTTTGTACAACACGCGCCGTGGCAGCCTTTGAAAATGCCATTTCGCTCAATCCTGACAACGTAACGCACCGTGTGAATCTGGCGCTTTGCTATGCTGAAAATCCGCCTCAGAATGAGCCGATGAAAGGTATTCTGATGTTGCGAGAACTCAACCAGAAGCAACCGGAAAACGTATTAATACTGAATAGCCTCGCTCGGCTGGCGCTGCGAACCGGCCAACTAGACCGCGCGGTGGAGCGATTAGAAGAAGCCATTGCCATTGAGCCGCAGAACGCAACCAGTGTATGCCTATTGGCTCAAGCGTATGCCTCATCAGGTGATGAGGCAAAAGCAGCTACTTTCGCTCAGCGTTGTGAGGCACTCAGAAATCAACAGTAGGACAACAATTAATTTGGTTCATTTCAAAAAAGATATTGCATTATGCCTTGTGGAAAAAAAAGAAAAAGACACAAAATTGCAACACACAAACGCAAGAAGCGACTACGCAAGAACCGTCATAAGAAGAAGAACCGGTAAATCATAAAAAAAACTTCCGGCATGAAGGTAAGTTGGGAGCGTATTTTGCGTGTTACTTATTATTGAAAAAAAAATCAAAAGCGTATCGTGTGCCTTGTATGCAGCTGTGGTAGTGCCCTTGTCAATGCTTAGCAATGATGTATGTCCAAGCGTTGATTGAAAAGAATTTAAGCGCTACCGTTGCTCATGATTACATGCACTTTTGCACATAAGTAGTTGAGCAGTTTTTTATTTTAGCGGATGCCTGCACAGCGTCCTTAGTCATCGGCAAAAGGATGCATCCAGATAAAAAAGAGATGCTATAATTTCTTGCAAACTGCTCAACAATTTACGTAGCAACACAACAGGCTGCACTGCTATCAAAGCAAGCACCACCCCCTGAGTACAATCGGGCAGGTTTTTTAGCAGCTAAAAAATACCCGAATTTAAAAGACATTGCGCTGTTGGCAAGGCTCTACGCTTAATCGTTTTCAGGATGAGAAAGGTTTTTTGGATACAAATGACTATCCAATTTGCGACAAGCAGCCCCCTGCGCCTGCCTCCAATCGCGGTGCGTGGGTCATGGGTGTGTCCTAATCTTTCCTATCGCTCACAATAGCATAAGTACATCTGTTTCACCTCGCGAAGTACCTGTCCCGCTGAAGCATACCTTTGGTGTCGGATAAAGGTATTTTCATGTGGAAAAAGAACTAATCATCAATGCCACGCCCACAGAGGTTGAAATTGCCCTGCTGGAGGATTCCAAACTTGTAGAAATCCACTATCAGAAAACCAATAACAACTTTTCAGTCGGTGATATCTTTCTCGGAAAGATTAGGCGCCTCATGCCAGGGCTCAATGCTGCTTTCGTTGATATTGGGCACAAGAAGGATGCATTTTTGCACTACACAGACCTTGGAACCAAACTGCGGTCACTTGTAAAATATACCAATGGTGCGATCAGTGGTGCTATCACCACCCATAAATTGGACAATTTTAAAATTGAGCCAGAAACTATCAAAACTGGTAAAATTGATCAAGTGCTGGGCAAGCGCGACCATTTGCTGGTGCAGATACTCAAAGAGCCAATTTCAACCAAAGGCCCACGCCTGAGTTGCGAAATTACGATACCAGGCCGCTACTTGGTGCTCACGCCATTCAACGATGTGGTGGCGGTTTCCAAGAAAATAGCCAACGCCGAAGAGCGCAAACGCTTACAAAATCTGGTGGAGAGCATTAAGCCCAAGCATTTTGGGGTGATCGTGCGCACGGCAGCCGAAGGCAAAAAAGTAGCCGACTTGCACGAGGAGCTTTCCATGATGGTACAACGCTGGGAGGAAATCTACCAGCAACTTCCGAAGGCAAAAGCACCCCTAAAGCTAATGAGTGAGCTGGATAAAACCTCCAGCATCCTGCGCGACCTGCTTAGCGATTCCTTCAATCGCATCGTCGTAAATGACAAACAACTGTATCAAAATATTCGCAACTATCTGGAATCCTTCGCGCCCGATCAGGTGAAAATTGTCAATTTACACAAAACAAATAAGCCAATTTTCGAGGTTTTTGGCGTCACACGCCAGATCAAAGCCTCCTTTGGTAAAACCGCTACCATGCCCAGCGGCGCTTATGTGGTGATCGAATCTACGGAAGCCATGCACGTAATAGACGTGAATAGCGGGCACAAAATGGGGAGCAGCAACCAAGAAGAGGCTGTACTGCGCGTAAACTTGGAAGCAGCAGAAGAAATAGCCCGACAGCTGCGCCTACGTGACATTGGCGGTATCATTATTGTTGACTTCATTGACATGAAAAACCAGGAGCACAAAAAGCAACTGGTGAGCGCCATGAAGCAATTTATGAAAAAAGATCGCGCCCAGCACACCATCCTGCCTCTGAGCAAGTTTGGGCTGATGCAAATCACCCGCCAGCGCGTGCGGCCCGAAGTAAAAATCAATACAGCTGAGGTATGCCCAACCTGCAACGGCACTGGGAAAATCAATGCTTCCATATTGCTCTTGGACGAAATCGAACGCGACCTCAATTTTATCATGCAATCGCGCATGAGGGCGAAGACGAAGCTAAAAGTGCATCCGTATGTAGAAGCCTATCTGAAAAAAGGGCTCCTCAATACGCAAGTGAAATGGTGGATGAAATACCAACGCTGGATTCGGATAGAAGCCGATAGCAATTGCCCCATGATTCAATATCGCTTTTTCGACGAAAATGATGATGAAGTACGTCTGAGCTAAAACCAGGAGCGCCGAAAAACGCTTTTATACCGACCAAGGTGCGAGGTGTATAGCAAAGGGTTGATTGCGTTAACTGCTGATAATCAATTTGATAAAAGCAAAAAACCCAATCGAAACAAACATAAAAGCGGTGATACTCCTGAACTACTATCGCCGCTTTTTTGTATTATTGTCGGTTGTTATGCTGCTCATTTGTTATGTGTTAACTGCAAAAAAATGCCATGCTCCGAATTACTGACGTCGTCAAGCATCTGTTGATTATCAATATCTTGATGTTTTTGGCCAGCCGGGTTTTCAATACAGGGATGTTAGCATTGTACTATCCTGGTTCTGAGCAGTTTATGCCATTGCAGTTTGCCACACATTTCTTCATGCACGCCAACCTGCCGCACCTACTTTTCAATATGTATGCTCTGTACTTGTTTGGCAGCGCGTTGGAGTCGCTTTGGAGTGCCCGTCCTTTTTTATTATATTACTTCGTTTGCGCTGTTGGCGCGGCGCTACTGCATTTGCTGGTCAATTACTTAGAATTTTCGCAAATGCAAACCGCTATTGATGCCTTTCGGGCAATTCCTAATTATGATACCTTTTGGCAATTTTTTAAAAAGGTGCCTTTAGACCGCTTGAATCCAGAATACAAAGCGCTTGTGCTACAAGCCAGTAGCGCCCTGCAAGACGGCAATCCCATGACGGTTGAGGCGGTATCCGGTATGATGCAGCAATACCTGAGGTATCAAATGAATATTCCGGCGGTAGGAGCTTCAGGAGCAATTTTTGGGCTGCTGCTGGCGTTTGCCATGAAATTTCCAAATACTGAATTGATGCTTATCTTTGTACCAATTCCGATTAAGGTAAAATATTTTATTCCAATTTTAATGGTTGTAGAATTGTACCTCAGCGTTAATAATTTTGCTTGGGATAATATCGGGCACTTTGCGCACTTGGGTGGGGCGCTCACAGGGCTTCTGCTCCTATTATTTGGCAAATATTTGCGCATTTATCTTTGAATCATGGCTCGGTAGTGAATATAATTTTTTTTAAAAGTGAGCTAATGGCGAATAGTTTTATAAAAATTTGATTTTCAATAACTTAGTGATTAAAAAATGATGAGCGTACACAGGGTCAATTATTCAAAATACGCCCCAAGCGTTCAGGCAAAGCAGATTATATATTTAAAGAATATTATCGAATTCGTTATTTTTAATAAAAATGTTCAACACTTGAAATAATGTTTCAATCCATCTGGGACGATGTCAAGCGGGAATTCAGTTATGGCAATACGATCACTCGTATTATCATCGTCAATGTAGCCATATTCGTAGTAGTCGTATTGGTCAAGCTCATTATTCATGCTGCCAATGCCGATACTGCCACAGCCGTGAAAGCTATTGACCGCTTTGTCGGATTTCTGGCACTTGCGTCGGATGGTAAGTATTTACTGTTCCGCCCCTGGTCTATTTTCACGCACATGTTTTTGCACGAAGGCGTATGGCACATCTTATGGAATATGCTTTTCCTGTACTGGTTTGGTCGCATCGTTGGTGATTTTATCGGCAATCAACGGGTACTTCCTATTTACTTGCTCGGAGGGCTTTCTGGCGCTGTGGTGTATTTGTTTATATCGAATGTGTTGCCTATTTTTATGAATCATATTCCGCCCATTTTTGATATGGGCACTTACGCATTGGGCGCTTCGGCCGCCGTCATGGGCATTGTAGTAGCTGCTGGCGTGATTTCTCCTGATTATATCATTCGGTTGCTTTTCTTTGGCGACGTTAAGTTAAAATATATCGTTGGCGCGTTGGTATTGCTTGATCTGGTAGCACTTTCCAATCTGAATAATACGGGCGGGGCTTTCGCCCATCTTGGTGGCGCCATTATGGGCTGGCTTTTCGTTCGGCGCTTGCGCGACGGCAACGACTGGGCACAGCCTGTGAATAGCCTGCTGGAATATGTTAGCGGAGGTTTTGCTTCCAAAAAAAATACCAATCGGGGCCCACGTATGGCCTATAAAAATCCGAACCGTCCTACGCCCAGCGCCAGCAAAAGCGACGTAAAAACCAGTCGTAAAACGACCACTACTACCACCGATAAGACGGATTTGCCTTACCAAGAGCGCCTGGACGCTATTCTTGACAAAATTAAGCAATCCGGGTACGACAGCCTTACCAGCGAAGAGAAAGAATTTCTGTTTAATGCCAGTAAAAAATAAGCCGTGAAGTTGCCCACGCTGCCACGCCTCGCCAATCTTGGAGTTGTTGTGCTAACCTTTGTTGCCTACTTAGCGCCAGTGGTAAGCCCTGCTGCGTTTTGGCCCTTGGCTTTCTTTGGGTTGCTTTACCCTTGGCTTTTACTACTACATATCGGCTTCATTTTATTTTGGGCTTTACGACGCCACTGGTATTGCTTCTTTTCAATTGGTACCATTCTGCTGGGTTGGACGCATCTGTGTAGCATTGTGGGCTGGCAAAGCCGCAGCGCCCCCGCGAATGCCACCATGGCAATAGCCGTTACGTCGCTCAATGCCCATAGCATGAAAATATACAGACAAGCAGGTAAGGTGATCAGCCCAGAAACACTAACCCAACTGATTGCCAAAAACCCGCCCAATATTCTATGTTTGCAAGAGTTTGGTAGCACGCAGGTGCATCGGGACGAACAATACGCCAACGCTATTATATCGGGTAACGAACTGCCCCACCGGTACTGTCGCAAAGGGGAAGAGTTGGCTATCTTTTCCAGCTACCCCATCCTGGATGCCAAAGTAAAGCATTTCAATAGAACCAATGGCTATTTGTACGTTGATCTGGATGTAGCCGCCCGCCGCATTCGCGTGTTCAATGTGCACTTACAAAGCAATGCCGTATCTTCCATTGCCGAGCAAGTGGCTGCGGAAGGCGATTTGCAACAAAAAGAAACCTGGCTACAAATTCGTGGTATGCTGGCCCGATTCAAACGAGCCGTACAAAAACGCACGCTCCAGGCAGAGGAAATAGCCCTCCAGATAGCGGCGAGTCCTTATCCGGTCATTGTCTGTGGCGATTTGAACGACATACCCCAATCCTATGCTTACTACCGGCTGGCTACCGGCCTTCAAGACGCCTTTAAAATAAGGGGTCGCGGGCTGGGGTTTACCTACAATGGCAGTATTCCGGGCTTACGCATTGACTATATCTTCGCCGCGCCGGATTTTCAAATACACCAGCATGTGATTCGTCGTTCCCGTTTTTCTGATCATGATCTGGTGCACAGCGTACTGAGCCTGCCATAACGAATTATCTGAATTTCTTCATTTCCAAATGCTTTAAATTTGCTTCCCGTGTTATTGCAATGTATTTTTGCGGCGAAATGGAATACACATGAACAACCTGTACATTTATAATAGCCTCACCCGAAAAAAAGAACCATTCCAATCCATACACGAAGGCTACGTCGGGATGTATGTCTGCGGCCCAACCGTATATAGCGATGTGCATCTGGGGAATTGCCGTACCTTCATCAGTTTTGATGTAATGTTTCGCTACCTGCAGTACCTCGGCTACAAAGTGCGCTACATTCGCAACATAACCGATGTGGGGCATTTGGAAAGCGACGCCGATACCGGCGAAGATAAAATTGCCAAAAAAGCCCGTTTAGAAAGGCTGGAGCCAATGGAAGTGGTGCAGCGCTATACGAATGGCTTTCATGACATGATGCGTATTTTTAATGTACTACCTCCCAGTATTGAGCCTCATGCTACCCAACACATCATTGAACAAATTGAAATGGTACAACGCATTATAGATAATGGTTATGCCTACGAACAAAACGGCTCGGTTTATTTTGATACCCTTCGCTTTGCGCAAGACAAAGGCGTGTACGGCCAGCTATCGGGGCGGGTGCTGGAAGAGCTAATAGCCGAATCGCGCGACAACCTCAAAAAGCAAGACGAGAAAAGGCATCCGGCTGATTTTGCCCTTTGGATGAAGGCATCACCGGAGCACCTCATGCGCTGGAACTCGCCTTGGTCGGTAGGCTTCCCTGGGTGGCACCTCGAATGCTCGGCTATGAGCACCAAATATCTTGGCGAAACCTTCGACATACATGGTGGCGGTAATGACCTCAAATTTCCGCACCACGAAAACGAAATTGCCCAAAATTATGGCGCTTGCAACTGCACGCCAGCCCGCTACTGGATACATGCAAACATGCTGCTGCTGAATGGTAAGAAAATGTCGAAAAGCGATGGCAATTCTATTTCGCCCGAACAATTGTTCACCGGCAACAGCCCGCACATTAGTAAGGCTTACAACCCAATGATGGTGCGCTTTTTCATGTTGCAAGCGCATTATGGTAGTCCACTCGATCTGACCGACGAGGCGCTCCAATCCGCCGAAAAAGGCTATCGCCGACTCATGGAGGCCTGGAAAACCTTACAAACACTGCAGCCAGTGGCGGACGCACGCGCCGGCGCGCTCGATGAAGCAATCAATCGCCTGATTGACGAGGCTTTCCAGGATATGAACGATGATTTCAATACGCCAAAAGCACTCTCGCGGATGTTTGAATTGTGCTCCCGAATCAATGGTTTGAAAGGGGGGCAACTGCCCATCGCGGAGGTATCAGAAAATACGCTCAACCGCTTGAAACAAGGAATGTACGATTTGATTTTTACAATCTTTGGGCTGCAAGAAGAGGCATCTGCCAATGGGGATTACCAAGTGCTGGACGGACTCATGCAACTCATCATTGAGATGCGCCACGATGCCCGCGCTCGCAAGGATTGGGCCGCTTCCGACCGAATCCGCGACGTACTGAAAGAACTGCGCATTCAACTGAAAGATAGTAAGGAAGGTACAACTTGGAGTAAAGAATAATACCTCTTTTCAATTGGAAATAACGTACTTGTGGATGCCCAATAGCTTGTTTTTCAACATTTTATGAAATCCAAAATCGGACGTCTAAAATCGGAAGTAGTATAAAATGCTACTTTGCACGCCGATATTCCTATTAAAAACAGCAATTTTCCTATTTCGAGAGGCAAATTTGCATATCAGCAGGGCAATAATGCCATTTTCAAAAAATAAAGCCGGATTCAATAGACAGGTTATCATCATCACATCACCCTGCGTAATATTAACTTTTCACAGAAAAACGTTTTTGTAAAAACCAGTAAAGGGAAAAATACTACCGCACTTTACTTTATGATAAAATGATATTATATTTGAATCAGTATCTGTAAGAAATACAAACCCTTAGTCACGCCAAAAAACGGCTGAAAAGCCCCATGAACAACCTGGGAGATATGTTCATTCAAGATACCTCGCTACGCTCAGCACCATCGTACAACACCGGACTGACGTCAATTTTTGAAAAATTTTTTCCGCTTCGCGGAATTTTTCAAAAATTGCGTCAGCCCTGCTGCCGTTGTGGGCTATTGTAAAAACGAAAAACAGACTAAAATGCTAAAATTCATAGACCTGTTTGCAGGCATAGGCGGATTTCATTTAGCCCTACAAAAATTAGGGCATCAATGTGTCTTTGCTTGCGAAATAGATAAGACATTAGCCGAACTATATGAAAGGAACTACGGCACCAAGCCCGAAGGCGACATAAAAAAAGTGGACATTAAAAGTATTCCGTCCCACGATATTTTATGTGCAGGTTTTCATTGCCAACCAAGCTGGAAGAAAAGATATGCTTCTTGGGCTATATATAAACAATAATTTAAAAGACGCTGCATAAATGGAATATCAATTACTTTATCAACTTTTTCCACGCTCATTTGGGATTACGCCTGAAATAGAGGCAGTAATTGAATGTTTTAGTAAAAACTATGAACAAATAAAATCCCCTGAGAATAATTTGAGTAGTGATGGTGTGCTAAAAATCATCACAAACGACCTTGAAAAGTTGAATTTTCAAGTAGAAAAAAGTAAGGCGAGTGGGGATAAAATAAAAGTCCCAGTACTTTTTAGTGTAAACAACAAAATTGATAAATTTTTTGATGCTGATGCAGTAAGTGCGGACGGGAAAATTGTTATTGAGGTAGAAGCAGGGCGAGCATACAGAAATAATCAATTTCTAAAAGATATTTTTCAGGCTTGCATGATGCCCAAAGTTGAGTATTTAGTAATAGCAGTAAGAAATCATTATCATAATAGTGATGATTTTAAGTCAGTTTATCAATTTCTTGAAACCCTTTACATCAGTAATAGGCTTCTTTTACCATTAAAGGGCATTGTTTTGATTGGGTATTGAAAAAACGAAAAAATGACAGGACTATTCCTAAACATATTTGAATGTAAGTTTGAAAAAGACTATTTTGACTTACAATACTTATCTTATGAAGAATATGCTACGATAGAAGCATATAAGAAACTTCGTGCAGAAAACCCTGATTACGAGTTTTATAAATATGATGTTAAACTTGATAACGATACAACCGAAAGACGTATCTATCTTTGGAATAAAGAAGCACTTGCTTCAAGTTTATTGACACAAAATATTGATAGAATTGATATTCAAAGTAACCCTAAAATTGTCTGTAAAATTATTGAGAGTTGTATTATTCAACACTTCAAAAATTTTGGCAAATTTCAATTATCGAAGAAAAAAGAAGAACATTTTTGGAATATAGTATCCCCACAAGATTTGATAACAAACGTAAAAGGATTAAATGCTTACAACGAATTTCACTTTAATACCCTTTTCAATTCTTACAATGGTAGTATTTCATTTTATTTCGTGCTTTCAAGAGGTATTAAGTTGAAATTTTCAATAGGTAAAGACGAATTTGAAAAAAGAGGAATTGAGTGTAAAGATTTGAAAGGAATTGATAATACCATTTTTGCGAATAAGCAATCTATAAAACGTTTTTTATCAGCCACAGGACAGCAAGGCAGTTATGATAACCATATGAATACTTTGGAACATAACGAAGAAAATTTTAAAAAAGTCAAACAAGTCTTTGATTGGCTTGAAAAAGAGAGAAACAGTATTTATTTACCTTGTGGAAACAAGTTTAGTGAATTTTCAATGAAATACTTACCGCTTGAAAACGATAAAATTCAAGTGGAGAGGTTGGAAGACCCAATTAGATACTACTTTGAGAACAGAACAGAAAGAGGTTATTACAATGATGTAATTTCAAGACTAAAACCATACAGTTTTAAGTTTTTTGAAAATCAAGAAATTAAAATTTCCATTATTTGCCCCAAGTTTAACGAAGGTATTTTAGAAGCTTTCATTAACCAACTTGAAACACGCCTAAAAAGCATGTTTCATATCAAACCTATTTTTTCAACAATATTCTTATCAGACACTAAAACAGACACATACACGAATGCTGTTTATGAAGAAAAGGTTACAACATCACATCTTTGTATCGTGGTGTTTACTGAACAGCATTTAAAAATTATTGATATAAAGCAAAGTCCATATTATGTCTGCAAGGCGAAATTACTTGGACAAGGTATTCCCACTCAAAAAATACAAGAGAAGAATCTCAAAAAAATCAATCAACATGTAATGAATAATCTTGCTCTTAATGTTTATGCGAAGATTGGCGGGATTGGTTGGACTATACAGAATATTGAGAAACGAAAGGAAGAATTAGTTATTGGTATTGGTTCATCTTTAAATAAGGACGGAAGGAGAATTTTAGGTATAGCCCAAATATTTCATTCAGACGGTAGGTATTTAGTAGGTGATTGCTCACCATTATCAACTTTTGATAACTACGCAGAGAATTTAGAAAATCACCTTTACAATTCTTTATCAAAGATTATTAGCCAAGAAATTATCAATAAAAGGTCAGAGTTTCGTCTAGTTTTTCACCTTTTCAAATCAGCAAGCAAAGAATATGAAATAAAAGCCGTTGAGAATGTGATAAATAAATTCCAAAATGAAAATCTAACTTTTAAGTATGCTTTTGTTCATCTTGCCTACGGACATAATTTTAGACTACTCTCAAATGATGGAGTTAATAATGAAACAATAAAAGTATATGGGAAAGACCAACAAGTAAACACCACACCCAAAGGAACTTACATTGAACTTTCAAAATATCGTTCCTTAATTCATTTTATTTCAGAAAGCACAATACCATTAGAAATTGAAATTGATAAACGTTCAACTTTCCAAGACTTACGTTATCTTTCTACACAAATCTTTTGGTTTTCTCATCTTTCGCATAGAACGTTTCAACCTTCTAAGAAAACAGTTACAATTTTGTATCCATCTATTATGTCAGGACTTTTGGACAAGCTTCAAGAAGTTGATAAATGGGACGATAATATGGTGAAGACAATTACCGATAAACTTTGGTTCATTTAGTCTATGAATTGGATAAACGACATAATACAATATAATGCTAACAGGATTTTTGAATACCCAACTATTCAAGAGTTTTGTTACTTGCGTATTTTTGATAAAAACAAATTACAATCTAAAAGCATAGACAGTTTACAAGGTGAAGAAGAAACATTAGCCGCCAAAGGATTTAAAGGAATAATACCAAGTAGCGAAGATTTATCAATTATTGACAAACCCGAAAACAAAAGAGTAGCACACTATAAGCAAGACAAGTATAAACTTATTGGTATATCTTTAACTTCAGATAAGAACAGTCAGGCATACAAGCACCTTGAAACTTTTGTCAAACAGTCATCAGCAAAAGAGATTTTTTTAGTGCAAAAATTCTTTCCTGAGTTTGAGCAAGATTTTTTGAGTAAGTTAAAATCTGAAAATGCAAGTGATATATCTACCAAAATTTTGAAGTACATTTATAATAGTGAGTTTAAAACGGAAATTGACAGTTTGATTACAGAGTTAAGCAGAAAAGAATTAGAAACTGTTGATTTAATTGTATTGGCAGAACTTCAAAGCCATTTTAGCAAACAAGCAGTTACGAAAACAACATACAAAAACTTATCTGCAAAAGATTTGATAATTGAGATTTTAGAGAATTTTGAAAATGCAGTAAAAAAAATTACAGATTTAACTTTGCGATACGGAAAAGATAAGCAAAACAGAAATTTAATCGCAATCAAAGACGAGTATGACGTTCAAGATTTACTTTATTTTAGCCTAAAATCAGTGTTCCCTGAAATTAAGTATGAAGACGATACAAGCAACTATGGGGGAAGTGCTAAAAGATTAGACTTTTATTTGAAAGACGAAGGAATTATAATAGAAGTCAAGTACATTGACAAAGCAGAAGATAAGAAGTACACCAAACAAATGAAAGAAGATTTACAATCTTACCACGTTGTAAACACTCTTACAGAGATAATATTTTTTATCTATGCCCCAAATTCTATTCAGGACATTAACAACTTCCAAGAATTAGAAGGAGAACAAATGATACAAGGAAAAACGTTTAATGTTAAAGTAATTGTAGTGCGGTAAAAAAACAACAAACGCCCAACATTGCATTTGTGGCAAGGCGGGCAGACGTGCTAAAATGAACTTTTGTGCTCCGTAACCCGCCCGAACGCCAAGCCGCAAAACGCCATGACAAAAATCTCATCCACCATTTCGACCTACAATCAAATGTTTTTACTGCGAATGTTTCCGAGTGGATTCTAGGTGCTGCTGTACGGCGCGAGCCTCATCGGGGAGGTTCACATTGAGTAGGCTATCAGGATTAGGTACCTCTAAGAGTGTAACATCTGAATTTATTAGCACTTTACGAGGACAAGAATACCCCTGCGCCAAAAATTGAAGTAACCTTGGGTAAGCGCGCGGCTCCCAAATAGCGAGGAGCGGCTCCGGAAAATGAGTAGCCGGATTATAAAAAGCGGTAGCCACGCTGGAACGGTTGCGTCCGAGCAGGAGTGATTGCAAGGTTTTCGTATCTACGAGCGGTAAATCGCAGGCAACCACTAACCAGGCGGCATCGGGGTGCTGGCGAAAGGCAGATAAAATAGCCCCGTAGGGCCCCAAATGCAGAAAAGTGTCCTCCAGCAAAGGATAAGTACTATCCGATAGTAACTGCCCTGGCCGATGCGAAATGAAAATCTGAGGGCAAAATAATTGCAATAAATCAGCAACATGCTCTCGCTGCGGCTTTCTATGATAAACGATGCTTCCCTTGTCATGCCCCATGCGGCGGCTCTCCCCACCCGCCAGCACCAAGCCATAGAGCGGCGGTAATGCGGCTTCCATTTTTCTCGTCAGCCATTGTTTAATGCCTTGATAATCAGTGTGTAATAAGATGGGAACTGACCCGGCCAGCTTATCTTGCAGGAACGGATAAACCGATTGTTCTGGCGCTGTGAGCAAAATCAATTGTATATCTGTCAGTTGATCGAGGCGCTTACGCAAAGAGGCTTCCTTGCGCGGGTCAATGACTACAATTTGCCGCTTGGCCGCGAAATGATTGCCATTTATCAGCACCAAGTCGGCGTTGTCAAACCACTGCCGCTCTGGGCGGGTAGCTGAATCCAAGCGGTGGAAAGTGATTTTATCGGTATATTGCAAGGCTGCGCCATGCGTGGTGGCGCACGTAGCATCTTGTCCGGACGGTGCTTCTGCATCTGCCGCCGCGTGGTCAGCATCCACATAAGCGATTCGATATTGTGTTTTCAGATCTGCCGTTAGCGCAAAAGCCAATTGCTGAATATGGGTGCAGGGCATGCCTACGATTGCCCACTCCTGTCGCCCAAAGACACCATAATCAGGACGAGCCAGCGCACTATGCTTGGTATGTTGCTCTTTCATAAGGTGGTGATCTAAGCGTTTTTAGATTGTCAGGAAAGCACCTAACATCTGGCAGTCGAAGTTTTATTTTTATTTAACCGGTTGTATCCTACTTTTGTTGTACGATCTAATATCGAAGGAAAAATGCTATCTCAGCCATGAACCAGCGTCAGCTTTTTTTGCAGCACCTTGCCCAAACCAGCGATGCACCGCTTGCGCTTGAAATTGAGCGCGCCGAAGGCATGTATTTGTACGATGTGCAGGGCAAACCTTACCTTGATCTGATCGCAGGTATCGGGGTGAGCAGTTTGGGGCATCGGCATCCTAATGTAATAGAAGCCGTTAAAAATCAATTAGATAAATATTTGCATACAATGGTATATGGTGAATTTATCCTTTCACCACAGGTACAATTAGCCCAGTTGCTAGCGGCACATCTACCGGCGCCACTCGACAGTGTTTATTTGGTCAATTCAGGCACGGAAGCCACCGAAGGCGCCATGAAACTCGCCAAACGATACACCAATCGCCCGGAAATTATAGCTTGCAGAAAATCCTACCATGGCAGCACGCAGGGCGCGGCCAGCCTTATGTCTCCTAAAGATTTTACCCAGCCTTATCATCCCTTGTTGCCCGGCATTCGCCACATCGAATATAACTGCGACTGGTGTTTGCAACAAATCACCGAGCGTACGGCCGCCGTCATTGTAGAAACCGTGCAAGCGGAATGGGGCATCCGTGTACCACATCCCAGCTATTTGAAAAACCTGCGGCAGCGTTGCGACGAGGTAGGGGCGCTGCTTATTTTGGATGAAATTCAAACCGGCTACGGGCGCACTGGTTCGCTTTGGGCTTTTGAACAATACGCGATTGTACCGGACATCTTATTGTTGGCTAAAGGCATGGGCGGTGGTATGCCGATTGGGGCTTTTGTGGCGCCGCGCCATGTCATGCAGCACCTCTCGCAACATCCCATTTTAGGGCATATTACTACTTTTGGGGGGCATCCGGTGAGCTGTGCCGCGGCCTTAGCCACCTTGCAAACCTTACTTGAGCAGGATTTGATGGTGCAGGTTAAAACCAAATCGCAATTGTTTCACGCTTTATTGGTACATCCAGCTATTGTGGAAGTGCGCAGTGCTGGACTAATGATGGCGGTTGAATTACCCGATTTCGACTTTGTGCGCTCGGTGATTAGCATTTGCCTGCAACGCGGCGTACTCACCGACTGGTTTTTGTTCAACAACCGTTCTTTGCGCATTGCACCGCCATTGATTATTGAAGAAACCGATATTCGCTTCGCCTGTCAAGTGATTGTGGAAGCAATAGCGCATACCTATCAGCAGCGCAAAACAACAAGCAACCGCGAACCTTAGCTGGCGATGCCGCAGGAAGCCTGATTTTTAAAAATCTTCCAAGCATCCACCAGAAATGGCAAAACCCCTTATCTTTACCTCAAAATCGCCA
>CALMSP010000252.1 GCA_937872405.1 uncultured Saprospiraceae bacterium | reverse complement strand
CATACGAGATAAGCTAGTGACTGGAGTTCAGACGTGTGCTCTTCCGATCTTATTCGCCTGATGGAAGTAGCCAATGGGGTCTTGAAGGCGCACCCCTGACTTGCTCGCCAGATAATCCAATACATAGATGCTGCGCTGAGCGGTAAGCATATGATTCGTAAAAGCCTGAAAATAAGCATCCACAAATTCTACATAGTTACTTTTGCGTTCGCCAATGTAATTGTACAATACCAAGCGGTCGCTGCTGTTGGCTTTGTTTGCGAGTGCGGCTACAGGGTCAAAATAATTATCTGGCTTGTGAAAATAAGCTGGCCCCACGTTGAACATAGCGCAGAACAGGCAAAGCCGCGCTTTTGAAATCTCTTCGGATTCGAGTAATTTGTAAACCGTTGATATGGAACTTATTTCATCTTTGAGCAGTTCAAAAAAAGAAGGCACGTCCAATTGATGATGCTCCAGCAACTGGCGCAGTAGTTTTCCATGATGTACTTTGCTTGTCATAGCTACTGGTTGAGGTGATCGAATAGATACTTTTCCTACCTGGTAGCCCTTTTTTGCTCGACTTAACATAGGCGATACAATGAAATTACAATTTTATAATCCAAAAATTGCAATTAGTGTTTTGATTTTTGAAAGAAAAATCTATATATTTGTATTATAGTTGTTGGATTTTCACGCTGCGCTAAGATAGAATCCTATCGTAGGAAAACCAAATTTTTTTACTAACAATATGTTGAAAACCATTTTTTGTAACATATTTTTTATTTTTTGAATAAGCAACGGCAATAAAGCATTATTTTCTCATTTTAAATGTTTATTGCCATGACTCAAATTGTTTTAGATTCCAAGTCGCCCCAACACCGACACCGTGGTTCGGCTACAGCGTTTGTTTTGGTTTTGTTACTGCTAGTTTTTGCAATGCTCCGACTGACCTACACACCAGAGGTTCCCGACGCGCAGTTACACCGTACTAAGCACTATGATGAGTTTGCATCCCTTAAGCGTAATCTTCGAGCCTTTCATCGCAAAGTATTTCGCGTAAGCGGGACTTGTACAGAGAGCAGTTTTGTACTCGGGTATGGCTTGTACCGTCTGACGGATGCCTCCGGTAATTCGATCTCGGCCATTACGAAGCATATGCCGCCCGCAAAAGGTATGCGCATTGACCAGCGAATAGTTTATCTGGAAGTTGTTACCCTATTTGATAGTAATGCTTTCTACTTGGTCAAAGAAATTACCAGTGCATTGGATGCTTCAGCCGATTATTCAGAAGATAAGCCTTTTTAAAAATGAATAGACATCAAGGCACCCCGGGCGCGGCAGCCTTTGCAATGCCCTTTTTGCTGACCGTTGTTGTTGCGCTGTTATTTTATTATGTCCAAACGCATAACAATATACCACCGCCTGCTGTAGATTTGAAGCAGGTGCTTGAAACGCCACAGTATTTTAACAATATGACGATCACGGTAGATGGTGCTTATTATACTGCTCCATGTGGGCGCTACACCAAGGCTTGTTATTTACTGAGAACTAAATATCAAGGCAAGGAATATGATGCACATATTATAACTGATACGGCTCTGCAGGATATACCTCTGGGGACACCAATGGAAGTAACCATATTAGTAAAATGCATCCAGCATCAGTTTCTTTTTATCGAAAAGAGCAGAAGAATTTAAGCCGTTGCTCTTAGGAGGTTTCCGACTCCGGCGTAATCGGAGTCGGGCTTCTTTTGTTTAAAACTCCTAATTGTCAATGTTTAATGAATTATAATATTTTTTAAAATCTACTGGCCCAAATGTTGCATGGGGCGCGGAATGAGCAATAGATCGCGCTGACGACCGTCAATGTAACGCACCGTTGTGCCGTCGAAGAAAGCATTTTCTTCCATTTTCATCAAAAAATTCCAATCATCCAGAAAGTTTTTGGAATTGAGTTCAATAGAATAAGCCGTATTCGGATACATTTTATAATCGCCGGTAAATGGTACGCCTTCCTGGCGATCCCACAAACCAATAGTAGGGCCCGCCGCATGCCCGTGCATGCCAATAGGATGGGTGTAGATGGAAGGAAAAATATCTTCTGCGCGCGCTTGGGCAATGGCTGCCGCCAATATATCATTGCCAGTGCGGCCCGTGCGAAATTCGACAGTCAAAATATCCATTAGGCGCAGGGCTTTTTGGTGTGCTTCCCGCAGAAAAGCTGGGGCTTCGGTTTCATCGGGGCGCAGAATGTAGGCATTTTCCTGGCAGTCGGTATTCAGGCCTAAATACGTGATGCCAAAATCGCAGTGTAGCAAGTCGCCAGGTTGAATCACGCTCTCGCCGGGGCGCTCGGCAAAAGTGGCTTGGCTATTGCCGGAAGGGCGTTGCACATCTACCGACGGGTGAAACCAAACCGTCAGCCCCAGCTCTGCAGCACGCTGCCGAAACCACCACACCACATCCTCGGTGGTCGTCACGCCCGGCTGAATTACTTTTTCTGAAAAGGCTTCCCGGATAATTTCGTGCGTAATACGCATGGCTTGTTCGTAGAGTACCATTTCCTGTGCCGTGCGCGTTTCTAACCAACGTACACAGAGCGTTTCGGCGGACACCACACGCGACTGAAATTTTTTATCTAAATATTGAATCAATTGCTCATAGTGTTGCGCGGAAAGCCCGTCGGCGTGCCCAAAATGCTCGGCTTTGTTGATAGCAATCTTCTTCGGATTGCGTTCTTCGATCAATTGTTTGAGTTGTTTCCATTGGTCAGGCTGCCGGTCGGGGTTCCAAGCACTCCTGAACAAATCGCCTGCGGCATAGCGCGCTACGGCCAACCCTTCCAAGCGTTGCCCGTTGTCATATATAATAAGCATGGTTGTACGACGCGCCGATAGCCAGGTAGCCGGTAGAAAGGTTTTGAGCACGGGGTCTTCATTATACTCCCTACAAATCAATACCCACATGTCAATACCCTGCTCGCGCATCAAATCCGGCAATACCTGCTCGAATCGTGCCTTCAGGAGTTGGTCCTGCACGCGCGCTTGTTCACGCGGCGATAGCACATGCGGCACCTGCGCCGTTATGATACAGCTGCATAATAAAATGATAAAAGTAAATAACTGCTTCATGGATGCTAAGTGTTTGTACATGTTTTTTAATGATTAGTGATAGATATTTAATAGACATTATTACATTTGCGGACTGCTGAGCAATACAACTTAAAATCAGATTGCGTTGTTGCTGGTGCAGCGAATGGTGCTAAAGTAGTATAATTTGGTAAAAAAACGGGCGTACCTTGAATCAAAACCAACATATCTTTCGAGCATCGGGCAAATTGCTACTCACAGGTGAGTATTTTGTACTCGATGGGGCCGTGGCGCTGGCCTTGCCCACCCAATTGGGACAAACGATGCAAGCAATTGAAAATCAGTGCAAAAAAATAATCTGGAATAGTTTTGACATCAATGGCAAAAGCTGGTTTCAAGGGGTTTTTGACTTGCCTTCCGGCGAATACGAGACTGGCAATGACGAAGAAAGCGGGCGTCGCTTGTCGCAAATTTTTAATGCTATACTTCAACAAAAGCCTACATTTTTTCAACAATATCAAGGCTTGTACGTCGAGACGCGGTTAGAATTTCCACTTCAGTGGGGCTTGGGTTCCAGTTCAACGCTGCTGGCTAATCTCGCCCGTTGGTCGGGTACAGATGCTTATGCGTTGCTGCGCGATACGTTTGGTGGCTCTGGCTACGACCTCGCCTGCGCACAAGCAAAAGGCCCCATTTTATATCAGTTGTACCATGGTAAGCCGCGTGTGCAAGCTGTAATGTTTAAGCCCATTTTTCATCAAAATTTGTATTTTATTTACCTCGGTAAAAAACAAAACAGCCGCGAGGGCATTGCTCGGTACCGCAAAAAAGTGCAGCAACAACCAGCAATCATGATGCAGATTTCTACATTGACTGAACAATTTATGACGTGTAAAGATTTACCAACATTTGAATCTTTAATTCGACAGCACGAATCGGTCGTGTCCGCAATTTTAGAGCTTCCGCGCGCTAAAGACCTTTATTTTCAAGACTTTCCGGGCGAGATCAAATCGCTTGGCGCTTGGGGCGGCGACTTTGTGCTGGCTGCCAGTGCCTTTAGCCAGGAGGAAACAAAGGCATATTTCAACGAAAAAGGCTTCGATATTGTTATTACATATGAATCTATGATTTTATAAAAAAAACATGCCAAACTAATCAATAAGGCAGGTTGAGCAGTATTGGTAAGTTGGCAATATTAAAAGAATTACGATATCCGCTATGCCTTGGAAATGGTATGATAGTAAAGTAACAAAAATCGCGCAGGAGTCGCCAACCACAAAACGATTTTGGCTGGAAACACCAGAACAATTGGATTTTCGTGCCGGTCAGTTTGTAACCATGGACTTGCCGATTAGCGATAAGCGCCTCAAACGTTGGCGGAGTTATTCGATTGCCAATGCGCCGAATAATGAACGCGAACTGGAATTTTGCATCCTACAAATGGAAGGCGGTGCAGCTACTGCTTATTTATTCGATGAAGTAAAAGAAGGAACCAATATTAAATTCAAAGGCCCCGACGGCACATTCACGCTGCCGGATACGGTGGAAAAAGATTTAGTTTTCATCTGTACCGGTACGGGGGTAGCGCCTTTCCGTAGTATGATATGGGATTTATACAACCATAATAAACTGTATAAAAACATTCACTTGATCTTTGGAACGCGCTATGCGGATGGCATATTGTACCGCCAAGAATTTGAAGAATTCCAGCAAAAAATGCCCAGATTTCGCTATTCTGTGGCGCTCTCGCGTGAAGAAAACCTCCGGCCGTCCGATTTTTCGTTTGAAATAGTCAAAGGATATATACATCAACTTTATTTAGCGCATTATAATAACACACGCCCAGATGTGGATTTTTATATCTGTGGCTGGAGTAATATGATTGATGATGCGGTAGCAAATCTATTACTAAAATTGCAATATGATAAATCGCAAATTCATTATGAGCTATACGGATAGGCGCCTGTTGACTTTGGCGGCTAAGTTTTAATTTTTGTTTTAAATATTTGATTGTCAATACTTTAAATATATATATTAACTTTGTGTTTGAGGCTGCCATTTTTTTAAATCAGGAAATAAAAAAAATCCCTTACCCCGCATCAAACGAAAATGCATTTCGTATGTTACCTTTGTAGAATTAATCTAAATAGGCAACAAAACAATCATGGAAAATACAATCACTAAGAGTCCGGTGATGCTCTATACCGAACAGACACCCAATCCAGAGAGCTTAAAATTCGTGACGAACCGAATGCTATATAAAGGTACAGCCGACTTTCGGGAGGAGGCGTTGGCGCAGGAATGGTCGCCGCTGGGCGCTGCCCTGTTTGAGCTACCTTACGTGAAGGGGGTTTATATCACCAATAATTTTGTAACCATCACGAAGGAAATGAACTACGAATGGGCGGATATTATGCTCAAAATCAAGGACTTCATTAAGAAGTACGTGGAGGATGGTGGTGAAATTATTAAGGAAGATTTTGCGGAAGCCATAGCAAAATTAGAAGCCGAACATGGCGCTACGCAAGGCTACTCGGCAGATGAAGCTGCCATTGTACAAAAAATAAAGGAACTTATTGATACCTACGTAAAACCGGCGGTGGAAATGGATGGCGGCAACATCGAATTCAAATCCTATAACCAAGGCGTGGTGACTGTAATTTTGCAAGGCTCTTGCAGCGGCTGCCCATCTTCGACAGTGACGCTCAAGGCGGGCATCGAAGGGATGCTCAAACGCATGGTGCCAGAGGTGACTGAGGTGGTATCGGAAATGGGTTGATTTAGGTATCTTTCGCAACGCATTTTTAGCTCAACGGGTGGGTCTTCTTGCAAGGCTTACCCGTTGTTACATGGTCGCCAGAAGGATATTAGCGCCATAATTAATAAAAACAGTCGCGGCTGCAAAATTTTATTTTGCTCAAAACAGACCGCCCAAGTTCCGTTTATGACCTTTCCAAAAATGAATGTTCGTATCTTGAAACAAAAGCTCCCTGTAAATAATTGATGTGTGTAAATTGGCGTTCATAAAGGGCAGATGTGAAATGATGAAGGGGGTAAAAAAAAATTGCCTGAACAAGGCATTATACAATCGGCAAAAACGGGCGGCAAAAGCCAATCTGTATTTTCAATAATTTTCTGGTGATTATTAGCTTACCCTGAACACTACTCAAATTGTCTTCAAGCAATTGTTCTTCTGTCATGTTTGTTATTCAAACATACTATTATTAAAAGAAAGCTTCATTAGTTGTGTCATGCTCAGAATGTGGGTGTTTAGGCGCCATGCATTCCACCTCTGCTTTGTGGCCAATATGAAAACAGTAAACACGCGCGCGTCATTAACAATCATGATGCTTTTATTACATTCGAAAAATAACGACGACCTACACGACTGGCAATCAATTGATTGTGGTGTAAAATCTACTTCAGTGATTCCAAATGCACTTAATAACTAAGTGTGGCAATGCTTGTGCTAGCACGCTATTGTAACAGGATGTGCCCGAACGTATGCGAGGCATCATAGAAAAGCCATGTTATGATATTGCGTGATGTATTTGCTATTGCTTGAATGATTTAGCAACTTAGCCCAATTTTACAGACATTGAGTAAAGAAAATATTTTTAAAATACTGAAAATCAGTGCTTTAAAGTCGAATATTTATTGCTCAAGTTATAAAAAAGGGCACTACTTAAAAACCGATTATTTAACCGAAAACCGATTATCCATTATGAGGATGTTTTATTCAACACTCGTGTTCGTACTGTTATTGGTACGTTGTTTTGCCCAACAAAATGAATTCCCACTGGCACCCGCCGATTTGGTTCAACATGGAAAAAATCAGGGCTATATTTTTGAAAGTGCTCATCTTTTTGTGCCATTGAGCGCGCAGCAGGCGCCTGATGGGGAGCTAAAAAACCGCTTGAGCGATTATCAATTGCTGCGCTTAGAACCTCAAGGATTGCGCCTTTTTCGGCAGAGAATGCCCGTAGCTACTACTTTCGTCGTGCCAGCCGCAGCCGGCAACACGATTGAGTTGGAATTGGTGCAGGTGAACCTATTCAGCGATGATTTTCAGGTGCTGGAGAGTCATTCCAACGCGCCAGTGGAAATAGAGCATGGCTTACACTATCGAGGCGTGGTGAAAGGGGATCCGAATTCTTTCGCTGCCGTTAGTATTTTTAATGACCGCGTTATGGGGCTTATCAGTTCGCCTTCATTGGGCAATCTGGTGCTGGGTAAATTAGAAGAGCCAGGCTATGATTATCAACATGTGCTGTACAATGATCGCGAAGTGCTTGGTTTTGAGGACTTTCTGTGTGGCACGCCCGATGCCGCTGGCCCGGGCTATCATGCGCATGACTTAGAGCCGCCGCTCGATTTTCGCAATGATGAAAAATGCGTGCGCATCTATTTTGAAGTGGATTATGATATTTTTCAAAACAAAGGGGGCACCAATGGCGCTACGGATTATGTGACCGGCATTTTCAATCAAGTAGCAGCTTTGTACACAAAAGATAATATGAAACTCATTGTTTCTCAAATATTTGTGTGGACAAACCCCAGTCCTTACAGCGGCACCAGCAGTTCCCAATTGCTCAGTCAATTTCAGCAATACCGCACTAATTTTAATGGTGATCTTGCGCAGTTATTATCATATAAAGCCAGTGGCGGCATTGCGGTGCTCAATGGATTGTGCCATCCTTACACGGCAGGCAAAATGAGCTTTAGTAGTATTAATACAACGTATAATAATGTGCCGACTTATTCATTTACGGTGATGGTGGTAGCGCACGAACTTGGGCATTTGCTGGGGTCGCATCATACCCACGCCTGCGTGTGGAATGGCAACAATACGGCTATTGATGGCTGTGCGGGTTTCACGGAAGGCAACTGCGCGCTACCCGGCATACCCAGCGGCGGCGGCACGATTATGTCGTATTGCCATATCACCAGCACAGGTATTAATTTTAATTTGGGCTTTGGCACACAACCCACCAATGTCATGCGCAATCGAATTGCTGCGGCGGCCTGCGTACAAACCTGTACGACCGGTGGCGGCGGCAATGGTGGCGGCGGCGGCGGGGGGGGTAACCCTCCAGTGTCCAATTGCACCCAAAATCAAGTGATACTGCGCTTGGTGCTTGACAATTATGGCCCCGAAACCACATGGCGCTTGAAAAACGCGGCGGGCAATATTCTCAAATCAGGAGGGCCTTATCAAAAAGGTGTAGCAGGCACCATCGTGCGCGATACGTTCTGCCTGCCCAATGGTTGTTATAATTTTGAAATATTAGATGAATATGGCGATGGTATTTGTTGCAATTTTGGTAATGGTTCTTACTCCTTGGTTGGCGCTGATGGCAAAACGATCGCTTCGGGCGGGGCTTTCCAGTTTAGTGAAGTGACCAATTTCTGCGTGCCTAATACAGGTAATGCCAGCTGTATAAATATTGATTTTAAAAATTATACGATTAGGTCGTATGGCGCTGGGCAGGACATGGGTACGTTTCAGTTACTCAATAATGGCACGGAGCTTAAAATTCAAGATAATGCTTGGAAAACCATTATGCTTAATTATACTGTAACGCCCAATACCGTGCTCGATTTTGAGTTTGGCTCCACCATTCGTGGCGAAATTCACGGCATTGGTTTTGATAATGATGATAATATTTCTGCTAATTATACCTTCAAATTATACGGTACGCAGGCTTGGGGTATTCAAAATTATAATAATTATCCTGGCAATAATACTTGGCGCCGCTATGTCATTCCAGTTGGGCAATTCTACACGGGGCAGTTCAATCGCCTGTTTTTTGCTGCTGACCACGATGACCCACCACGCAATGGCAATTCGTTCTATCGGCGTATCCGTATTTATGAAGGCAGTAGTTGCCAAGCGCTCAACGAAGGTGATGATGAACTGAAAATCAATGCTTTAGCTGCATCAAGCCAAGAGGTTACACCATCGAATTTAACGGTGTTCCCCAACCCAACCAGCGAGCAACTCACGCTGCGCTTCCGATGCAAGGAAACCGGCGACGCCTTGATTCAAGTATTCAATATGATGGGGCAAAAGGTAAAAACACTCCCTGTTGGGGTGAGTGAAGGGTACAACACCGAGCGCGTTTGGGTGTCTGATTTGCCCGCAGGCGCCTACATAATTCGCATTGATACCGGGGTTAACCAATTGGTTAGCCAATTCAACGTTAGCCGATAATCACCAATTTTAGAAGGCTGCGCCTCAGGTGTAGCCTTCCTTTTTACAAATCAGCAATTAAAATGCAATAAATAAACGATTGAAAAGGTTATTTAATACGATATTATCTGAGCCATCAGCCCGAACCAATATTGTAACCAAATTATACATTTGATGCCTATGAACTAAAAAAAGCCCAGTTCGTTATCCCAATATGAAAATATCACAGGTTGTCCAAGAGTGTTGTAAGGCGCTGGTTCACCTGCTCAAAGCCAAATCCCCCCACCACTCGTTGCTTGCGGGCGCTAATGTCTGGCAAGCATAGATTACCAACACTGCCCTCGTGCGTATGCGCGAGGGTTTTTTCTGTTTGAAAAGTACCATCGGCTATGGCGGCACCTACCTGCTGATAAGCATCTCGAAAAGGCACCCCCGCCAGCACCAATTTATTTACTTCTTCTACACTAAATAAATAAATATATTTATCATCATCCAGAATATGATGTCGAATTTGAATTTGTGATAATGCAAATGTTGCAATCCGTAGGCAGCTTTTTATACTTTCAATAGCGGGAAAGAGCTGTTCTTTGAGCAACTGAAAATCGCGATGATACCCTGATGGCAGCGTGCCCGTGAGCTGGCTCACCTGTGCCGGTAGGCTTTGAAGTTGATTGCAGCGCGCCCGAATCAATTCAAACACATCGGGGTTTTTCTTATGCGGCATGATGCTGGAGCCGGTGGTCAGTTCGTCGGGGAAGCTAATAAAACCAAAGTTTTGATTCATATAAAGCGTTACATCCATTGCCAATTTGCCAAGCGTGCTGCCCAGCCCGGCTAAGGCGAAAGCCAAAAACAACTCGCTTTTGCCGCGCCCCATTTGTGCGTGCACCACATTGTAATTTAGGTCTTCAAATCCCAACAATTCTGTGGTCAGGCGCCGATCAATAGGGAAAGAAGAGCCATAGCCTGCCGCCGAACCAAGCGGATTGCGATTAATAATTTTATAAACGCTTTGTAATAATTGTAAATCATCGGTCAGACTCTCAGCGTAAGCCGAAAACCACAGCCCGAAAGAAGAAACCATCGCCACTTGCAAATGGGTGTAGCCAGGCAGCAGGGCGTCCTTATGCGTGTCTGCCAGATGCATCAATTGCTCGAATAGTGCTTCAATTAAATGCGTAACATCCTGAATTTCAGCCCTAAAAAACAATCGCAAGTCCACCAATACTTGATCATTGCGCGAACGACCGGCATGAATTTTTTTACCCACATCGCCTAATTCGCGCGTGAGTAACAGCTCCACCTGCGAGTGAACGTCTTCAACGCTTTCTTCAATACTGAAATTACCCTGCGCCGCTGTTTGATAAATGCGCTGCAAAGCAGGAACCAATAGTGCCAATTCGGCGGCTGTGAGTAGCCCAATGCGTTCTAACATCATAACATGCGCCAGCGAGCCGAGTACATCATATTTTGCTAAATATAAGTCCAGTTCGCGGTCGCGCCCGACGGTAAACGCCTCAATATCAGCATGAATGGTATAATTTTTTTGCCAAAGTTTCATTATAATGTTGAATCTTGATATAATAAAAACAAATTAACCGGATTTGAGCGTGCAATTTAGTTATTTCTACCTGATGCCACAAGCGCAATATATTTTCTTCTAAAACGCTAAGAACCCCTTTCAAATCTATATCTTTGCTTCTATTATTCAGTTGTATAAAATCGTATCACTCAAGTTATTATGCCCGGATTATATCTGCATATTCCATTTTGCAAGCAAGCGTGTCATTATTGCAATTTTCACTTTTCTACATCGTTGGGGCAGCAGGCAGCAATGACGGCGGCACTGCTGCGCGAACTGACCGTGCGGCAACACGAGCTGGCTGGGGCAACGCTCACGTCTATTTATTTCGGTGGCGGCACGCCTTCCTTGCTTCCCGATGCAGATTTGGCGCAGCTTTTTGAGCATATTTACGATGTGTTTGAGGTGGCTTCGGATGCTGAAATCACCCTCGAAGCGAACCCTGATGACCTTACCCCGCCGAAGTTGCGCGCACTTCGCGATACGCCCGTCAATCGCTTGAGTATTGGCGTTCAGTCTTTTGCAGAAGCAGATTTGCAATTTATGAATCGGGCCCACAACGCTGACGAAGCGCACCAATGCATAGAGAATGCTTTGCGTGTAGGTTTTGACAATCTGAGTATTGATCTGATCTACGGTGTGCCTACCAGCAGCGATGTGCAATGGCACCGTAACCTGCAAACCCTTGTGGATTATGGCATTCCGCACCTGTCGTGTTATGCGTTGACGGTGGAACCGCGCACGGCATTGGCGCATTTTATCAAAACGGGCAAAGCGCCTAATGTGGATGAGGAGCAGACGGCCCGGCAGTTTGAATACCTCCTGCAGTGCTTACGTGCGAACGGGTATGAGCAGTACGAAATTTCTAATTTTGCCCGCCCTGGATGGCAAGCGCAGCACAATTCGAGCTACTGGAGCGGCGAAGCCTACCTCGGTATTGGGCCCTCGGCGCACTCTTTTGACGGTCGGTTTACCCGCCGCTGGAATGTAGCCAACAATGCTGTTTACGTGAGGCATTGGCAAAATATTACGAATTATGATGAATTACAATCATTTGAAAATGAATTATTTGAACAAGAAATACTCAGCGTTGAGCAGCGCTACAACGAATATGTAATGACCGCGCTGCGCACCAATAAGGGCATACGCAAGGCGCAGTTGCATGCATTGGGTAGTGCGTTTGAAACGCATTTTCAGGCGCGTATGGCCCCTTTTTTGGTACAGGGCTGGCTGCTGGTGCAGGATGAAGCTGTTGTGTTAAGTGATGCTGGTAAACTTCTGGCAGATTTTATTGCATCGGAATTATTTATTACAAATGAATAAAAGGCAATGCATTATAATTTCAGAAAGACCATCCTATCCGAAAATCTAAAAAATCGGCTACGTGCTTATGCGCTTTCAGGCTTCCGCCAAATGATACGTGCGGGGAGTATCGGTACATCAAGGTGTAGCGTTGGTACAAATCGTCGCGTACCCGAAACGGCCGATACACATAAGCGCCCAACTGCTGACTAAAAATAAAGCGCCCCAATAAAAACTCATGCCCCAGCGCTATGCCAGCTTTTTGCGGACTTTCGGTGCGCCCTGCTTGCGCTATTTCAAAGCGGGAGCCATTATCATATAGCCATTCGCCGCCAACTGTAATGGCACTGATGCGGGCCACTTGGTGACTAAATTTTACCTCCACGCCAGGGCTAAAGAGGTACGTCTTGCTTTCAGGTTCTTTGAAAGCCATAAAAAACGATACATCCAAGCGGTTGTCGGGGGAGCGCTCGGTACGCCAGTTTTTGCGTTCGTTGCGATGAAAATCAGGTGCATCCAGATAGTAGCCCACACCCAGCGCTGCCGTTGGCCAATTAATGCCTTTATTCGGGTCGCGCACGCCGCCATTAGAAATGTGATTATAGACAGCGCTCACATCCAACAGCCACTGCGGCCCAAGCCGGATATGCGCAGAGCCACCCAACTGTGCAGCCATGGCTACGTGGGTGCTGTAGCTCTGATTGAGTGGATTCGCAATCGGGTCGTAAGGTTTGGATTGATACGAAGCGCCAAAAGCTGCCCGTACCGAAAAACTAAGTGGGCGCCACGCGCCGAAGACCGGCTCTACATAAGCCATGCCCGTGATACTGTGCCCCAGAATATCGCGCTGGTCGAAGTCCCAGAAGCTAAGGGCTGCCCCTACTTTCGGATAACAGTGGCAGGATTTCCAGGCTTGCTGCGAGACCTTATGCCAGTTCAGATTCAGCTCGATACCGCTCGGATTAGAATGGCGCACTGGCACCAACTCTCGGCTATGGATAAGCACAAAACCATGATGCAGGCGTATGTTGGGCATTAGAATGATACTAATTGTATCCGCTGGCGTGGCTTGTAATAGCTTGATTGTCAAGCACAATAACACGAAGGAAAGTCCGTACCGTAATTGCATGTTATTACAATATTATCATGTTTTAAATACGCCACTGAACATGATATAAACGATAAAACCCCGCACCTTGGTTCGTCAATTTTTTTAGTAAATATTTTTTTGTGTATATTTGGGCATGCGCGTATGTCCGTGATCTCTGATTCTATCCGTTATTATGAATACGTATCTTTTTAAATAATTATTCTGAGGCTTTATAGGTAGTTGATTTTCAGTGTTATAAGTATTTCATAAATACTTTATTTTTATTGATTTTAAAATATAGTAAACGCCTAACAAATAATTATGATGATGCACAACAACAAGATTTTGTCGCCAGAACAACGGAACACCCTACTGCATACACTGAAAGCCCGATTTGACAAGCATAGCAATCGGCACAGTGGTTTGGAATGGACGGCCGTACAAACAAAATTAGACATGCATCCTGAAAAATGGTGGTCGCTGTATGAAATGGAAAGAACCGGTGGCGAGCCGGATGTGGTGGCTTATGACGCAGAAACGGATGAATATATTTTTTTCGATTGCTCAATAGAAAGCCCCAAAGGTCGCAGAAGCATATGTTACGACCGCGAAGCGCTGGAATCGAGGAAAGAATATAAACCCCACAATAATGCTATGGACATGGCAAATGCTATGGGCATTGCACTTCTGACGGAAGCGCAGTACCGCACCTTACAGCAATTGGGGCCTTTCGACACCAAAACATCCAACTGGATAAAGACCCCCTCCGATGTCAGAAAACTCGGTGGTGCGCTCTTTGCGGACTATCGGTACGGCAAGGTTTTTGTATATCATAATGGTGCGTCTTCCTATTATGCTGCCCGAGGGTTTCGTGGGGCACTTCGGGTTTGAGTGTTCTTTGTGTCTTGATATAAAGTGCTAAAAAATAATTATTTATGAGTTTATTTGATGCGCTACTAATGATTCATATAACGGGCGGCTTCACAAGTTTGATAGTGGGTCTGTACATCATGTTCGCTAAAAAAGGAACTAAACAACACAAAGCCGTTGGGAAAATTTATTTTTTTGCAATGATTACTGCTGCGCTGGTCGCCCTACCTATGTCATACCTGCACCCCAATGTTTTTTTGTTTTTAATTAGCATTTTTACAATTTACATGCTTTTGACCGGTACTCGATACCTCAAAAAGAAAACTTTACAGGATGTAAATATCTTAGATTGGACGTTAACTGTTACGATGCTATTATTCGCCGGTAGCTTTATTATTTTTAGTGTATTTTATATAACGAAAGGCGATTCATTCACCATCGTTTATTTAGTATTTGGGGGAATCGGCTTTTTATTTAGTTTTCAGGACTGGAAAAATTTTAGCGGACGTTCCCAGATTAAAAATTTTTTTCTAACGACTCATATTCAAAGAATGACCGGCAGCTATATTGCTTCCGTGACGGCTTTCTTAGTTGTGAATAATACGATACTCCCGTCGGCAGTCGCTTGGCTGCTACCTACGGCTATCTTAACGCCCTTTATTGTAAAATGGGTCAGGAAATACAAAGTAAAAAGCAAAGAAGTTGCCATACAATAAAAAAAAATCCTAAACTCAGGCGCTTAGGATTTTTATAAAAATATGATTATCAATTAGTTGTCGCTTTTTAACGGCGACTGTCATGATAGCTTCGCTTTTGTTGTGGCGGCCCTTGAGGGCGGCGTGGAGCACGCTGCGGCGCGGGTGTACCCGATGTTGCGGGCAGTACCTCCGATACGAAAGGATGGTCTTCTATAATCGGAATGCGCTTATGCATCAACTGTTCGATGCTATAAAACAATTGGCGCTCTTCATTGGAGCAGAGCGAAACGGCAAGCCCGTCAGCGCCAGCACGGCCAGTACGCCCGATACGGTGTACATAGGTTTCTGGTTGCTCTGGAATTTCGTAATTAAACACATGCGTTATATCATCAATATCAATACCCCTGGCGGCGATGTCGGATGCGACCAAGATACGCACACGACCATTGCGGAAATTATCGAGGGTGCGTTGGCGTTGGCCCTGCGTTTTGTTGCCATGAATCGCATCTGCCGGAATATTAGCACGAGATAAAATTTTTGCTAATTTATCGGCGCCGTATTTAGTTCTTGTAAAAACAATACCTTTTTTAATATCATATTCTCGGATCAGATGGCGCAGCAAAGCGGGTTTTTGCGGTTTTTCTACAAAATAGAACACCTCCTCGATGCGGCCTTGTTTGTTCTTGTCCACCTGTACGGTTACTTGTTTGGGGCGCTGCATATATTTAGCGGCAATAGCGCGTACTTCGGGCGACATCGTGGCGGAGAAGAGTAGCGTTTGGCGCTGAGGGGGTAATTTTAACATGATACGATTAATATCATGAATAAATCCCATATCAAGCATCCGGTCGGCTTCGTCCAATACCAGTATTTCGATATTGTCGAGGGTTAGTACTCGTTGATTGACCAGATCAAGTAGGCGGCCAGGCGTAGCGACCAAAATATCCACACCCTGCCGGAGGTGCGCAATTTGTCGCCCGGCGGGTACACCACCAAAAATAACGGCGCTGCGCAATTGGCTAAAGCGGCCATAAGCCTGGACGTTATCGCCAATCTGGATCGCCAGTTCGCGCGTAGGGGCGAGCACCAAGGCACGCACGGTTCGTGTGGCGTTAGCAGCATTTTGGGCAGCGTTGCGCGTCAATAGTTGCAAAATAGGCAAAGAAAAAGCAGCTGTTTTGCCGGTGCCGGTTTGGGCACAACCAATAAGGTCGTTGCCTTGCAGCAATATCGGTATAGCCTGCTGCTGGATGGGGGTCGGGTGCACGTAGCCTTCGCGCTGCAAAGCGCGCAGTAACGGCTCGTTAAGACCGAGTTCGCTGAATGTCATGTAAGGTTATTATAATCAAAAAAAACGTGCTTGCAGCATCCGTGCCGAAGCCCGAAGGAAGGATCAAAAAAAACCGAAAACAATCGGGATACAATCGGAAGATTTCGACAGGTACAGCAGCGCAGCTAATCTGGGATGGGATACGCCATTGTCGGAATTCAACGAAGTTTTTTGAGCATTCCTCTTAATTTCACACTGCAAAGATGTGCTAATAGTTCCAGACTTACTAATTTATCACGCTAAATTCTTGTTAAATTTTGTGTAAAGCCTACAAAAGTCGCATTTTTGTTGGGCAGTTTTTACCTTTGTCAGATGGATTTTTTATTACCACATATCGAAAGTTTAATTTTTACGGCAGAAGAACCGATTCGCCTGAGCGATATTCAGGGGTGCTTAGAGGAAACCTTCGGCAGTAGTTTCCCAGAGCAGGAGCTACAAGCAATCATTGACCAACTACGTGCGCGCTATGCGGATGAAGGGTTTGCTTTTGAAATTGTAGAAATTAATGAGGGCTACCGAATGCTCACCAAACCAGTTTATCATCGGACGGTGGGGGTGTATCTGAGGCAAACAAATAAAAAACGGCTATCGCAGGCGGCGCTCGAAACCCTTGCCATCATTGCCTACAAGCAGCCTTTATCCAAATCAGATATAGAAAAAATACGCGGTGTAAGCTGTGATTATGCCTTGCAAAAACTATTGGAAAAAGAACTTGTTATTATTATCGGACGCAGTGACGGACCAGGGCGGCCATTGCTGTACGGCACCAGCGCTAAGTTCATGGATTATTTTGGCTTGAAAAGTCTCAAAGACCTGCCGCAGCCTAAAGATTTTAAAGAGCCGGACAGCGAAATTGGCGAGCAAGCGCCGATTGAAGCATAGTGCTTCGTATCTTTTTACGTCTTACACGCTACATCTCCTATGATGTATATCTACTCGAATCATTCATTTTAAATCATAGTAGAGTAGTGGTTTTTAAAAATTGCATCATATAGTTCAAATAATAGGCACGAATATGAGTGAGGTATTAGTTAATCGGGTAGCCAATAGCGGATTGATTACGCTCAATCTGGAAGACTTTTTTCCGGCGGGCGAGGTGGCACATTTTGATCTGAAAGCCTACCTTTTTATGGAGTTGATACTCAAGGAGAAAGATTTTCGGGAGGCACTGAAAGAGCATGATTGGACGCAGTATGCAGGAAAGGTGCTCTTGGTCTATTGTTCTACGGATGCCATTATACCCGTGTGGGCGTACATGTTGGTAGCAGCTTATGCCGCGCCTTATGCTACGGATGTGTTTCAGGGGGATACAGATGCCTACTACAAAGCGGCTTTTGCCAGAGCGCTTGCCGCCCTCGATGCCGAACAGTATGCACAGCAACGGATTGTCATCAAAGGATGCAGCAACAAACCAGTACCGCCGGCGGCATACGTAGAGCTTACGCGCAAATTGCAACCCTACGCACAGAGCATCATGTATGGCGAACCCTGTTCTACTGTGCCCATATTTAAACGCCCCAGAGTGCTACCAAGTTAATTGCAATGTGTTGGTTTTAAATTTTTTACGCAAAACATATTTTTATAATGAATAAACGCACGCCGCTCGTTGCTATCCTTACTATGGGCATTTTTTCTTTTCTATTCGGACAAGATTTGTCGGCTTTTGAAAAACGTACTTTTGTGGATGCTCAGGGCGATACCCTACGCTACCGCATCCTGTATCCGGCAAAGTACAAACGCGACCGGCAGTATCCATTCGTGCTCTTTTTGCATGGTGCTGGCGAGCGTGGGCAGGACAATGAAAAGCAACTGACGCACGGCGCCCGCATGTGGACGGACAAAGCCAATCGCAAGAAATTTCCGGCTATTGTGGTCTTCCCGCAGTGCGAGACCGATGACTATTGGGCCCATATGACGGTCAATGAGGTGGAAGGGGTGCGCTATCGCGATTTTCCGATCCAACAAGAACCCAAGCCCAGCCTAAGTCGCGTGATGCAACTTGTAGATGAACTTTTACAGACGGAAAGTATTGATCCGGCGCGCCAATATGTAATGGGGCTCTCCATGGGGGCGATGGGTACGTTTGAGTTGCTATCGCGGATGCCCGATCGCTTTGCAGCGGCGGTTTCTTTTTTTGGGGGGGGGGGCCCCCCCCTTTCCCCTCGTTTTGCCCCCTATACCAGGATAAGGGGTTTTTTTTGGGGGCCGGCGTCCGCTTTCTGCCTTTGGGACAATCCCTCCC
>CALMSP010000251.1 GCA_937872405.1 uncultured Saprospiraceae bacterium | reverse complement strand
CAAAAAAGTGACGTTCAAGGAGTTGGGTAAATGGTTGTTTTATAAGGATTGAAAAAAGGTTGAGGGGTTGAAGGGTTGATTGGGTAATGGGTGATGGGTCATGAGGTGATGGGGTGTAACGCTATTTTTAATAGGAAAGGATGTGTTTTTATTTAGTCAATTCATTGTATTTGCGTCTTTTTATTATAGTTGAATGGGTTTCATTGTTTTGTGGCGGCTTATTATCTAAAATGCTAATATAATTACGTCCAAACCACTTCCGAGCGGAATCCGATGAGGCTACCATCAACAGCAACGCCAACAATGTAAGCCGGATGCAGGGGCCCTACGTCCAGGTCGTTATCGCGTCCAAGCACAATGATGGTAAGTTGCGTCAGGTTTTGCAACATAACATTAGTAATGGCACTCGCCTTTTTATCCAACTCAAATGGCTGATGCTGGCAAGCGAATTGCTCGAAAAAGTCGGTTGCTGGTACAAACCGCTCAACTACCTGCGCTGGATCATTTGGGTCGAGTGCTAAAGCTTGGGCAAAACTTTCCGGCGTTAGTTCAAGAATAGCAGCGGGTATGCGGATGGCTTCAATTGGCTGACTCCCTTCCGAGCCGATGTAATCAAAAAATAGCGCTTCGGTATTATCGGCAATGGTTTGAAGAATTGCTTCCGGCGTCAAATAGGTATCTCCGCGCCCGGCTTGCTTCAGTGCTACTGCCAGTGCCAGCGCTTCGTCGCCAGCTGATTGCAGAATCGTTTGCTGTTCTGCTACGGACAATCCGGCGGGGCTAACTTCCAGTTGTCCGATGATTTGATTGCGCACCACCGCGAGACCATCTTGAATCGTTCGACGGGTGACACGCTGGTATTGTTGGTCTTCCTCGCGCAGAAAATTATAAAATGCTTCTATCAAGGCCCGTCGGGGTTGCTGCTGTTGCGCAAGTAGTTGCTGAATATCATTTCGACTGACCATGCCATCAGCGCCAGCAGCCGCGATTAGGTCTTTAGCTACTTCTTCTATGCTGTTTATCAGTTGCTGAACCGTAAGGCGAATCATAAGCAAGTATAATTTTTTAGGCTTAATCAGTTGGTTATCAATTTTTTAGACAGATTTTTTGTACTTTCAACCATTAAATATACCGCCTATTTGTGTAAGCGTAGTTTATGAAATTGTTAAGTTTTTGTACGATTCGTTTCGAGCGGTTAATTCTTCATATGGTGGTAAAAATTTAGAATATGCCCATCTTTTCTATTAACAAAAGCGTTCTTCATTTGGCTATTTTCGTTTACTAAAATACTTTGCATGATCAAGTGGCAACAATTGCTTAAGCAACTATTCATTTTGCCAGTTCGATTCTACCAATTGGCTATCTCACCGCTCCTGCCGTCGAGTTGTCGGTATCAGCCGACGTGTTCGCATTATATGATCGAAGCTATTCAGGAATGGGGCCCACTCAAAGGTACATGGCTGGGGCTAAGGCGCATTGGGCGTTGCCATCCGTGGGGTGGACATGGTTATGACCCTGTGCCGAAAAAAATGCCAAAAAGCAACTCGAACCATACAACCAGCAACCTATGAACAGAAGACCTCGACGCAATCGGGTATCTGCTGCTGTGCGCGGCATGACGCAGGAAACGCAGCTTTCGCTGGCGCAGTTGGTGCAGCCCATTTTTTTGCAGGATGGCCTTGGCATTCAACAGGAAATTGCTTCGCTACCAGGTACTTTTCGGTTTTCGCCGGATATGGCCTTGCAAGAAATAGCAAGTTGTCTGCAATTGGGGATTACCAATTTTATCCTTTTTCCGGCGGTTGCGGCACATTTGAAAGACAAAATTGCTACCCACAGCTACCATCCAGACAATTTTTATCTGAAAGCTGCAGCAAATATAAAACGACATTTCCCAGAAGTTTGTCTCATCAGCGATGTCGCTATGGACCCGTATAGCAGCGACGGGCACGACGGTTATGTAAAGGGGGGCAAAATTCATAACGATGAAACGCTGCCGATATTAGCTAAAATGGCGATAGCTCAAGCCGAAGCGGGTTTTGATATACTGGGCCCCTCGGATATGATGGATGGCCGTGTAGGCGCTATCCGCCAAGCACTTGACGAAGCGGGCTTTACCGAAACGGGTATCATGGCTTACACGGCCAAATACGCCAGTGCATTTTATGGACCTTTCCGGGAGGCACTGGACTCTGCACCACGCGAACAGGCGGATGTGCCAAAGGATAAAAAACCGTATCAAATGAACCCCGCGAACCGCCGCGAAGCACTCATTGAAGCAGAATTGGATACCGCCGAGGGGGCTGATTTTTTGATGGTCAAACCAGCATTACACTATCTGGATGTAATTCAGACGCTGAAAACAAATTTTGAACTACCGATTGCGGCTTATCACGTCAGTGGAGAGTGCGCCATGCTGCTGGCTGCTTGTCAGCGTGGTTGGTTAGATTTTCATACGGCCATGCCCGAAACCTTATTGAGCATCAGGCGGGCGGGCGCGGATGTTATCATCACGTATTTTGCGAAAGATTTTGCTCGAATAAGCAGCTAAAAACGGACCCGGTACAAATGGATACCGGGCCAGTAGAGTGGTTAAGGGGATTACACTTAGAGTATGTTTAAAATTCGTTTTTGAAGTCGAAAATGATCAGATTTGGGTTCTCACGAAGCGTTTTTTGAGCTGCATAGCAGCGCTACGGAGCGAGAAAAAGGCAAAGTGAGGTTCCATAGATGAACATTTGCAGACCAAAGTATGAAATTTAAACATGCTCTTATTGCAAAATAACTTCTTTTTCTTCTACCATCTTGCGGATATTGATGAGCGCATAGCGCATACGACCCAGTGCCGTATTGATGCTCACGCGGGTGAGTTTGGCAATTTCTTTGAAACTCATATCCGCATAGTGACGCAGAATGACCACTTCGCGCTGCTCAGGCGGCAATTGATCTACCAAATGGCGGATTCGATCGTGTGTCTGGCTGCGAATGATACTTTGCTCGGCATTATCGTCCGCTACCTGCAAGATATCGAAAATATCAAAGGTATCCGTTGGCGACACCTGCGGGCGGCGCTTTGTACGGCGGAAGTAGTCCACACACATATTGTACGAAATGCGCATAGCCCATTGCAAGAATTTGCCTTCATGGTTGTACTTGCCACGGCGCAGTGTGTCAATAATTTTAATAAAAACTTCCTGAAAAATGTCTTCGGCGAGACTTTGATCTTTGACAAAAAGATAAATAGACGTGTAGATCTTTTGCTGGTGTCGGCTGAGCAACATCTCGAAAGCGCGCTCGTCGCCTTCCAAATAACGAGCAATTAATTGCTGATCATTAAGCATCGTAACTTGCATAACTAAATAATTTTGCGTTATGGGATTGAATCTTAATTATTTAGTGTAGAAGTTTACGATCCGATAGCAATTATTTTTGTTAGAGAGTTAGGAATTGATCCTGTTGTGATGAATTTTCGTCCAAATATAAAGGCTTTATTTGGAAAAAGTAAACTGTTTCCGATTTTTTTTCTGCTCTTAACGCAATTTTAACCGATTTTTTGTATTTTTCCGCATAATCACAACATTTTAGCACCATTTAATTGCTTGATAAAAAGCCATTTAGCCTAAAATTTGTACCAAAACGGCACTACTCGTTTTTTACAAGAAAAAAAGCAGTGTTGCCAACTTTTTAGATACTATGACCTGTCTTTATTTTAAAATACCATGTAAAAATGAAGGCACCTATAAAAATCCTGTATGTACTTGCGCTTGTGTTCTTGCTTGGGGCTTGCCATTACCAATGCGATTGCCTCCCTCAGACCGAGTGGTTGGTCTTTGGCAGATACCATGGCAAATGCGTAGGTGATTGTGCACATTTCTACAAACTGACACCCAATGCGCTTTTTAAAGATGACATAGAGCGCTTCCAGATCGCTGAAAATGTGTCGTTTGTGACAGCTCCCATGCCGGAAAGCAAGTTCCAGAAAGCCCGCGTATTGCTCACGGAGTTTCCCTACGCTTTGCTGGGCGAAGATGCTGATACCTTTGGCTGCCCCGACTGCGCCGACCAGGGTGGTTATTACCTTGAATTGCGCCGCGAAGGGAAAACCTACCGATGGCGCATTGATACCCGCGAGGAAGGGCTGCCTTCTTATCTCGTGGCTTATACCCGCCGCATGAATACGGTGTTAGAACATCTGCACTAAAATGAGAAATAGGATATGCCAGACGCTCTCTTCAACCCACCGCTCACTACCGCGCGCCTTTTGCTTCGCCAGCCAACTCTTGCTGATGCCCCAGATCTGTTTGCCTTGCGTACTCTTGAGCAGGTCAATCGCTACTTAGATCGCCCGCATCCGACCAGCATAGAAGCTGTAAAAGCCTTTATTAATAGGCTCCTTCAGGGTATAGCCAGCAAAGAATGGTTGTACTGGAGCATCGTGCTGCCACCTTCCGATAATGTAATCGGGACGCTTTGCCTCTGGAATTTTTCGCAGAATCGCCAGCGAGCGGAAGTAGGCTTTGAATTGCACCCCAACTACCAAAAGCAGGGGCTGATGCGCGAGGCGCTAAGGCACGTACTTGCGTTCGCATTCGAGCAGTTGCAATTAGAAGCGGTAGAAGGCTGGACGCACCAGGAGAATCAAGCCGCCATTAAATTGATGCAAGGGCTTGGTTTTCAAAAAAATGAGTTGGACAAAACAGATCCGGTATTAGGGCGCTGGGTCTTGATTTCAACATGCGCAACCACGTAGGATGTAAGCCATTTAAATAGAATGGGATAAATAGTCTTTTCAGACCTGTCATATTATTATAAAAATATCATAATAAACCCACTTAAATTCATTTTTTAAAAAATATATACTTGAAAACCCGCCAATTATTACAGGTACGTCAAGATTTTCCTTTCTTTTCCGCAGCTACTGCCAGCGGGCCAATCACTTATATAGACAGTGCCGCAACGTCCCAAAAGCCCTATCCCGTGATCGAAGCCGTGCACCATTTTTACACGCGATACAATGCACCAGTACGACGCAGCGCTTATCCGATAGCAGCAGCAGCAACGCAAGCCTACGAAGCCGTGCGGGATCAAGTGCAACAATTTATAGGTGCTGCCGATCGGCGGGAAATTATTTTCACCCGAAGCGCAACGGAAGCAATCAACTTAGTGGCCATGGCCTTTGCCGAACCTCGATTGCAAGCTGGCGACGAGATCATTATTTCTGCCATGGAGCACCATGCCAACCTGATTCCTTGGCAACAATTGTGTATCCGGCGGGGCGCACACCTACGGGTAATACCCGTGAACGAATCAGGTGAATTATATTTAGACCGCTTGCCGGACTTGCTGCACGCACGCACACGCTTGCTGGCTATTACGCACATTTCCAATGTGTTAGGTACTATTAATCCACTACCTGAAATCATAGCGTTGGCGCGGTCACGAGGCATTCCAACCTTAGTAGATGGTGCGCAGAGCGCAGCGCATTATCCCATTGACGTGAGTGCGTTGGATTGCGATTTTTTTGTCTTTTCTGGGCACAAAATGTTCGCACCGAGTGGGTTAGGTATATTATATGGAAAACGTGCTTTTCTGGAAACCATGCAGCCTGTGTTTTTTGGTGGCGATATGATTCGTGTCGTTCGTTTTGAACAAACGCTTTTTGCGGATCTCCCTGCTCGCTTAGAAGCGGGCACCCCCAATGTAGAAGGTGTAATTGGGCTGGGTGCAGCCATAGCCTATATCCAATCCATTGGAAAGCACCACATGTTGACGCACTTGCAACAACTGCTTGCCTATGCCACTGCGCAGTTTACAGCAATAGAAGGATTGCGAATCATTGGAAATGCATCACAAAAAGCAGCCATTATATCATTTTTAGTAAATGATATCCATCCACATGATATGGCAACCTACTTGGGTGAGGCGGGCATTATGCTTCGTGCAGGGCACCACTGCGCGCAACCCCTGATGACGGCATTGGGCATCCCTGGTGCTTTGCGCGCTTCTTTCAGCATCTATAATAATCTGGAAGATATTGATCGCTTATCCGAGGGTATCCGCGCTGCACAACGCTTTTTTAGATAATTGCGGCCATCATAATCCGTCTATTGTAAGCAAATGAGATGCTTTTTAAAAAGGATATTCGTATTCGAGAGTATCTTGCCGTACCGAGTCTTCTGCGAGGAAATTGATAATAAAAAAGGGCATAATCCAATTAATTGAAATATGCCCTTTGGGTTGTGTATAATTTTTAAAACAGCACAATAATGCACAATTAGGATTAAGCGTTCGCTGCCATTGGCTTGCTTAATTGCTGAGCGGCTAACTCGCGCAATTGCAGGAGGTCTTCCTTTGCAATCGGACGATGTGCATCCTCAATTTTTAGTGCTTGGTCAAACGCTTGCACCGCATCTGCGTACTTCCCTGTAGCCGACAGGGCACGCCCGAAATCGCACCAAGCTTTCTGACGCCATTTGTAGTTGGAATCATCTTGGACGAATGTCCGCACAACCACCAGCTTCAGTTCTGTTGCTGCTTGTTCAAATTCTTGTAGCCGCAGGTGGCACTCCGCTTTGATGCGGCGCGACTTCCAGTAAATGGACTGTAATGGAATAGAGCGCTTCACAGCTTGATCAAAGTCGGCAATAGCACCTACCAAATCATCTTGCTGCATCTTCACAAACGCCCGACCAAAGTAGGGAGCCGCATTATTCGGATTGATGTCAATGCTTTTTGTATAATCGTACAGCGCATCGGCATAATTCTTCAATACAAAATTGACATAACCCCGGCGCTCATAAGCCAAAGCGTGGCGCTCATATTTTTCGATAGCTGAACTCAGCGCTTCGCGTGCTTCTTTTTCGCGCCCCTCTTTCTTGGTAAGCTCGCGCCCAGCCAAGTAAGCACGCACAGCGGCCTTATCGCTATTGGGTTCAATAAGAGCCTCCCGAATCACCTTCCCATTATCCGTCATCCAGGCACGCAAATCGCCAGCAACAGCAAATTGCACTACATAATCAAGCAGATCGAGTGTATTCTGCCAGCTTTTGTCGGTAGCCTGAACAACTAAGCGCGGAATAGTCAATGAGGTAGTAGAAGCATCGAAGATATCTTCTCCTTTGAACATTAGCTCCGCCGTGCGATAGAACGTTTCGATGCGTTGCTGGTACATTTTAGAAACCTTGTCGAAGGTCTTAGCATTCCCGAACTCCAGCCGTCCGGAAATGATTGTTTTGTAGGTCATTGTGCTGCTGTTTTTTGATATAACCGAATGTGTTGTCCTTGTATCCTAATGGCTGCTGGGGTGTTCAAACTTTTTTGTGCAAAAAAAATTTGTGTACGTAGTCTTGAAGTTTGCTGCATGCCTACAACAAACCTGCGCACTTGCCGAAACGCAATAATGTTTTGGATGTGATGCCCTGACAAAGAGGAGCAACATACTAATTTTTAAGAAAGCCAGGACGAACCAGGCAAAAATAGCACCCTGGTTGGCAGTGCTCTAAGACTACCTTTTGCATATAGTGTTTCTAATATGGTCTTCAATGTGTGCTATGGAGCATTGGGTGCACGGAGATTATTATCGCAGGTAATTTTTTATAACTACTTGATAACCAAGCGGTTAAATGCAAAAATTGTTTGAATATTAATATCGAATTGCCTGGAAAATAATGACCGGACTTCAAAGTTGAGGCATTTTTTCGGAAAAAGCAAATGGCAGGTTGTTTTTTTTATATTTTTATTTTTGTAAAATATCAATATGTTCAAAATTTATATAAGCAATAGGCGTATAAGGTTGCAAGATGGTCTTTCTGTTGAACCAAATCCACCAAACAGACATTCGTTTTCGTATTGTTATACAAAATTAAAATAGTACGCTCGACAGAATTTTCATTTCATTCTGCCCATACCTTACAGCCCTCTGTGCAATTGGTACAAATATTGATATTTTTTCTACCGCCCAATAGTTGCTTACGAAAGGCTTGATATTTTTTCCCGTGCCAGATTGCCCGAAAAGTGTTCTCTTGGAGGCTGCCCAAGCGATGAGAGGCGTCTTTATCAAAACAGCATGGCACTACAACACCGTCCCAGGTAATGACGCAGGCATGCCAGAGTTTCCAGCAGTGGTTCAGCAGTTTATTCTTGATGCGGTAGGTTCCGTCGGCATGCAGGGCATAGCGGGCATAGCGTGGGTTGAGAGGAATAAGCGGATTACCCTGTTCGTAATCATACACTTGCGCTGTTTTGAGTTTCACTTCATCCACGCCAATTTCCTGCGCCAAGCGGAATATGTCAGGTATCTGGTGCTCATTGGGGCGAACCACCAACACTTGAAAAATGATGTGCGGCGTGCGCGATCCAAGTGCGCGCTTGCAGGCGACCACATTCCGTGCCCCTTGTAGCACCACCTCAAGTTTGCCGCTCTTTCGGTATTGTTCATACACTTCTTGGGTGGCGCCGTCCACCGAAATAATTAGCCGATCCAAGCCCGAAGTCACGGTACGGCGTGCGTTTTCCATACTCAAAAAATGCCCATTGGTGGAGGTGATCGTATAGATACCCTGTTGGTGCGCATGTGCTACCATCTCCAAAAAATCAGGGTTGATGTAGGGTTCGCCCTGAAAATAGAAAATGAGGAACAGCAAGTCGCGATGCAACTCCGCCAACATACGGCGAAAAAAATCTGCTTTGAGGTTGCCTGTTGGGCGGGTGAAAGCACGCAAGCCACTTGGGCACTCTGGGCAGCGTAGATTGCAGGCGGTAGTGGGTTCGACCGAAATGGTGAACGGCAAACCCCATTGAACCGGGCGCTTCAGCCACTTTGACAAGTAATAGGAGAGCAGCACCTTGCTCGCATTGTAGAGGCGGCGCGGCGTGAGCTTGCGCAGAAAATTGAACGAATCGTGTAGGTGTAAATTTGCCATAAAATGGTATAATTCTGAGTGAATTTTATAAAAACGTCAAATAATCAATATTTTACACATAAAAACTTTCACAACTATTTTGTGAAAAAATATCTTCATTCAATGTTCGTAAGAATCAATGATATAAGCAACATTTTTTGATTTTTGCTATTCTATTGGCACAATTTTAAACTACTGTGCCATTCCAACGTTTCACTATTGTTATTAAAAAATTATCTGTCAACTCGTACTATGCTGAATGCCAAATGTCACATATCAGGCTTTTAGGCAATAAACGTTGAGCCTTGGATTTTAAGTGCTTGCTATAAAACGGGCACAAATATTTTTACAAAAGACTGGTTTTCAATGAATTAACAGCATTCTAATGGAAAATAATCATTTAGGTTTGGTAATGTCGGGTGGGGGTACACGCGGTGCTTATCAGATGGGTATCTGGCAGGCACTTCGGGAGTTGGGCTTAGAAAAGCAGTTGCGTATCGTAGTCGGCACTTCTATCGGTGCTATCAATGGGGCTATGGTGCTACAACAAAATTGGGATAAGGCGCTTGAACTCTGGCAAAACGTAGAGCCACAGCAAATTTTTAATGCGTTGGAAACCACTTCCGGCAATCTTTATACGACGCTGCTACGCGACTGGTGGCAGCACCGTGGCGTTCGTGTGGACGGGCTGAAGGAACTTTTGCGCACACACCTTGATGAACAAGCGATCCGGCGCTCCGCTGTTGGATTTGGATTAGTTGTGTACAATCGGAGCACCCGACGTGGTGAGGAGCTATATCTGGAGGATATCCCAGAGGGTTTGTTGGCAGAATACATCATTGCCAGTGCTACTTTTCCGGTATTTCGGGCGCATCGCATCGGGCAACACGAGTATTTGGATGGAGGTATTCACAACAATTTACCTACGGGCATGGCCTTTGAGCGTCGGAATCCGCAGGTAGTCATTGCTATAGATGTGGCAGAGTCTTCCCGATTTTCGCCCCAGCAATGGCGCCTGCGGCGTCAATATGCGGATCGGCTCATCTATATCCGGCCTTCGCGTATGCTCCCTATGCCAACTAATTTTTCTAAAGCCGCCTTCATGCACCAGTTAGAAATTGGTTATTACGACGGGCTACGTCGTCTTGGTGATAGAAATCTTCTGGCTGCGCATTACTTCTGAGCAATTTCTTTGATCTTTTTTTCTAACTCATATTCATCACCGGGCACGTAGCCTGCGTGTTCATAGACCACATTGCCCGTTGCATCCACCAAGAAAGTCTGCGGTATAGCTTGAAAATTCAGCGCATTTTTTAGTTGTTGGTTTGCGTCTGCCAGAATCGTGTAAGTCCACCCTTTCGATTCTACCATCGGGCCAACCTTAGGCAGCGCACGCTGGGTATCAATAGTGATGGCTACGATTTCAACGTTGTACTTATCCTGCCATTCTGCATAAAAATCCATCAGTGCATCCAACTCCAACTGGCAAGGTTTGCACCAAGTAGCCCAAAAGCTCAGCACAACGATTTTGCCTTTACCCGTTACGGTTTGCATGTTGACACTACGCCCGTCAAGGGTTTTTACATCCACATTCGGAATTGCTTTTTGCGCCTGTGCATGATTAATGCAGCATAATGTCGCAGCAACGAAAAGAATCAGGAATTGCTTCATGGTAAGTCTGCCGATTTTTTAGTTTTTTTGAGCAAGTTTTGGAAATACATCCATTCTTAACGTTAAAAGTACGGCTTTCGCCAAATGGAATCTCGGCATTAGGAAAGATTTAACCTTTTGGTCGGCAGCAGGATGCTCGTACATTGCAAAAACCAAGTGTATGAAGTTAAAATATATCATAATCCCAATTGTATTACAATTTGCTTGTCAGGTATTTGCGCAAAGCAACAAAAGCGCCCCGCAGATTTCCGGCAGCTTAGAAGCCAATGGCAATTTCTTCATCCGCGACACCCTGATTGGGGCGGCCAACACCCCGCAGTACGACCGCCAGCTGTATGGCGCTGACGCTTGGCTTAATCTGGCATACAGCAATTGGGGCTTCGATTTTATTCTACGTTTCGATTTGTTCAATAATTCCAACCTGCTCAATCCTACCGGTTCTTACACCGATGAAGGCATTGGGCGCTGGTACATCCACAAAAAAATCCACCAGTTGAGCATTGGTGCGGGCTATATTTATGATCAAATTGGTAGCGGTATCATTTTTCGGGCTTATGAGGAGCGGCCACTGCTTATTGACAATGCCCTGTACGGCTTGCGCTTAGCGTATGATCTTGCACCCGATTGGCAGGTACGGGTATTCACGGGGCGTCAAAAACAGCAGTTTGACACCTACAATTCGGTCATCAAAGGGCTGAATTTAGAGGGATTTGTTGCGCTGGGCGACACGACTGCCGGCGTAGCATTAGCTCCAGGTTTTGGCGTACTTAATCGCACCCTCGACGACGCAAGTATGAACTCCTTGGTAGCTACACTCAATACCTATCCACTGGCGGATATTTTCATTCCCAAATACAACACCTACGCTTTTTCATTGTACAATACACTGAGCGCCGGCCCTTTCGCTTGGTACGTAGAAGGGGCTTACAAGACGCCCGATCCGATCAATGATCCGTTCGGTGTGCTGGTACGCGATAGCGTTGCCATTATTGGTGATAAATTCATTCAAAAATCCGGTTCGGTGCTCTACTCCAGCCTGAGCTATGCACGTAGCGGCTTGGGGCTTACCCTTGAAGCCAAGCGCACCGAGAATTTTACGTACCGCGCCCGCCCACAGGCACAACTCAACCAAGGATTCATCAACTTTTTGCCGCCTATGGCCCGCGTGAATACGTACCGCCTGCCAGCCCGCTACAATGCCGCCACGCAAGAGCTGGGCGAGCTGGCCTTCCAGGCAGATGCCCGATACCTCTTTAGCAAAAACTGGAGTGTAAATATTAATTTTTCTAACATTAACAGTCTTGATAAGGTGCTGTTGTACAGGGAGTTGTATGCAGAATTTGGTTACAAATACAAGCGCGAATGGAGCCTGCTGGGCGGCGTACAACTGCAAAACTACAACCAGCAGGTGTATGAATTCAAACCCGGCGTGCCCAATGTGCAAACAGTGACTCCCTTTGCCGAATTTCTGTATCGCTTCAATCGCACGCGCGCCCTGCGAGTAGAGGCTCAGGCTATGTTCACGGGGCAGGATCAAGCGGTACAACTAAGGCAGGACTATGGTAGCTGGCTCTTTGGATTAACAGAATTTAGTATCGCGCCACATTGGACTTTCACCGCTTCCGATATGTACAACGTGGCACCAGGGCGCAACTCGCCGGAGAATAGCGCTGGCGAGAAACTCAATGTGCATTATCCGCGTTTTGATGTATATTATACCTACCGCTCCAACCGATTTTCACTTAGCTACGTCAAACAAGTAGAGGGTGTTGTGTGCGCGGGCGGTATCTGTCGGCTCGAACCAGCTTTCAGCGGCGTGAAAATGTCTGTCAATTCTACTTTTTGATGATAAGCAACCAAGCTATGCCAGACCCTACCATCCTCAAACTCATCTTCGGCGCCAAAGCTGCTTACCTGCGGCAGCAGAAAGGGTTGTCGCTTCAAGACCTAAGCCGGCTTACAGGGCTATCGGCGCCCTATCTGCATGAGATTGAAAAAGGTAAAAAATACCCCAAAGCTGATAAAATTATGCTCATCGCGGAGGCACTCGGCGTACCTTTCGATGAGTTGGTGGCGGTTTATACTTCTAAGAAACTACAGCCCATTATTGAATTGTTAGAATCAGAATGGCTCAACGCCTTTCCATTAGAAGATATGTTTGGCCTCAGTGCCGCCAAGCTATTAGAACTTTTCGCCAACACCCCCGACAAAGTCAATGCGTTTATTAGCACGGTGATTAAAATTGCCCGCAATTATCAGTTGCAAACCGAAAGTTTTTACAATGCTGCATTGCGTTCGTATCAGGATTTGCACGATAATTACTTCTCGGAATTAGAACAAGCGGCTGATGATTTTCGCCAACAAAATCTTACCACAGCGCCCATACCTTACACTACGGCTGCATTGGAAGCCGCACTTTGGAATACTTTCAACATCCGTACTGAACGAAAAACATTGCCCAAAAATGCTAAGCTCGCTCGCATTCGCTCGGTTTTTTCGCCTACAAAAAAAACGCTCTACCTCAATAAAAACCTTAGCGCTGCTCAGCAAAACTTCTTGATTGGCAGGGAGTTAGGCTTTCAATATTTACAACTTTCTGAACGCGCCTACGAAACAATTATTCAAAAAGCAGAAACTTTTGACAAGCTGCTCAACAACTTTAAGGCGTCGTACTTTGCCAGCGCCCTCCTGATGAGTGAGCAAGAGATGATACACGATGTGTATGCCGTAGCTCAGTTGAGCCAATGGGATAATCAACTCATTTTCAGATTATTAAAAAAATACGACGTAACGCCGGAAATGCTGCTGCAACGGCTGACCAACATTTTACCTCGACATTTTGATGTGAAAGACCTTTTCTTTTTGCGCATTATCGGTAGTGAGGATTTGAAAACCTTCACGATGGATAAGGAACTTCATCTTTCGCAATTGCACAGTCCATACGCTAATCACTTGCAGGAGCACTACTGCCGGCGCTGGGCTTCGCTGCGGGTACTCAAGAAACTGCGCGCCCACACGGCACCCAAGGATACGATTCTGGCAGAAGCGCAGATCTCACAATATTGGCAAACCGATAAGTCGTATTTTATCCTTTCGGTTGGAAAAATGCTATCGCCGCCTAATAAGAAAAGCGTTAGTGTGACGCTTGGGCTAATGATCACGGATAAACTCCAAGCGCTATTCCGATTTCTCAACCCTACGCAGCGCCCGCCTGCGTACTTGCCTTTGCATACGGTGCATACTACCTGCGAGCGTTGTGCAATAAGCGACTGTAATGAACGTGCCGTGCCGCCTGTTTACATCGAACGGCAGCAAGAGCTGTCCATCATTGAAGAAGAAGTACAGAAACTTCGTTAAAGTTTTGTGCTGGGGCATGGGTAATCACACCACCATCAGGCAACTGCGGGGCAAGCCTCTGAAACCCTTTTTGGATATCGGCATAAAAAGAATCAAAATCCGCTTAAAATAGTATGAATTCTGCCACTCAACGGTGCTTAGCCATCGTAAATTCCAATAATTTTATAAACTGCTTACGCTGAACTTTTTAGTTCGATCTGTCTTTAAACTCCAAGTACTTTTAAACCTCATCCTCCTTGAAGGTTGGATCAGAATATGCGGCTTGCATTACCAATCATAAAAATGATTACAAAATGGAAAAATATTCTACAACAGTAGGTATTGATGATCTGTCGGTTTATGTACCACACTTGTACCTGCCAATCGAAACGCTGGCTGAGGTACGTGCCATCGAATATGCTAAACTCAACAAAGGCTTAGGATTGCAGGCGATGTCAATACCTGATGTACAAGAAGATGCTGCCACCATGGCGGCTAATGCTGCGCTTGAACTTATCCTTAAAAACAAACTTGATCCACGCCGTATCGGACGGCTTTACGTGGGCACCGAAAGTGCAGTAGATGGTGCTAAGCCGATAGCCAGTTACGTAACGGGGATGTTAGCGCAGTATTTTGAACCGACCTATGGCGCCGATTGCATGCTGGGCTGCGACGCAGTGGATCTTACATTTGCTTGTATTGGCGCGGTGGATGCGCTTCAAAATACATTAGACTGGGCCAAAGGCAACCCCAGCCGTATCGGTATTGTAATCGCTACGGATATCGCCAAGTACGAACTGGGGTCGGGGGGGGAGTACACACAGGGCGCGGGCGCCGTTGCGATGTTGGTGAAGCAGCAGCCCCGCCTGCTCGCTATTAGTGATGCTTGGGGTACGGCTACAATGGATGTACACGATTTCTTCAAACCAATTCGCCATATACGTCGGGAAGATGTTGCTACGGAAGTGCTGGAAGCGCTGCAAGTGTCGGCTTCAACCGATCTATCGGATGCACCAGTACAAGCTATGCCCGCAAAAGGCATACTCGATGCTACGGATGCTTGGGTGCAACTGCACCGCGATACGCCCATATTCGATGGGCAATATTCTAATCAATGCTACCAAGAGCGCGTGCGGCAGGCTTATCATCGCTTCATTGGGGCGGCGTTTGGCTACATGAATGGACACCCCGGCCCCGTACTATCGGGGCGCTGGCAGCGATTGGTTTTCCATCTGCCTTACGCCTATCATGCACGGCGCATCTTCGCTGAGATTTATTTGGAAGAAGCCCTCAAATCCGGTCAACAAGGCCGCATAGAGCAAGAGACTGGCGCGCCGCTGCCAGAACCAGCACAAATAGAGAACTATTTGAAATTGGTGAGTAAAACACCTGGTTATCAATCTTTTGTGAACAAATATATCGAAAAAGGAGAACGCGCTTCCAGCTTGGTGGGCAACATATACACCGGCTCTATTTTTCTGGCTCTGATGAGTACATTAGAAGCGGATTTGCAGGAAGAAGCAACTTTGAATACTTCCAAAATAGGCTTCTTTGCTTATGGTAGCGGCTCCAAGTCAAAGGTGTTTGAAGGCGAATTGCAGCCCCAATGGCGCGAGGTAGTACAAGGCTTCCAACTATTCGAACGGCTGAAACGTCGGCAAGCTATTAACTACGAAACGTATGAACAATTACACCGCGGCAAACAGGAAACACCCGTGGGGCCACTTGCCGAGGGCTTCACATTGGTGGGCATCAGCGATGATCCGGTGCTGCCCGGCGTGCGCCAGTATCAACGCCAACGTGCGTATGCAATGACCTTGTGATTTTTTTAAAATTATAACAATTTGATTGTTAGTTGTTTGTAATGGAAAATTGATTTATATTTTTTTCTTCAGCACTGCAAAAGGAATTTTGGCACGGTTTTAGGATAATACCCAACGAAGCCGCATACACGAAAAACGGTTTCAACGAACAGTAAACCTTATTCTGATAACCGTATCAAAATTTCTTTTTCTATGAAACGCTTTAAAAACATTCTGCTTGTTGTTGCACTCTTGGTGGTCTCCCTTTCGCTGATGGCACAAACCGCCACCACACCCCGCCAGTTGGTAAAGATGGACGGGGTGTACATCGAAAAGTTTGAATCCCATTACACGGAAGACAACCGTTATACCGAGGACAACATGACGTACACCGAAGGGCTAACCTTCACTTACAGCTACCGTTTCTTCGACCAGAAAGGCAGCGAATTTATTCACCGCAGCTTAGAAACAGCCGCCATTGACCACGAAAAAGCATGGGAATTGGTACCCGTGGCTCAGGCCGGCGATGCTGCGGTACGTGCCGTGCAGATGACGGTATTGCATGGATTGCAGGGGTTTGATCTCATCAAACCTGATTATAACCGAACAGTGATACAATACGACTACCTGACCGCCGATGGCAATACTCGATACAGCGAAATGACCGGCATTGTAGAAAATGAGCGCAATATCTGGATGCACCCGCCGCGCTCCAAATTGTTTCGTATCCTTGAACTGAATCCCTTCCCTTTCATTCAAACGCCCTATCAGGTGGGACATGAATGGACTTGGACACAACAAATTGGTAGCTACTGGAGTGATGCTCGCTGGAAAGAATGGAAAGGTGCTATTACCAACACTTATACGTATCGCATTACCAACAAAAAGATGGTACGCACGACCTTCGGGACTTTAGAATGCTATGAAGTGCGCGCCAAAGCTGAAAGCGAATTGGGAGAAACGGAAATGACGGGATTATTCAATCCTGATTACGGATTTGTACAATTGGATTATGTCAATATTGATGGTTCACGCATGGTGATGGAACTCACGGGCCGCATTTCCGAGACGAGTATGATGGCGCAGACTTCCTCCCGCTAACAAATTTGCAACACATTAGCCCCCCGGTTTTATGATGCTAACCACGAGCTTTGAGTATTTGTATAAATTTGCACATGACGGCTGCCCTAATTTTATAATCCATTGATTTACAAATGATTTTCAGTGGTCGCGCCGCAAACTATTTTGGATATATGACTTTCAATGCTTTACCGCAATCGCCTGCCTGCCGCTCCCTTCGCTGCAACGCAGGCGATAAGCGTTGGATCATCTACGATGTACAAAGTCTGATTCGTGTATTGCCCATGCCTAAAAATTTTTACAAAATCGTGAATCGGACTTCAAAAATCGTAAATGGGAGGAGCTTTCACTTTTTTAAAATTGCAGCTAATGCTTGCCAATTATGGGCATGGTGGTGATAGGCATTGTTAGAGAGCGTTCTGCGCCTTTACAAAAACAATATTCTCTGATTCCAATGCCATCTCTTTCAAATATTTACTTATTTTTTCTATTTGTTTAAGATTTCCATTGCTATCTATAACGAAAGATAAATATCCTAAAGCATGTAGTTTAGCCGCCGCTTGTTGATGCTCTTTATTTCCTCGTTTCTGTGATAAATATTCCATCGCTATCATGGGTGAACTTTCAGATAAATATTTACTCAGCCCATTAATTACTTTTAATTCTGCGCCTTCTACATCAATTTTAATAATCCTGGGATTTACTCCTTTTGCAAGTAAAAATTCATCTAAAACGATGCTTCTTATATTAATTTTTCGAGGTTTATATCTTAAAAACCAGTTTTCCTTTTGAAATTGAGTAATATCTATGGTGTTGTACTCGGAATATAAATTCGGAAACTCGTAAAATTTTAATGCCGCATTTTCATCGGACACAGCAAGATTAAAACCCTCTACGTTGATTGTATTGATTGTATTTTTATTTAGTATTTTATACGTGGTTGGTGAAGCCTCAAATGAATACACCCTGCCGTTATTATGCACTAATGTTGATGCAAGTAAAGAAAAGTATCCGTAGTGAGCACCCACATCAATAAAGGTGTCGCCCGGTTGCAAATAATTAATTAAAAACTTAGCAAGCCGTATTTCAGAATCATGAGATTTTCCGCCCGTTAAATAAATATCCGTACCTGATGGCAGAAGTAAATGCATTTTGGTATCAAAGAACGTTGTTGTTATAATTTCTTTTTCTATTTTTTTTCTCTTATAAATCAACTCCCTAAATAAAATTGCATGAAAGTATTTAAAAGGAGACATCAACATCCTTTTGAATTTGGAAGCGGATGCTATTTTTTCAACCTTATTTAACTTTTCGATTAATTTGTTATCTGTCATGATTTTATTTTAAAATCATTCATCCAGTTGTGTTGTATAATTAGCACCCTTCATACATTACAAATCAAAGCCTATGTCGCGTCGGTAGTATTTACCTTCAAATTGTATAGTTGCCGCACTTTGGTAGCACTTGTTTAGAGCTTCCTGCAAATCGGCGCCGAGGGAGGTAATGGCGAATACTCGGCCGCCATTGGAAAGCACATCGGATCCTGATTGCTTCGTGCCTGCATGAAATACCATACTATGCTGCTGTACTTCCTGTAGCCCATGAATGATTTTTCCGCGCTCATAATCACCTGGGTAGCCCCCAGATACAAGCACGACGGTAGCGGCCGTGCGCGCGTCCATTTTAATGTCAATAGCCTGAAGGGTGCCATTGGTGGCGGCCAGCATCAGTTCTATTAGGTCATTTTGCAATCGCGGCAGTACGGCTTCAGTTTCGGGATCGCCCATTCGGCAATTGTATTCAATGACAAAGGGTTCACCAGCTACGCAGATCAACCCAAAGAAAATGAAGCCTTTATACACCAACTGTCGTGCCTGAATACCAGCCATAGTGGGCTGGATAATGCGTGCTTCTACTTTTTGCAGCAATTCTGCATTCACGAAAGAGGGGTTGGAAATAGCCCCCATACCGCCGGTGTTGAGGCCGGTATCGCCTTCGCCAATGCGTTTGTAGTCTTTGGCTACGGGCAATATTTTATAATGCGCGCCATCAGTGATGACAAATACCGAAAATTCAATCCCTTTTAGAAATGCTTCCACCACCACTCGGGCGCTGGCTGCGCCAAATTTGCCGCCGAGCAATTCGCGGAAAGCGCTTTGTGCTTCGGTTACCGTGTCGCAGATCAGAACCCCCTTTCCCGCCGCCAGTCCATCTGCTTTCAGCACCACTGGCATGGCATGTTCTGCTAGATATTGAAGCCCTTCGTCCATACGATCGGCCGTAAATTCGCGGTAAGCCGCTGTCGGCACACCAAATTCTTGCATAAATTGCTTGGCGAAAGCCTTGCTACCTTCTAATTGTGCCGCCGCCTGCGATGGCCCAAGCACCGCAATGTGCTCCAAATGAGGGGCGTTCTTAAAAAAATCATAAATGCCGTGCACCAATGGCTCCTCTGGCCCAACCATGAGCAAATCTATGTGCTTTTGCAATGCAAAATTCGCAATATGCTGAAAATCATTAACTTGTATATTAACGTTTTCGCCCAATCCGGCTGTACCAGCATTTCCGGGTGCGATGTATAGGGCTTCGCAATGCGCGCTTTGACGAATTTTCCAGGCAAATGCATGCTCGCGGCCGCCGCTACCCAACAGCAGAATTTTCATATTTATAGCCTATTTTGCTGCAAAGGTATCATAAGATTTACGAAAATTTGCATTCAAAATAGAATCTGGACATGCATCATATCAACGTAGAAATCAAGGCGCGCTGTGCGGATCAGAACAGGGTAGAAGCGGTGCTGCTGGCACATGGGGCACGCTTTATCGGCGAAGATCATCAAATAGATACTTACTTTTGCGTAGCGAATGGTCGGCTCAAGCTGCGCCAAGGCACGATCGAAAACAACTGGATTTTTTATCATCGAACCGACCAAGTAGGCCCCAAAACCTCTGCCGTGACGCTACTGCCAGCCACACTCGATACGCCATTTAAAACGTTACTGACGGAAGCGCTGGGCATACGTACCATCGTGGATAAGCGTCGCCGGATTTTTTTCATAGATAATGTAAAATTTCACCTTGATGTGGTGCAAGGCTTGGGCACTTTCGTAGAAATTGAAGCCATCCAAAGCAACACGGTAAGGACCCAAGAAGCGCTACAGGCACAATGTGCCGATTATATGCGCTTGCTGGATATTCCGTCGGGAGCACTCCTGAAGTACTCCTACAGCGATATGCTACTGGAACTAATATTATAAGTTTTTATACAATAATTAGCTGTAAATCAATTTTTTATAATCAAAATTTGACTATGCGTTATCCTTCCAAACTACTGCTATTTGGGGAGCATACAATCAATCAGGGGTCGCAGGCTTTGGCCATTCCTTACCCGCCTTTTGGAGGGACCTGGGCTTACGCCACCAATGCCCACCACCGACAGCAGCACCTGCAGGCTTTTGCCAAGTGGTTGGAAGATTGGCCAGCGCGTGGCGGCTCTTCGGAAGGCATTGATTTACAGCAATTTAAAAAAGAACTAAACCAAGGTTTGTACTTTGATTCCAACATTCCATCGGGCTATGGGTTGGGCAGTTCCGGCGCGGTATGTGCCGCTATTTACGACCGATTCGGGCCGGCGCGCAGCATCCCTAACGATGCGTTGCAAATGGCCGCGCTGCGTCAGACCTTAGCGCAATTAGAGCGTTATTTTCATGGCTCAAGTTCCGGTACGGATCCTTTGGTTTGTTATCTGGCGCAACCCATTCGGCTCTACCCCAATGGCGGCGCAGAGTTGGTATCCATTCCAAAGCATGGTCCGCTGGTTTTCTTTCTATTGGATACACATATTCCTCGGCAAACCGGCCCTTTGGTGCAGTTTTTTTTAGAACGATGTAAGCAACCGGCTTTCACCGAACAAGTACGTACGGTGTGGTCTGCATCTGCTAATCAGGCAATTAGCGCATTTTTGAATGAAGATTGGGAAGACTTATTTGAAGCAGTGGCCCGCATCAGTCGAGTTCAATTGGCGTTTTTCGCAGATATGATACCGGAGCCTTTTCACCAGGTTTGGGAAGTAGGTTTGCAGCACGATTTGTATCGCTTGAAGTTGTGTGGCGCGGGCGGCGGCGGATTTATACTTGGTTGTACGTTTGATTGGCCAACAACGAGGGGGGCGCTCTCCGGGTACCATTGCCGGAAGGCGTATCCTGTGGATGCTGTAATGCTGTAATGCCCTTTTTAAGCCTCTGGTTGCTCCTGTGCTTTCTGCTTTTCTTCAAGTTGCTTGCGCTCTGCTTCGCGCATACCTTCGCGTAGCTCGGATTCGAGTGTGCTGCGCGCAGCATTGAATTCGCGGATGCCTTTACCCACCCCGCGCATCAGTTCGGGAATCTTCTTACCCCCAAACAGCAGCAATACCGCAAAAAAAATAACGACCCATTCTGTTCCACCCAACATGATGAGTTGATTTTTATGATGAATATAACGTCAATTAAAAATATTCGCGGAATCCATAGAACTATTTATTGTCCGCTTTTTCTTCTATTTTTTTACGATCTGATTCGCGAATGCCTTCATTGATTTCTGATTCAATAGAAGAGCGCGCCGCATTGAATTCTCGGATGCCCTTGCCAATACCGCGCATCAGTTCAGGAATTTTACGTCCGCCGAAAAGTAGCACGATAGCAAAGATTATTACAATCCACTCCATGCCGCCTAATGAAAATAAATACACGCTTGTCATAATGCTTGATTTTATTATTTACAAAACTAAATATTTTGTTCTTACATATCGTATGTGCTGCTTGAATTATTTACTTTTTCAGCCCAATTTCGCGTAGGCGCTCATCGAGGTAGGCGCCAGCAGTAATGGGTTTGTAGGCCAAAGGCTGGTCTTCACTAATGCACTGCGGTAGGCAACTCAAGTCCATATTGCTCTTCGGATGCAGAAAGAACGGAATAGACAATCGCGGCAGGTGCCATTCTTCGCGGGGCGGATTGACCACTCGGTGCGTTGTAGATTTTAAGTAGTCATTGGTAAGGCGTTGCAACATATCGCCAACATTGATCACAATTTCATCCTCTCCGGGCATAATGTCCACCCATTCATCATCCATATTGAGCAATTGCAAGCCCCCAGCGGACGCGCCCACCAGCAAGGTGATGAGGTTAATGTCTTCGTGCTGCTCCGCCCGAATGGCCGATGCCGGCTCTTGTGTGATGGGGGGGTAATGGATGGCGCGTAGAATGCTGTTGCCGTTGTGAATCTTATCGTCAAAATAATGTTCTTCCAGATGAAGATGGATGGCGATAGCGCGTAGCAGTGCGGCACCAGCGTATTCAAAGGCTTTATATAAATCAATTCCCAATTGTGTAAATTTCTGAATTTCAGCCACATGCACATTGGGTGGGTACTCGTGGTGGAGGGCCTGATCATCGCTTACCTCTTGCCCTATCTGAAAAAACTCTTTTAAATCGGCCACTTTCGACTGTTTCGCGTGCTCCTTGCCGAAGGAGGTGTAGCCCCGCTGGCCCGCCAAGCCCAGTATTTCGTAATGGCGTTTTACGGCTTCTGGCAAGGCAAAAAATGCTTTGGCCGCCGCGTAGAAATCGTCAATCAATTGCTTGGGAACCCCATGATTAATGACGCCAACAAAGCCAATTTCGTGAAATGCTTTGCCTAATGCGGCTACGAAGGCCTGACGCTCATCGGGCGTGCCCTGCGTGAAGCGGGACAAATCAACTAATGGAATAGCTCTTGCGCTCATGATAGTGGTTTGATTGAAAGTTCGCCAGCTATTGGCGAGCATCTATTTATAACGATTTTTTTGTTGAAAATGATGCAATCCTAAGCCTTATTTTTCCGCTTGGCACATGCTTCAAGTATCGAGGCTGTTATTTGAAATAACTTATCGTTTTAATGTGTACTAATTTGCGAATCAATACTTAACACATGGTGTAAATCAAAAAACCTAAATTATTTGTTCCGTATAAACATTCTGACCATAAACCGCAACACTTGCGAATTAGTTGACTAAGGATGTTGTATTCTGAGCGTGTAGAATGGCACTTACATAGAGTAGTTGGCAACTGGAAGCGGGTATTGAGGTTCTTTTAAAATTTAAATACTTGATTTTCAATTCATTAAACTCTTTTTTTCTCACAATTAATTCTACGCGCTGAACAAAAACTTTCGGCAAAAATAGTCTAACTTTGCCACTGTTTTTTAATAAAAGCCATATTTCATGCAATTTGTATCCGCAGCGCACCTCGATGCCATTATAGAACGGTTTGATGATTCCGAAGCCATCTACGAGCAAATGGTACAACAATTTGAAGACACCCAACCAGCGCTGGCTGCTTATTTGTTTTCTGAGGATTTTGATGCGTTCACGCCCGAAGAACACGAGTTTTTGTTGATGCTTGCAATTATTATTTTCACCGCCGTAAGCGAACTGCGGGGCACCCTGCCGACAATCAGCGACGAGCAGATTGCCAATGCGGAGGAAGCCAACTGGGCGCGCCTCGAAACACTACCCGAAAAGCGTTTGAACGATCGGTTGAATGTTTTTTTTGATCAGTATCTGCAAGAAGATTTGCTGGCTTTCATAGAGGAAGCACTTGCTGATGACGACGACGACCCTATCGTGACCAAAGAAGCCCGCGAAGGGATGTTCGTTGTGCTGAAAACGCTCACCGATTGCCTAATTGCCGACTAAACATGCTGCTTCCGGTACTAAAAATATCCTTCCGATAAAGTAAAATGGCGTATTTTCCGTTTCAGAAATAAATACTGGAAATTATGCGCCGATTATTATGTTGCCTATTTGCATTGCTGCTTATTCAACTCGCACACGCACAGCGACTTACGCATGTGCAAGGAGAGCTATTGGTAAAGCCCCAGCATGGCGTTGACATCAATAAGTGGGTTGCCCAGTGGCAACAATTTGAAGGGATTCGTACCAGTTTGAAAATACAAGAATTGGTATCCGAGCCGATGAATATTTGGTCTTGTGCCTTCGATTTTACGAAGGTGCATGCGTACCGCTTCTTAGAAGCACTTCGCCGTGATAAACTGCTGGAAGCCGTACAATGGAATCAGCTGTTGGAAATGCGGCTTACGCCTAATGATCCGCAGTTCAATTTGCAATGGCAATACATCAACGTAGGGCAAAGCGGCGGGCTACCTGGTGCCGACCTCGATATGGAACTCGCTTGGGACATAGCTACTGGCGGCCGCGGCCCAGCAGGCGACACTATCGTCGTTTGTGTGATTGATGACGGATTGAATCAAAATCACCTCGATTTCAGCGGTAACATTTGGTTCAACCAGCAGGAAATTCCGAATAACGGCATGGATGATGACGGCAACGGCTACATTGATGATTATCGAGGCTGGTATCCAGCACAGAACAACGACAACGTATATACCAACGCCACGCATGGTACGCCCGTGGCGGGTATTATTGGCGCCAGAGGCAACAACGGGCTTGGCGTGGCGGGCGTCAACTGGCAGGTAAAGCTGATGATTGTACGCAGCTTCAATAGCACCGTAGCGGATATTATCAAAGCCTATACGTACCCTTTGGTCATGCGCAAACGCTACAACGCCAGCAACGGACAGCAGGGCGCTTTCGTAGTAGCTACTAACACCTCCTGGGGTACGCCTTTCCTGTTCCCTTCGGATGCGCCACTGTGGTGCGCCATGTACGACTCGTTAGGGGTGCATGGTATTCTGAATACTGGTGCCACCGTTAATAGCGATACGAACGTGGATGTCGCCGGCGACCTACCAACCACCTGCCCCAGTGATTTTCTCATTAGCGTAACCAATTTGGATCAAAACGATCGCAAAGTCGTAGCGGGCAATGGTCTGAACGGCGCTGGTTTTGGGGCCCGCAGCATTGATCTGGGCGCTTATGGGCAGGGCGTTTGGACGACCGCAGCCCCCAATACCTATGCCCCTTTTGGCGGCACGTCAGCTGCTACGCCGCACGTTACGGGCGCGATTGCCCTATTGTATGCAGCACCCTGTGCCGGATTCGCAGCATTAGCGAAAAGCGACCCCCGATCAGCCGCTTTGTTAGCACGACAATTTATCATCAATGGAGTGACGCCCAATGCTTCGCTGGCAGGTATTACGGTTACGGGAGGGCGACTCAATATCAACAATAGCATCCGTTTGCTGATGAATGCTTGCTCCGAATGCTTCCCGCCCGCCGATGCCCGTGCCGTCAATATCAGCGATACATCCGCCCGATTAGTTTGGACGACCAACGCTCTTATTCGCCGTATAGACCTGCGCTGGCGCCCCGTAGGCACGACAACCTGGACAGAAATAGCCAATGCCAGTAGTCCCGTCATGCTTAGTAACCTCAGCGCCTGCACCAACTATGAATTTCAGTTGCGGACCTATTGCGAAGAGGAAATCCTTGGCTATGGCCCGAGCATCATATTCCGCACTGACGGTTGTTGTGTGGCGCCTGTTGGTGTGCAAATCAATAGTATTGGCAATACAATTCTGAACATTCGCTGGAATCCGGTATTGGCGGCTACAGGCTACCAGGGGCGCCCACCCCCCGAAAACGGGGGCGCAGGGCAGATTTATACGACCAATCAGACGACTCTACTGGTCAATAACATTGCCCCATGCACCCGTTTTGAGTTACAATTCGCTTCCATTTGCGCTGGCACATTGTCTGCTTTTAGCGACAGCTATTTTTTCCAAACTAAAGGCTGCGGCCCTTGTAAAGACCTTACCTATTGCGAACCACGCAACCTCGACGCATCGGAAGAATGGATTGCCTTCGTGCGCCTGCATACGCTGCAAAATTCGTCCGCTTCGGATGGCGGCTATGGCGACTACACGGGCCTGCCCGCACCACAATTGATGCCGGGTGGGATGTATGCTTTGGAGCTACGACCGGGGTTTTCGGGGCCATCATTTACCGAATATTTTACCGTTTGGATTGATTTTAATCAGAATGGCAGTTTTGATAATAGTGAGCGCGTTTTTGAAATGGGGGGCAACATGGCCGTTTTCAGCGGTATGGTGAGCATTCCGGCTACTGCGTTGCCCGGCGTTACCCGTATGCGAGTAGGGATGCAATTTCTCAGCCCTGGCGGGCCTTGCACCTTTCTAACTAATGGTGGCGCGGAAGCAGAGGATTATTGTGTGGAGATTGTAAATAGCACAACGGCTACTAGGACAGCCCAAGAGCTGACGCCCGCAATGCGGCTCTCTCCCAACCCGGCAAATGATTGGCTCGCCGTCCACTTAGAGCTGCCCACAGCCACGCCGTCTGCAATGTTGGACATTATCAACCGTGCCGGACAGGTACAGCAGCGCTACACTTACGAACGGCTCGCGGCAGGCACACACACGTTTTTGTTACCCGTGTCAGAATTTCCAAAAGGCTTGTATTTCTTGCGCTATCAGGCGGCTGATGGTGGTCATACAACGCATAAATTCATCAAAAAATGACCGCGCAGGCAGGGTGCGCCCGTTCCTGTCTTGAAATAACCGTTTCCTAAAATGGACTTGCTAATGCAAGCCTTTTTCTCATATATTGCATTGTAATAATTGAGAGGCATCTGACGAAGGCACAACCTATTGTCAGATGCCGTTTTTATTTTCCAAAAATCGTAATCCCTTGAACATGAAAAGAATGACCACCCTGTTGCTGTTGGCGCTATTATGCACCGCAGCACAAGCCTTCCAATCCATTGACTTCATCGTAAATGACCTTGCCGCCACACAAAAGCAGGCCACCTTTGATAATAAAGGCTATTTTGTACATGTTACCGCTACTTGGTGTATGCCTTGCCAATGGATGGAAAGCAATACCTTTACGGATGCTGTGCTCTGCGATTATGTACGGCAGCATTACCTCGCCGCAAAGATAGAATTTGACCACCCAGAAGGAATCGCTTTCAAAAAACAATACCAAGTGACCACCTTACCTTCCACCCTAATATTCGATGCGCAAGGAAGATTGCTTGCCCGCCATGATAATTCGCTCTCCGCCGTCGAGTTACTCAAAATTCTTCAGGAGTACGCCGCCAAAACCAACAATAGCAGGCCCCAACGCACCATGTCGTCAGCGGTACAGGTAGCCTATCAGGGGAGTGGCATATCGCGCCCTGCGCTGATCCCCGACGGTGTAACCACAGTAACCGAGCAGCCTCCTCATCGCCCAGTTGTTTACGCGGCGCTACCGACCGACAAGCCGCAGCCGGCAAGCCCAGCCATAGCCGATGCCACCGCTCCAAAAGGAAATTATACTATTCAAACAGGTGTATATAGCGACTATAATAATGCTTTACGCAATCAGAAGCGCTTGGAGGAACGTTTTCAGCAGCCCGTTCGCGTTACCGAAACCCAGAGCCATGGCAAAATCCTTTATCGCGTTCTGATCGGCATTTTTGCTGACCGCAATACTGCTGAAGATTATTTGCTATATTTGGAGCGGCAGGCAGTACCCGGATTCGTAAAGCTACTGGAATAGCCGTATCGAAAATCCTACGGCCTTGATATGTAAACACAAAACACAACTATGCCGGCAAGTTATGAGATGGAAGTCCGCTCCTGGGATGAGCTACGCAACAACCTCATTCGCATGGGCGACGCACTTTGGTACTTCAGAGGCCATATGAATAGCGCTTGGAACCTCCAGCCCAAAATGGAACGCGCCATTCTAACCTTTAAAGAACGCGAGCTATTCGATGAATTCATCCGAACAGCGCATCTCTACACCAATGAAATTAGCAAGGTAGAATCAAAAATGGAATGGCTGTCGCTCATGCAGCATCACGGCGCACCTACCCGCCTACTCGACTGGACGCGCTCGCCCTATGTGGCTGCTTTTTTTGCGGTGAATGACCTGCAAGGGGAGGATGCCACCGCTGCCGTATGGGCTATTAATATCACGGCTTTGTACCAAGAAATACGCCTCAAGTACGAGCGTGATAGCCGCTTTCGACCATTGTTTACCAAAACCTATTTGCAGCAGCATACCTTATCGGATGAGCATCATCGCAATATTTTCCTGTCGGAATGGCCAGACGAAGAAGACTATAAATTTCCTTCTGCCGTGCTGCCCATATCACCTTACTATGCCCATCCGCGCCTGACCATTCAGCAAGGGGTGTATCTATCCCAAACTCGCTTATTTAAAGACGATGCCGTAAGTCAGATTTCTTTTGAAACAGCACTGCAAGACACCATGAATAGCACGTTTAACCCCCGTTGGATCAGAAAATTTTTCCTGTCTGCCAAACTGCGTCCACAGATACTTCGGGAACTCAATGCCATGAACATCAACGACGCTACGTTGTTCCCAGGTTTGGATGGATTCGCCAAGTATTTGTCTAAAAAAGTGTCCGTCCTCTTGGACGAACTGCGCAACGGCGAATTGCCTACTTGAACAAAATGCACTTAATTGTTTCATAATCTGCGTTTTACAAATAAAATATTATGCGCCTTGTACAACACAAAAAAGAAGCCTACTGGTTTTATCGGTTTCTATCAGTTTTCTATGACAAATTTGTAAATCCGCTTTTCTGGACACCGCTCATGCGCGACGAATCGTTGGCTTTGGCACAATTAGACCATCCCGACCTGAAAGTTATTGATGTGGGTTCAGGTACCGGATTCACCACGCAGGGCATTGTACAACAGGTGCCTGCGCATCATGTCACTTGCATTGACCAAAGCCCCCACCAGATGAGCAAAGCCAAACGCAAACCGGATTTGCAGGGTTGCACTTTTCAATTGGGCGACGCCGAAAACATCCCTGCCCAGACAGATGCTTTTGACCGGTATGTGTCCGCTGGTAGTATCGAATACTGGCCCGACCCGCAACGAGGCATCACCGAAGCCTACCGCGTTATCAAGCCTGGCGGCATTGCGCTGCTCATTGGGCCGCTCGACCCCGCCAATACTTTCGCGCGCCTAATGGCGAATATTTGGATGCTTTTCCCAACCGAAGCGCAGTATCGGCAATGGTACGAAGCGGCAGGATTCACCGATATTAAGGTGCATTACATTCGCCCACAGTGGTTTCGTGGAAAAAGTGAATATGGATTGGCAATAGCAGGCCGCAAACCAATGCCTGGGCCATCGCCGCTGCCCCTCAAGGCGCCAACCGAATCAAAGGAAACCCCGATGAACTTACAACGCTGGCTACAGCTTATCTGGCGGGTAGTTGTAGGCTCTGCTGCGGGATTTATTTTTATTCCAATTGCCTTGCTGGGTTATTTGGGTCGAACATTTCGTAAGGAGCAACACCAGCTACCGCCTGCCTATCAGGAGCGCCTCAACGCCTATCAAATTGGTGCGCTGCTATTCGTACTCGTGCTATTCGTATTACTCATCAAATGGATGGTACAATGAGCCATTTGAATCAAAATATTCGAACATTCTACGACCAGTCCACGCCGCTTTGGCTCGATATGTGGGGCGAACACATGCACCATGGGTATTACGGATCGGATGGCAAAACAGTCAAAGGGCATCGGCAGGCGCAGTTTGATATGATAACCACCATATTGGGCTGGGGTAGGGTGACCACAGCAATGCGCATACTCGATGCCGGATGCGGTGTAGGCGGTAGTGCCAGAATATTAGCACAGCGGTTTGAGGCTCAGGAAGTTGTGGGCTTGACGCTGAGTCCGGTGCAAGCCGAGCGCGCCAAGCAGTACAATACGCAAGCAGGACTGGAAGATCGCATACAAATACGGGTGCAAGACATGCTCACCCTTCAGCCGGATACCGATGGACCGTTTGACCTCATCTGGTCAATGGAAAGCGCCGAACATATTGCCAGCAAACCCGAACTATTGAATCTGTTCTACCAATTGCTGCGTCCTGGCGGCAAATTATTATTAGCTACCTGGTGTCATCGCCCGCCCAACCCAGCGTTAAAAAGCTCCGAGCATGCCTTGTTGCATAAGCTTAGCCGCTTGTACCACCTTCCGCCTTGGGCAGCCATCACGCATTATGCACAATGGGCTGTGGATGCTGGTTTCCAAGGTGTTCAAACTGACGACTGGAGCCGTGCTGTGCAGCCTTTCTGGGGTGCTGTTATTCGTTCAGCATTGAGCTGGCAAGGGATGTCCGGCCTGGTGCGTGCAGGTTGGGGCACTTTGAGGGGCGCTTGGGCCATGCGCTATATGCAAGCCGGATTTCGCCGAGGCATTATCCAGTTTGGCGTATTGCAAGGTGAGAAAAGCCATACAGAATAGGTTGTAAGTTTTAAAAAACCCAAAGAACTTGTCGTATCTTGCGCGTCGTTTGTTTCGAAAACGCAGACCATATAATGACCAAAATATGATGATGACACAGATTGGCATTATCGGCGCTGGAGCGATGGGTACAGGAATTGCTCAGGTTGCTGCCAGCGCTGGCCACGAGACGTACCTGTATGATTCTAACTCGGCAGCCCTACAACAAGCCCTACAAAACTTAGAACGTACCCTGCACAAATTAGCTGAAAAAGGCAAAATCAGCTCCGAAAAAGCCCATGAAACCTTGCAGCGTATTCATCCGGTAGAAAGAAAACTGGATCGCCTGAAAGACTGTGGCTTGGTCATCGAAGCTATTGTGGAAGATCTAAATGTAAAAAAATCGCTTTTCCGCGAATTGCAACAAGTGGTTAGCCCGGATTGCCTGCTCGCAACCAACACCTCGTCCTTATCCGTATCCGCTATTGCCGCCGCCTGCGACCGCCCAGATCGTGTAATAGGAATGCACTTTTTCAACCCGCCGCCTTTGATGAAGCTGGTTGAAATTATACCCGCCCTACAAACTGCCCCAGCCGTAGTGGGGCAAGCACGCCAACTGGCAGAGCGCTGGGGTAAAACAACTGTACTGGCACAGGATACACCCGGATTTATTGTAAATCGCGTGGCCCGCCCATTTTATGGCGAAGCACTCCGAATCTTTGAAGAAGGTATGGCCGATGTCGCTACCATTGATTGGGCCATAACCGAGCTGGGTGGCTTTCGGATGGGACCTTTCGAGCTGATGGATTTTATTGGGCATGATGTAAACTATGCCGTTACACAAAGCGTTTTTCAAGCCTTCTTTTACGATGCGCGTTATAAACCAGCGTTTACCCAGAAGCGTTTAGTAGAAGTTGGCTACTTGGGGCGCAAAGCTGGTCGTGGGTTTTATGATTATACCGAAGGCGCAGCCCGCCCCGAACCTGTACGCCACGAAGCACTCGGCCACACAATAGTGCAACGCATACTGGTGATGCTCATTAATGAAGCCGCCGATGCTGTTTTTTGGCGCATCGCCTCCCGCGAAGACGTGGACTTAGCCATGACACTTGGCGTCAATTATCCAAAGGGGCTGCTGCAATGGGCAGAAGAAATAGGCATTGCCACTTGCGTGCAAACGCTCGATACGCTGTACGATTTTTACCGCGAAGACCGCTACCGTTGTAGTCCCTTACTCCGGCAAATGGTAGGAAAAACTTCGTAATAAAATTTGTAACAGACTGAACAAAAGCATTTTAAACATATTTACAAACCGCTTAATTTTTTAAAAAAACAGATCGCCAAAATATGATGGCTGACCATTCCGCGCTACCGTCGCCGCTATCCGAAGCCTATGATCCGAAGCACTTTCGCCAATGGGGACACGAATTAATTGACCTATTGTCGGATTACATAGAGCAACTCGCTACCGATGCGCCCGTGCTACAATACAACGACCCTGAGGCCCAATGGCAATACTGGCAGCAGGATGCACAGCAGGCACCCACAGGCACGCCTTTACCGCTCTTCGAAGATATTTTACAAAAATCCATTCATTTACATCATCCGCGTTATATAGGGCATCAGGTAGCCACACCTGCCTTCGCAGGCGCACTCGCTGGGTTGGTTTCTGATTTGCTCAATAATGGCACTGGCGTATATGAAATGGGCATGGTATCGAATGCACTGGAGCGCGTACTTACTGACTGGTTAGCTCAACGCATCGGTTTTGATGCTGCGGCAGGTGGTTTTCTTACTTCTGGAGGTTCGCTGGCTAATCTCACTGCGCTATTAGCGGCCCGACAGCATCAGGCACCAGGCAATGTGTGGAAGGAAGGGCACGGACAGGCACTGGCAATCATGGTATCCGAAGAGGCGCATTACTGCATTGATCGCGCTGCGCGCATCATGGGGCTTGGCGATGCGGGTATTATCAAGGTGCCGGTCAACGAAAAATTTCAAATTCAAACCGAGCTACTCAATGCTTATTATCAACAAGCCTTAGAAGCAGGACGCCAAGTTATCGCTGTTGTGGGTTGCGCTTGCTCTACTGCTACCGGTTCTTTCGATAATTTAGAAGCCTTGGCCGATTTTTGCGCGGAGAAACAGCTGTGGCTACATGTGGATGCGGCACATGGCGGCGCCGTTGTTTTTTCCGAACAACACAAAGCCTTAGTGAAAGGTATAGAAAAAGCAGATTCCGTCACGATTGACTTTCATAAAATGTTACTCACGCCTGCCTTGGCTACTGCTTTGGTATTTCGGCAAGGTGCCACAGCCTATCAGGTTTTTGCTCAGCAGGCCCAGTATCTTTGGGATGCCCAACAAACCACGGAGTGGCACAACTCTGGTAAGCGCACGTTTGAGTGTACAAAATTTATGATGGCGATTAAAGCGTATGCGATTTTGAAAACACATGGCGAAATCATCTTCACTCAAAACGTGGAACGCCTTTTTGCATTAGCCCAACGGTTTGCTGATCTTGTAAAACAACATCCCGATTTTGAACTGGCACTGCGACCAGAAGCTAATATTGTAAATTTTCGTTATATTAACACCAATGGTGCCGACCTCAATGACGTCAATCGCACTACGCGGCAAGCCTTGCTACATCAAGGGGCATTCTACATCGTGCAAACCATGCTGCACGGCGCGCTCTATTTGCGTGTTAGCATTATGAATCCGCTCACGAGCGAAGCCGACTTAGCAGCTTTGCTACACGAAGTGGCTACGCTGGGCGCTGCCGCTGTATCGCAAAATATTAATTTGTGTTAACAACAAAACTTTAGGGTAATCCCAGGCATTATTGAAAATAAAAACCACATTTGGTATGACAAAAGCGTATATGATCGAATTTGAGCTGCCGGAAAACCCCTCGGAAACCTTCTTTTCTCTTATTCCACGACAGCGCTACATGATTAATAATCTGATGGCGGAAGGCCGCGTCAAATCTTATTCGCTGGCCTTAGATCGCTCGCGTTTGTGGGTGATTGCTAACGCCGATTCCGAATTCGAACTCATGGAAATGCTTGCCGACTTGCCCCTCAGCCCATTTATGGAGCCTACTATCTGCGAGTTGATGTTTCATAATTCGCATGAGGTACTGGCGCCTTTTTCACTCAATTGATCACATGTCCAACCAACCAAAAAATCCTATGAAGCGAATAGCCATTGATATGGACGAGGTGATTGCCGATGTAATTCCTCGATTTCTGGATTTGTACGAGCAAGAATTCGGCATCCGCCTCCAACCCGAACAGTACCTTGGTAAAAAAATCTACCAGCTGAATGGCGCAAATCATATTCGCAAATTCCTGTTTGATAAAGGTTTTTTCGCCGACCTTCCAGTAATACTTGACAGCCAAGAAGTTATACAAGAGCTTATGGAGCAATATGAAGTATTTATTACAACAGCCGCTATGGAATTCCGAGCCTCACTCGAAGATAAATACGACTGGCTACAGCAGCATTTCCCTTTTATTCATTGGAAAAATTTTGTTTTTTGCGGCGACAAAAGCGTGATTCGGGCGGATTATATGATTGATGACCACGCCTTCAACCTGCACACCTTTGAAGGTAAAGGATTGTTGTACACGGCTGCGCATAACATTCACGAAACTGCATTCACCAGAGTAAATAATTGGCAGGAAGTGCGCACCTTTTTTCAGCAAGAACAGCATATTGACGACAAAATATGACGAAAATTTAAACATCAAATTTTACACATGATATGTTATTGATGCTGCAAAAGCATGATAAAAATTAAAAAATACATTTATTGAATTTTGATAGCATATTAAAAATAGCACAAGGAAATCTTTCCATTTCCAGCGCACTCCTATGAATCATTTCTTCCGGCAATATAAAACAATGGGCATTTTGCTGGCAAAATTTGCTGCCACAGGCGCGTTGGCTTCATTCATCAATTATGGCGTATTTCTTGCATTAGTCAACCGACTATTCACTCCTGTTATTGCTGATATGATTGCTTATGCGAGCGGTGTAGCCGTCAACTTTGTTTTGCATCGGCGATTTCTTTTTGAGATGAAACGGTCTCTATTATTTACTTTTGTATGGTATATGCTTGCCTCCGCAGGCGGGCTTGCCCTGAGTGCCGGGCTGACTTATTTACTAATAAAAATACCTTTCTTTGCAGCGTTTCCGGCGATAATGAAGTTATGCACGATGGGGATCGTATTTTTTTACAACTTTTTCTCCAAGCGCTTTGCTTTTGAAAAACGCTTTATGTCTTAGTGGCATGTTATGTATAAATATTTACTAACTATTAATTTTTTATAACCATGGGGTATCAAAGTAGGATCAGACATTACAGAAGCCCTCGCGAGCGCAATCGGGATTTCGCGCGGCGAATGCAGCGTATATTACTGTTTCTGGCTATCGGAGTGCTCTGTTGGGCCTTTATGAATCGCGTTAGCCTGATAGACTGGCTAAAAACGTACTTTTATTAAAATCTGCTGGGTATCAATATTTTAAAAATACAAAAAACGTTCTCTGATAGAGAAATCACTTTCAGAAAACGCCTTTTCCTACGCAAACTGCAGGCCATATGTCTGCTCAGAAGTTCGGGCAGCTCATGCGCACACGGGTTTTAGCGGGCTGAATATACATAAGCGATACCTCAAATGCACCACGCCCATTATTCGCTAAAGCGAGGTTAGACATGGTAACATCATAACTAAAGCCAAGATTCCAGCGTTCCATTTCAAGAATAGCGGTAAAAGTAAGCGCATCAAACGTGACGCCGTTATCGAGGCGATTCACAACGTGTCCCCAGGCGCCTGCGCGGAGAGCCAGTTCGCGCCATTCGCGGTTGGTGTAGCGAAAATTGGCACCCGCCGTCGTGCTCATCGCTTTGTTCTGCCCCATTATTGCTACTGCCGGCAGTATGCTCAGTTGGCGTGTGAAGGGAATTTCGCCGCCACCATGCGCTACCCAGCGCCGAGGTAGCGGATTGCTTTGCTCTAAGAAAGATACATTGGGCGTATTCAGATGATGAATAGCGCCACCGAAGTAAATGCTCTGATTATCATCAAAAAGCGCGTACCAGAGTACACCAGCGTTAAAATCAGCATACACATTAGACGTATTTTGCAGGAACCCCTCGCCATTAGGATCATCAAACCTGATAGCTGCATTGGCTTCATCGTACTGGCTGCTAAACCAGAGCTTGTTCCAATTCAGGCTCTGTTGCCCTGCACCAATCTGCGCGCCTGCAATGAGATATTGCTCGCTGGAAGCGTAGCGCCCGCCATTGAGTTGTTTCATAAAAGACGCACCAATATTGCCCGTTTGGCGCGTAAAATTGGACAAACCAGCCGCATCCGACAGCAGCTGAGCACCAAACCCAAAATAGTTGCCCCGTGATACCTCATGGCGTGTATCAAAGCTGGCAGCAATAGTGCGGAAAGGTTGATTGCCAAGTACACTGCTGTACAATTCGCGGTAGTTAGCCGCCATCCGAAATTGCCCTTCAAATACGCCCGTCATAGCAGGATTAAGCTGTAAAGGTGCGGCATAGAATTGGGCAAAACGGGGGTCTTGCGCGAAAGCCGTTTGGCAGAAAGAAAGCCCCAGAAAGAGGGTTATGCAGAGGGTAAAGGTATTTTTCATGTTGTGATAGATTGAAGGGCGGAACCCGAAGGCTCCGCCCAGGATGAAATTGGTTTTTGAGCTGAAAATTATCGAATCAGAGTGGTTTGTCCTTTTAATACTTCAATCATGCCGTCAATATATTCCACTTCGGCGTACCATAGATACACGCCAGCAGAAGCAGGTGTATTGCGGAAGGTGCCATCCCAGCCGGCGCTTTTGTCATTCACATCAAAGTCACCTTGTTGATAAAGCAATTCGCCCCAGCGATCATATACGCGGAAGTTGCGCACGTGCGTACCGGCGGGGCCATGTACGAGTAGGCGGTCGTTGTTGCCATCATCATTTGGCGTAAAGCCAGTGGGCACAGCTACCGAGCGAATTTTTTGCACCACCACGGTTACGCGGTCGGTTGCTTCGCAGCCTCGCTCGTCAATGCCGTACAATTCGTAGATAATCATTTCCATTGGCTTGGCGATAACGGTTTCGCATTCGGAGCAACTAAGTGTACCAGCGTAAGGCGCCGACCAAACGAAAGACACCATGCCTACCCCATTGGTAGAATTAGCGGTGAGTTGCAGACTGTCGCCCAGAAGGATGGTGTAGGTGCGTTCACCTGCATCTACCAAGAAGCGCGGCGGATTGATGACTTCGGCTCGCTCAAGGAAGGTACAGTTATTGGCATCTCGAACATAGATTTTGTACTCGTCTGCTTTCAGCGCAATGAACGTACTGGAAGTGCTAAAGTTTCGATTATCCAAGCTATACTGATAAGGTGCTGTACCGCCGATGGGTTCTACTATGATGCGGCCATTCCGGTCGCCAAAGCAAGTCACGTCGGTCACATTAAATTTAGCGCTCAACTGGTCGGGTTGCGTTACCTGGGCGTTGCTGATCAGCGCACAGCCGTTGGCATCCGTGATAGTCACTTGATAGGTTCCGGCAGTCAGGTTGGTGGCATCGGCATTGGTTCGCCCATTGCTCCAGGCATAATTGTAGCCGGGTACCCCCCCCTTAGGTAAGGCCTTTAGCGCGCCTTTGTCATCGCCAAAGCACAGATTATTCTTGATTTCAAATGTGGTTTCAATTGGCGGCGGCTGCCGAATCGTTGTAGTAGCCAAACTCGTACAGCCCCGCGCGTCGGTTACGGTAACACGATAAGTACCGGCTATCAAATTGGTGGCGGTGGCGGTATTTTGATTTTTGGCATTTTCATCCCAAAGATAGCTAAAGGTGTTGCCCTGCCCGCGCGGGTTGCTGACGGTGGCCGCGCCATTGTCGTCACCGAAGCATCGGACGTCATTCGCGCGAATATCAAAAGATACCTGTTGTGGCTGCTCTAATAGTCGGGACGTTGTACCTGTGCAGCCCTGCGCATCGGTAGCAGTCACGCTATACGTCACGCCGGCCGCCAGATTATTGATTACCGCGCCGGTTTGGCCTGTATTCCATCGGAAAGTATAGTCATTAATATTGGTACCTACGCCACCCGTAGCAATGTTGATGCCAATGGCGCCATCATTTACGCCAAAGCAAGTGGGCTGAGAAGTAATGGGGTTCAGTTGGATAGGGGCGAGATCGTTGAGTTTTAGATTACTTACAGCCGTACAGCCTTGCACGTCGCTCACGGTGACCGTGTAGGTAATCGAATCTAATCCTGTGACGGATAGCGTTGTAGCCCCGTTACTCCAGAGGTAGGTATAACTATTGCCCGTACCGCCCGAAGCTGTTGCCTGAATGCTGTTCGTGCGTGTGCCGTTACACCCTCGAAAAGTTTGCGCTAATATTACGCGCACGGGTGCATTAGGTTCGTTCACTCGAATAGTTGATTGCCTTTGGCAGCCTTTCGCATCCGTAACCGTAACGGTATAATTGCCTGCCGTCACATTGGTGAGCTGGGCTGTGGTAGCACCTGTATTCCAAGCAAAGGTATAGCCGCCACCTACTCCCCCTGTAATAGTTGTAGCGATACTACCGTTGTTATCGCCCACGCAGCGCGCATCCGATACAATTGGGCTAATGACAATCTGCTCTGGTTGGGTCACCGTAGCCTCTGCTACAGCAATACAATTATTTACGTCCGTCACGGTCACCCGATACGTACCAGCGGGTAGGAATACCGCCTGCGACGAAATCTGTGCGAGTTGGTCATTCCAAAGGTAGCGATAAGGCTCGGTGCCGCCGCGCACGCGAATGGATGCCATGCCATTATTGTCACCAAAACAATCGGCGGGTGTAGCGGAAATAGATTCCACATCTAATTCGCAGACAATAAAAGCGCAAGTGGCTTGCCCGATCTGAATATTACAATTCAAATCAATACCACCGGTAAAGGCGCGTACCTGTAGGGTTACCGTATCGTTATTCGCCAGTCCGGTTATTGGGAAAGATGTACCCACCGGCCCCTGCCATCCAGAAGCGATACCCCTTTGCAGGATGTTTACCTCATAATCCGATATGCCAACAGCAGCGTTCCAGTTGAACGTCAGTGCTGTGTCGCCTACAATGCCGCAGGTGACCAGTGGCGCAGGTGCATCGCGGATAACGCGAAGGGTAGCCGTGTCGCTGGAAATGCAGTTATAGTTATCTCTGGCTTGTACAATATAAGCGGTCGTTGTGTTGGGGTTCGCTACAGGATTTGGGCAGTTGCTGCAAGAAAGACCAGCCGAAGGCGTCCATGTATATTGGACGCTATTCGTAGAACGAAATGTTATAGACCAAGATTTGATAATGCCATAGTCGTTAGGGCCGGCGGTATCAATAACGCGCAAACGCCAAGTGCCATTGGTTGGCACACCATTGAGTACATTCCAGTTGCCCTGCGCTCGGAACGTACCGGTGTATGGTGCTGTACCAGAAGCAATGGGCGTAGTAGCCACTGGCGAAAAGCAGGTATTGGTATAAGCTGTGGCGCTTCCTCCCTGATTGGCCACTAAAGTTACCACCTGCCCGGAAGGCGCTATAAGGGCAATTTGGAGGTCGTTCAGCCAATCCGTTTCTATATCAATACATACGGATACCAGTTGATTGTTCAGGTTGGTAATGGTATTCGGGAAAATACTATTGACCGTAATGGCTGAATTATAAGGATTGGTGGGGCCATGGTTGGCAAATCCTACCCTGGCAAAGGGGGTACTTTCAAAAGTAACCGTTGTTTCTTGCGATCCGAGACCTACGCCGGCATTGAAGGGTACAGGCTGCCCCTGACAGACCACCGTGTCGCGCACGGGGGTTAGCAAGGTCGAGCAATCGCGGCAATTAGGATGTGTGAGCGGCAGCACATTTACATTCACCACTGTATCATAATTACAGCCAAAACTATCCGTCACCAAAAAGCGATACGCAGCGCTTCCGGCATTTTGAGGCGTTGCCTGAATATCATTGCTGCTAAAGCTAAAAATAGATGGCGCCTGTTGCCAAGATGCACGCACTAATCCTGGTGTGAATTTTTCTAATTCAGGAAACAAATTGGCATTAAAATTAACACCCCAAGAGAAGATAAAGCCATTGTCAATTGCCCAAAGGTCTTGTACGCGAATCGTCCACTCGCCATTGAGTGGGCACCCAACCAGATTTGAAAAAGATTGGTACGGCCGATAATCGCCAGCTGGCAAGGTGCGGGGGCGGAATTGATTCGCATATTCTAACCAAGTCCGCTGGGCATTATCCACCCAGCAGTAATCGTAGCCCTTGCCAGGCGTAGGATTGGTGCCGTCAAAGTCAACGGGTTCGCCCAGATACACCTCGCCGCCAGAGCGGCCGCCAAATTCGTGCAAAGTAATACGCTGTCCATTTGGGCAAATCAATTCAATTTCCAGATCGCGCATCCACGAATGCTCTATGTTGACACAAATACTTTCTAAGTCTTCCATACGGGTGAGCACCTGCCCTGGCGAAAAATTGCTAAACGTGACACTGGTTCGGTAAGAAGCACCTGTACCGTCGGGCAAGGCCAAAGAGTCGGAGCGCACCGCGCCCGTCTGAAAACTTAGTTCGCGGGGGATCGTGGACACGGCAAAAGCCGGATCAAGCCGATTGATTGTTGCGTTAAGCGCTACGGTATCGCCAGCACAGATTTCGCCAGGGAGATTGTCGCCAATAAGGAACACTGGTGGCGCGGATACCCGCACTCGCTGATTCAAAAACTGCGTATTGGTACAGCCCCTGCTGTCTTGAATTGTTAATCGCACGACATAGCCACCCGACTCTCGAAATACGTGCGAGACATTGGGCCCAACCGCTCTGCTACCATCGCCAAATTCCCAACGGAAAGTAGAATTCAAATCCGAATGCTGATACAAGGTACCGTTTTGTGGATAGTTGCCGCGTGCCGTCAGGAAAATTCGCTGACCTGGGCATACATCCATCCAGCCTGTATCCACGGGGCTTACAAGCGGATTCGCGGATACCAGCACCGGCTCAATCGTTTGGCAGGCTTGCGTACAACTAATATCAGCGCTCCAGCCCCCACCAACGCTCAACTGCCCCGAACGAAATCGCACTGTGATGCAGCCAGAAGGATTGGCGGCCGTTGCCCGGATAATGAAAGGCCCTTGATATCGGAAATCGTCTATGCACGATAGAAAAGGTGCATTCACGCTGTTACCATCAAAAAAACAGAGCGAATCACCGTCGTTGATTTCCACCCTCGAAAAAATAAGCTGCGCGTGTGTGCCCTGCCCACCTGCCGGACAGATTGTTGCAGTAAAATTTTCATTTGCGCCATAGCCACCGCTATTGCCACCACTGTCGAGAAAAAAACCGCTACATGCCTGAATGTTGGGTTGTGTGATCAGGTAATTCTGAGCCGTTGTCGCAAGTGTGCAGCACATACCCGCCAGAACCAGCAGCGCTTTGGTACGTAGAATAATCGCCATTGAATACGCTTTTTGCAAAGTTATTAGGTGAATAAAAAATAGCCAATACTCGGCTGTATGGACAACCGAAGCCGCATTGTAAGCCGTACAATACAGCACACAAACGCTTCGGCAACAGGATGTGTTACCTTTTAGAAGGTGGAAGCTACGATAATCGTAAGTAGTTGCGTTAATTTTAAAATAAGGGCTTTGAACCTGACTCATGTGTATGACAGTTAATAGAAGTCATACCAAGACAGGTAGTTGCTTTTGTGGGTCGTCCTGATAGGTTATGCAGATTATAGATTTGCTGGTGCAACAAATGTAGAAAAAATAGTTCACAAAAAAGTATATATGCGGCATTTAATCTTCAAATTTTAACAACCCCCTTTGCCATAAACAGTGCTTATATTGTAGCCATTGCGACAAATAGGCGCGGGTTTGCAGTAGGGAATGCGAACGGATTTTCTACCTTTGTAAAGAAATTTTTCATAAAAAATCAATACATTATGCGCCTGTTGGATGGCAAAGAATTAGCCCAAAACATCAAATCGGAATTGGCAGCAGAAGTCGCTCAGATGCGCGCACAGGGTCAGCGCTCTCCGCATTTGGCGGCCGTATTGGTTGGTGACGATCCTGCCAGTCAGGTGTATGTGCGCAACAAAGTGAAATCGTGCGAAGCCATAGGGTTCGAATCAACGCTCATTCGCCTTAGTACCGATACCACCGAAGCAGCATTGCTAAAGATTGTAGCTGATTTCAATCAAAACCCTGATATTGATGGGTTTATCGTACAATTGCCCCTTCCCGTTCACATCAACGAGGACAAGATCACCTTGGCGATTGATCCTCGCAAAGACGTTGATGGCTTTCACCCAGTCAATTTCGGACGCATGGCACAAGGGCTACCGGCCTATCTGCCTGCTACACCTTTTGGTATCATAGAGATGCTGCGGCGTTATGATATTCCAACCGATGGCAAGGAAGTTGTGGTGGTTGGGCGTAGCAATATCGTAGGAACTCCCATTAGTATTCTGCTATCGCGCAAGGCAACACCAGGCAACGCCACCGTTACAATTTGCCACAGCCGCACTAAAAATCTGGCGGCACACACATCCCGAGCCGACATTTTAATCGTAGCTATTGGTAGCGCCGATATGATAACCGCCGACATGGTAAAAACGGGTGCCGTTGTGATTGATGTTGGTATGAACCGCGTGGAAGATACCGCCGCACCTAAGGGTTTCTGGCTTCGTGGAGATGTGCATTTTGAAAGCGTAGCGCCCAAGTCAAGCTACATCACACCAGTGCCGGGCGGCGTCGGACAGATGACCGTTGTATCTTTACTAATGAATACACTCAAAGCTGCCCGCAAGGAAATCTATTAAAAAACGGTCAGGAAAGTACCTCAAACACCATTTTTTTCAATTAGTCCATCACCAATGAATAGCATTGAAGGTAACAAAAAAATCATTCGCTACATTACACAAACCCTGCGGGAAATAGATGCAGTGCTATATGCGCAGCCGCTCGACTTCTTCAAAGGGTCATCTATTGGGCAGCATTTTCGGCATATCCTCGATTTTTATCGTTGCTTGCTGCGCGATTTTGAGCAAGGCATTGTGGATTATGCCCACCGCGAGCGCGACCCCTTAGCGGAAACCAATAGTGATTACACCTGCCAGGCCTTCGAAACCATCTTGTCGCAAATAGATTCACTTGCGGAGTATCAGCCATTGGCTGTGCAAGGTGATTTTTCGGAAGAAGGCGAAGCGCAACGTCCACTGCTGCACTCATCCGTTGGTCGGGAACTCATGTTCGCACACGATCATGCCGTGCACCATCTGGCTATGATACAAGTCGGGTTGCGTTTAGCGGCGCCACAAATGTCCATTAACGAACAACTTGGAGTAGCGCCTTCTACCATCAAACACCGCAACGGCTTAGGCAGTCGCTGATGTAGCCCATGCGCTTCGTCCGCCTTGCAAATCGTATAAACGGGAAATCTTTTACGAAAAAATTTGTCACTCTAACAACGTTTTATCCAAAGCGCCTTTTGTTAAATCATTTTTTTTTACGACATTTATACATTGGAAATGAAACCGTTATCGGTTAGAGCAGGCGCAATGAAGAACACATGGACAGCTATTTCGGGTATTTTGGTACTCCTGTGGGGATGCGAACAGCACACGCTACGGCGCGCCGACTATCAGGTGCATGGCATTGATGTGTCTCATTATCAGTCTGTTATAGATTGGGACACAGTAGCTGCACAGCAGATACACTTCGCTTTTGTAAAGGCTACCGAAGGCGCCACGATGAACGACACTATGTTCTGCCACAATTGGGCAGAGATGAAACGTATCGGCATCAAGCGCGGGGCTTATCATTTTTACCGGCCGAAGACTTCCGCGCTGGCGCAAGCCGACAATTTTTCCCGCTTGGTAGAGATGGAGCAAGGCGACCTACCGCCCGTGCTGGATGTGGAGGTATTGGACGGCGTGTCGAAAACCATCTTGATCAATGGTATTCGTACCTGGCTTTATCAAATAGAAATTCGCTATAATGTTAAGCCAATTATTTACACAAGTTTAAAGTTTTATAATAAAATTTTAGCCGGTCATTTCGATGAATACCCGATCTGGATCGCACGCTACAATTTCCGAGAGCCTACGTTGGCCTGCGGGCGCACTTGGCACTTCTGGCAATACGGCAATCAGGGTCGCATCAAAGGTATTCGTGGCAATGTGGATTTCAATGTATTCAATGGCTCTTTAAGCGATCTGGAGTTGCTATGTCTGACGGCACCTGACAATAATGTTATTTTGAGTAGTAAATAAAGCGCCGTATCGGTACCTTTTTGGGTGCTGGGCCAAATGGGGGGATGCGATTTCGTAAATCTTTGAGATTTGCGAAATCTGAACAAAAAACAACCGTTCTGACCCACTATCCCTTTTTGTTATAATTTGAATAAAGATGCCATTGTGTCATTTCAAAAAAAACGATCAAAATGTATTGAAAATCAAATAAGTAAAAATAAAAACCATATCATAACATATAAAAAACGGTACGAATCGCAAATTATCAGTTGCCCAGAAAAAATTGCTCGCCCCCTTCTCAAATCTTCAACATACCGACTCGTCGAACGTTCCTTATTTTTTTTTTGAACGTGTAAGCTATTTTGAACAGAATTGCCGTTAATGAACGGGTATTAATCCGACAAATAAACAACAATTAATATGCGGTTAACATGACTTCTCCACATGTTTATCGTCAAAAGCGTATTTTTGGATTTTTATTTTGAAATATGGAAATATTAAACTATGAGATTAACATACTCCCCGTACGCGTTTGTTCATGTACTTTTTTCGGCATTTTTTATACTATCCTTTCAGCAAGTACGTGCGCAGTGCACGGACTGCCCGAGTATTCTTGCCATCATGGTGGACGCCTGCGGCACAGAAACCCTCAACGAATTCGTTATTATCTATTCGGGTAGTGGGTTCAATACGAGTAATTTACAATTCGACTTCGACCTGAATAATAACATTCTTGGCCCTGTCAATAATGATATAAATATTGGCGCATCGCCCTGTGGTTTGATATCTGGTAATGCCGCAGTGATCAGTGGCTGCCCGAACGTAACCGTTATTGGCGCAGGATTTGATGTGCCGCCGAATTCTATTGTTGTGCTGCAAACAAGTAGCGGTTCTAATCAGGCGTATGATTTTAGCGGCGTATGTGGTATGGGGCAATGCATTTACGTGATTAGTAATAGTTGTACACGTAGCGCTGGCGCTTTTAGTAATGCGGGTGTAGGTATTAGAACCCAAACACTTTCGATTATCGGCTGCCCCTGCTCTGAGACGATCTCCTACGATAGGGCGCTTCTTTCAGATAGCCATGGCGATTTTATATTCGCTGGGTCTCCTGGTAATAATGGCTGTACAGCGCCTCCGGCATTTGCAGCTTTTCCGCCGATTTTTAATCCTATAGCTAATGTAACCCAGTGTGGAAGTTACACCCTGCCAGCGATTACAGGCACCAACTTAACAGGCGGCGAAGCCTATTTTACCGGATCGAATGGTACGGGTACCCGATTTTCACCTGGAGATGTCATTACAACAACTACGTCTCTTTTCATATTTGACCCCACTACAGGTTGTAGCGATCAAAAATCGTTTACAGTAACGATCACCCCTCCACCTGCTGTAACGGCATCGGCGGCACCCACTGCTATTTGCACAGGGCAGAATACAACCTTGAGTGCTACGGCCGGATTTGCATCTTACAGTTGGAGCAATGGCGCAACAACCCAGACCACCGTCGTCAATATGCCTGGCCCTTACACCGTAACGGTAACCAACGCCGCTGGGTGTACCAATACCGCCACTGTAACCGTCAATTCGGCGGCACCACCTGCTGTAACGGCATCGGCGGCACCCACTGCTATTTGCACAGGGCAGAATA
>CALMSP010000250.1 GCA_937872405.1 uncultured Saprospiraceae bacterium | reverse complement strand
ATTCTATGATATTAAAATCTTCGGTTTCATTTAGTTGGTTTGTAAATGTAATGCCTGTCTGTTGGGCATGGCGTTTTTCAAAAAGCTGGTCTGTAGGTTGATTTTTACAAGAAGCCAGTACTACTATTATAAGAAGTAAATGAAATTCTTGTTTTTTGTAACAAAATAGCGTCATGTAGGTAGCATTATAGCATGGAAATGTAATTTTTCTTATCGCAGCAATTGCAATTCGCCAGAGATGCGTTTTCGGGCATTATCTTCAAATTCTAATTCCGCTGTAAAAATATAGATACCAGACTCTGCCGTGCGGTTGTGCCCTTCGCCATTCCAACCAAAAGCGGGGTCATTCAGATAGCCATTCCGAATTTGAAACACCTGATTGCCCCAGCGGTCGAAGATGCGCAAATGCAGTATTCGGGCATTGGTTTTCCCCTGCAAATAGAAGACATCATTGATGCCATCGCCGTTAGGGCTGAATGCAGTTGGCGCAAAAATATTGCGCACTGGTATCACTTTCACGAGTACCTCGTCGGAAGCGCTACAACCGTTAGCATCCGTGACGGTGACTTGATAAACCGCATCGCGCAGAGGACTCACAAAGGGGCGCGGGCAATCTGTGCAGGAAAGCAGTGTTGGATCATCGGCACGCCATTGAAATCGCAGGTTGCTGCCATTGGACGTGTACTGAAGCGCTATTCGATCGCCCTGTTCTATAATCGGCGGGGCTTCCAGCTTGATAAATAAAGGCGTCTGTACTGGCAATACCTGCACCGTATCATAAAAAAAGCCACACTCGGTAGCTGCGATAACCGAATACGTACCCGGTACTTGGATGTCCTGTGTGGGGCCGGTAGCACCATTACTCCACTGATAGGTACCAGCTGAGCGGTTGGCTTCCAATCGCCGCGTGCCACCCGGGCACAAATACAGTAAGGTATCGGCGATGATTTGTTCGTCAGGGATAACCCTTAGCTCCGTAGGCGCTTCTGATTGGGCTATTGCAGGATCATCCGAACGCAAAAGACCGCCAAGCATCAACGGTGTGGGTGTCATGACTGCCTGCGACCGATACACGCCTGTTTGTGAGCTGGTCCGAACTTTTACTTCAAATTCATTATCGCCTAATAAAATGTGTAATCTTTTGACCAACAACTTATTAGAACCAATTCCACTTTGCACTTCGCCAATAGGCGGCAAGTTGCGAATATCCGTGATAACGAACCCTTCCGGAAAAGAATCTCGGATTTCCACTTGGGTAAAGGATGTACCGGCCGTATTGGTAATGCGATAGCGGTAAGTGACTTCTGTGCAAGGTAAGGCCTCGCGTGGGCTGACCGTTTTGTCAAATGTAATGCGATAGGGGCAGGAACAGCCATCGGTTACTCGGCCTATTGGGCCAGGCGACACCAGCGTTGCCCTGCCGTCGTTTCGATCAATTACATAAAAATGTGTTTCCGTAGTGCCCGTTGCGCCATAGCCATACAATTGTCCTTGGGGTGTAAAGAACAGCGATCCTATTGTAACCAACTGATTATTAACCTCATAGCGATTACTGGTCACAAATCCGCCACTGCTGATATTTACCAAGCGCCGAGTATTGCGATCAAAGCCCAACAATAGTCCAAAATCTGGGTCGAATACGATGCTCTCAATGCGCGTTTTCCAATCTGCGACAATAGATACGAAACCCGTACCATAAGTAGGCCCAAGTATGTTGACTGATACGAGCTTGCGATCTATATCCGTCTCGCGGTCGCGCCCTACCAGAAATAAGGTTCGCCCCAATGGTGACAAGGCTCCGGCATAATAAACTAAGGTTTTATCAATGCCATTAGGTACACCCAAATTCACGGCTACGCCGTCAGCGCCTATGCGAAACAGCTCGTAAGTAGTGGTATTGAAGCCATAAATATAGCCATCATATACGTTGTAACCTACTGCGCTTATAAACGTACCGGTGGTATTGTTCCATAAGGTTGGCAGCGGGCGCCCGTTGGCAGGGTTAATCGTATTGACATGGGCAGCAGTAGGCGTACCAATGAATTCGGATGTAAAAAGATACAAGCGCTCATCGCAAGGGATGGGTTGTGCTGATACCTGCACTGGTGGTCCAATGCAGCACAACGAAATCAACAATATCTCAAAGCTATGCCTGATAATGCCCTTCATGGGTTAGTATTTAAAAATCTGCATTCGATCATTATTTCGGGCAACTAATACCATTGGGCCTTGGCGCGTACGCAACACTGCTAAGTCGCGTACTTCGCCTACTATGCGAAAACCTGTATTTTTTGAAGGAACAGCTTGGAAATTGCCTTGCCCGTCGCCGCGTAGCCAGACACCGTAGCAGGCGTCGTAGCGTCCGACTTCAGGGCGTGTCCCGAAAAAGTTGCCACCAAGTAATACATCAGTATGCCCGTCGCCATCGAAATCTTCTACCAGCAGGCCATGCACTGGCGCAAACTGCGCACGTATGGGCAATGTTGATAGCTGCAATTGTCCATCCCCTTTATTCATGAGCACTGCACTACTCAGGTCATAAGCATTTACCACCACCGAGCGGTCTAATAATGCTTTACCAAAAATATCTTCTGCGGTTTGGTTTTTATAACTTTCGTACTTTAGGTATCGCTTTTTCAAGCCTGGTAATTGGCTCACTAAATCATGTCGCAGCGCCATTGGGTACATTCTATCCCCATTGAAAGTGCAAATGATCTGCTCTGCTGAGCCGTTGCCGTCAAAATCATTTACATACATACACACTGGGCGTTCTGGGTTAGCCCGAAAGCGCGAGTTAAGACCATGATTGCCTAAGATGAAATCCACCTTACCATCGGCATTAAAATCACCTACGGCAATCGTGTTCCACCAGCCATTGGTGCCTGCCAATCCGGTGGTTGAAGTTGCGTCCAACAGGCGCCCTTTGTCGTTGCGCAACACTGTTATTGGCATATATTCTCCGACGATGATCAAATCGGGCTGTCCATTTCCATCATAATCCGCCCAAACCGCGTCGGTCATCATCCCCAAATCCTTCAAGCTTGGCGCCAATTCTGCACTCACATCCGTAAAATTTCCCTTACCGTCATTGCGCAGCAAAAAGCCGCTGCAAGGCACCCCATAGAGGAAAGGACGCGCCCGCACGCCCACAAACAAATCCAAATCGCCGTCGCCATCGAAATCTGCGGCACGCACACAGGAGCTATTGACCAACTGATTACCCGGCAACTGTTGCTCCGAACGCCGAAAATTGCCGCGCCCATCATTGAGGTACAAGCGGTCGGCTAAGGCGGTGGAGCTTAATGGAAATTCGCTCCCCCCTGAAGCGACGTATAGATCCAGCTTACCGTCACCATCCGCATCAAAAAACAGGGCGTCCGTATCCTCCGATATGCTGTCCTTTTCAAAGAGCGCCTGGTTCGTGCTTTTGAAGCGTCCGTCGGGTGTTTGCACAAAAAGTTTGCCGGCTTGATCTTTCGCACCGCCAATGTAGAAATCGTCCAGCCCGTCGCCGTTCACATCGCCCACCGCAATCTTAGGCCCCGTAGTGGACAGCATGTGGTACACTAATTGATCGCGATCAAAATCCACGAACAAATTCTCCTGATGCTGAAAATCAATGGCTACTTGTGATGTTATTTCGGTAAATAGAGGCGTAGGTGCACCGAATCCTTGCTGCGTTGTAGCCCATCCATCGGCATCTGTCCATTTTAACTTAATTTGCTGATTAGTAGTCACTTGCGCAAGCACTGTCCGCTTGCCATCTGACCAATCCACGATCAGCGAATCTGCTTTTTCGATAGCGCCCAGCCCAACATGCAGCCTGGTGTCCACGGACGATTGAAACCCCCGCATGGGCATTTGTTCCAAATAAAACGTGTGCCCCTCGTGCCGGATGGTCAGTTTGGCGCCAATACCATAACGATTGGTTGGCGGGCCTTCCAATTCGACTTGTAAATAGCGGTGCTGCGGTAAAAGCCGATTAGCTTCGTTGCGATACACAAAGGTTGGCATGTTGACATTGTTGACGACCAAATCGAGATCGCCATCGTTGTCTAAGTCGGCATATACCGCCCCATTAGAAAAACCAGGTGCAGCAAGGCCCCATTCAGCTGCTTTATTCACAAAACGCAGATCCCCCTGATTGTAAAAAGCATAATTAGGTACGGGTTGGGAAGGAATCAAGTCAATTAGCTTTTTATAATCCACCCCTTCTTTTGTGATGACGGAGCGAGCCGTTTCCTCGTTGGCAATAAAATTCAGAAAATCCTGATTCGTTAGGTCTTGATAGATGCCATTGGCTACAAAAATATCTTTACGACCATCATTATCCATATCAAAAATAAGCGCGCCCCAGCTCCAATCGGTAGCTTCCACGCCCGCCAAGCGCCCGATTTCACTGAAGGTATCATCTGCATTGTTCAGATGCAACATATTTCTGGTAAACTGATGGTAATAACCATTATCAAGGTTGTATTGGTAGCGATTCCAATTCTCAAATGTAGTCGCTGTTTTCAGGCGATCATTAGGCTCGGGTAGCATTTCCGTTACAAAAATATCGGGAAAGCCGTCATTATTGATGTCTGCCATATCCGCGCCCATCGAAGCTGCGCTGATAGAACGCATCTGGGCTTCCAACACCTCGCGGAAGGTACCGTCGCCATTATTCAGATAAAGATAATCGCGTTCAAAAAAATCATTCGATACATAAATATCGAGCCAGCCATCACGATTGACATCGCCCACGGTAACCCCAAGTCCAAAACCAATGATGCTACCATAGATGCCAGCTTCTTCGCTCACATCCGTGAAATGCGAGCCATCATTGCGCATCAGTTTATCCCCACCAAGCGAGTCGCGTTTGGGGCGTTCGTTTTTGCGCAAATTAAAACTTCCGATAGCCTGATACGAATTATTAAGCAGATACATATCTAAATCGCCATCGCCATCATAATCAAAAAAAACAGCATGTGTAGAGTAGCCCCGATCGGCTACGCCCCAAGCTGCTGCTGCCTCGGTGAAGGTACCGTCGCCATTATTGATAAATAACTCGTTTTGTTTATTATCGCCTTTTACATCGCCAGAATTGCAGACATAAATATCCAGCAGTCCATCGCCGTTTACATCTGCCATTGCCACGCCGGTGCTCCACGCGCCTGTGCCCGCCACGCCCGCTTGCTCGGTTACGTCCTTAAAGCGAAAGTTGCCTTCATTGAGGTAAAGTCGGTTGGGGCCCATGTTAGCAGTGAAATACAGATCGGGTAAGCCATCGTTATTAACATCGCCCACGGCTACACCGCCACCGTTGTAAAAATTGCGATAGGTGTAAATATTAAAATTCCGGTCGTATTCTAATTTATTAATAAAATCAATACCAGTGAGCCGCGCAGGTAGCATCGTAAAGAGGGTATCTGGCGGATTTTCTTGTCGGTTGCAAGCGGACAAACCAACAAATAAAAAGGACATGTTTATTATAATAGCATAATGATTAATGCGCATCAGCAACAGTTATTTAGCGTTTTATTTACTACTCAATTTGCCTTCCGTTTTAGGAATACGGCGCGACACAGGCAGGTCGGTGATGAGCGCTTTAACCTTTTCATCATCTTCACACCAGACCGAAATTCGGCGATTGCCGTCAATTTTAGCGTATAAAACGCCCCCCTTCGGATGATCGAGCCGTATGAAACCCTCGCCGTACCAGTCTTCCAGCACTTCCACTATTTTCAACTGGAGCTTATCGGCATACAAATCTTTATTCCAAGGCGACCAGCTGACATAATTAAATGTAATAGGCATTTCGTAAATGCGATCTTCATGAAAATTCGGATAAAACAGCATCCGTATTGGCGGCTCTACGTTCGGTATATAGTATTGCACCGTAGAATTGTTGGGGCCTTCCTTGATAATACCGGCTTTATTCATATCCCAACAATGTGTATAAAATGCTTTGGATGTCATCCCAAATGTAATGCCCAAAAATAAGCTATCGTATCGCAGACCTGATGCCAATTCGCGGCGTTCCCTTTGCTTGTACAAACTTGCCGCATCCTGCTGGCAGCCGCTCCACAGCCCTAATAACATAACAATCGCCAACAACCATGCATTTTTTATCATAACTAACCTTTTTTATTTATAATTATATGAATAGATGGATTGTATTTTACGACCTTGTTAAAATTAGTGGTACTATTACCATTCAAACAACTGCAAGGTATCATTGTTCCTTGCCACCAGCACCATCGGCTTGCGCCCAATGCGAATGCGTGTCAGATCGCGGATAGCCCCTTTTACCAAAAAGCCCGACTCGCGAGCGGATACTGGCTCGAATTGTCCTTGACCATTACCCCGCAACAGTAGCCCGTATCCAGCATCGTGAATACCTGTTTCTGGTTTTGCTTGATAAAAATTACCTCCCAACAATATATCAACGTGTCCATCATCATTAAAATCCTCCAAGAGAATGGCATAAATGGGCGTCACTTGTGCTTGCCAAGGCAGTGGCTGCAGCTTGAATGTACCATTGCCATTATTCAGCGCTATGCAACTTTGCATTTGATACGCATTCAGCACCACAGCGCCTTGGAGTTGTGCAGGAGCAAAGATATCCTGTATTGTTTGTTCTTTGTAATTATTATAACGCAGATAACGCTTCTTTAGTCCTGGCAATTGGCTCACCAGATCGTGCCGCAGCACTAATGGGTAGGATTTGTCGCCATCGTACACGCATAGAATCTGTTCGGCGGAACCATTCCCATCAAAATCATTCACATATAAGCTAAGCGGTGCAGTAGGCGTAGCTTTCATGCGCGAATTCAATCCATGATTGCCTAATGCCAAGTCTGTTTTTCCATCGCCGTTAAAGTCGCCCGTGGCGATGGTGTTCCACCAGCCGTTGGAGCCTGCCAGTCCGGCTATCGTTGTAGCATCCAGCAAGCGGCCGCCATCGTTTCGCAGTACCGTTACGGGCATGTATTCGCCAACGATGACGAGGTCGGGCCGACCATCGTTATCATAATCCACCCAGGCGGCATCGATCATCATGCCTAAGTTTTGTAGCGCCGGCGCGAGTTCGCTGGTTACATCCGTGAAGTTACCTTTGCCATCATTGCGCAGCAAGTAGCCGCTGCAAGGCACCCCATAGAGGAAGGTTCGGGCGCGCACCCCTACAAACAAATCCAGATCGCCGTCGCCATCGAAATCCGCGGCACGCACACAGGAGGTATTGACCAACTGATTGCCTGGCAGCAGTTGCTCGGAGCGTCGGAAATTGCCGCGCCCATCATTGAGGTACAAGCGGTCGGCTAAAGCGATCGCACTGGATGGAAATTCGCTCCCACCCGAAGCAATATACAAATCCAAATCGCCGTCGTCATCGGCATCAAAAAATAGCGCATCGGTATCTTCCGATACTTTATCCGCATCAAATAACGTATCATTACTGCTCCGAAATTTACCCGAAGGGGTTTGAACGAACAATCGCCCCGCCTGATCCTTCGCGCCACCGACGTAGAAATCATCCAAGCCATCGCCATTCACGTCGCCCACGGCAATCTTGGGTCCGGTAGTGGACAGCATGTAATAAATCAATTGATCGCGGTCAAAGTCGGAAAAATCATTTTCCTGATGTGCAAAGCCGAAGTCAAGCAACGCGCTTTTATTGTTAAAAATGGGAATGGTAGTTGTATTTTTGGTAAAATCGTAGCGCCCGCTCGCATCTTTCCATTGAAATTTCAGTAATTGGTTGGTTGGCGTGGCTGTTTGCAGCATAAATCGCCCGTCAGGAAAAATAACAATCAGTGAGTCCACTTGCTCTAATTCGCCTAAGCCAAAGTGCAGGCGGTAATCCACACAAGATTGAAAACCGCGCATCGGATGCAACTCTTGGTAGAACGTTTCCCCTTGGTGCCGAATGATCACGCGGCTTCCGATGGCATAAGTATTAGCGCCTTCGCCTTGGAGTTCGATGCGCAAAAACCGGTTGGTAGAGGCTTGCGATTCGCTATTGTTGCGATATACAAAAGGTGGCATGTTGACATTATTTACCACCAGATCAAGATCGCCGTCATTGTCCAGATCGCCATATGCCGAACCATTAGAAAATCCCGGTGTACCCAGCCCCAGCGCTGCGGCCTGATTGACAAATTGCAGGCCGCCTTGATTCATAAAGGCATAATTTGCCACAGGCTCAGACGGGATGCTATCAATCATTTGTTTGATGACAGCATTATCGCGGCGCAGGATGGCACGCACGGTGGCGGGGTCGGCGTAAAAATTGACATAATCCTGATCTGTTAGGTCTTTATAAATACCATTGGCCACAAAGATATCCTTACGCCCATTGTTATTCATATCGAAGATAAGCGCCCCCCAACTCCAGTCGGTAGCAAACGTGCCTGCCATGCGCCCCACTTCACTGAAGGTACCATCGCCATTATGCCATTGTAAAACATTGCGTGGAAACTGATGGTAGTAGCCCTGCCGAAGATTGAGCTGGTACTTGTTCCAGTTTTCAAAAACAGTTTTGGTCTTGTAGCGCGCATCGTCTTCGGGAAGCATATCGGTTACAAAAATCTCTGGCCAGCCGTCATTATTAAGATCGGCCATATCCGCGCCCATGGAGCTAAGACTTAGCTCGCGTATCCAGCTTTCTATTGCTTCTTGAAAAGTACCATTCTGTTGATTGATGTAGAGATAATCGCGCTCGAAGAAATCGTTCGATACGTATATATCGGGCCAGCCGTCGCCATTCACATCGCCGATTGTAACGCCCAACCCAAAGCCAATGGCACTGCCATAGATGCCCGCCTCCTGCGTGACATTCGTAAAATGCCCGCCATCATTGCGATATAGCTTATTGCCACCCTCCGGGTCGAGTATATTGCGAAGGTCTTTGATCAAATCATAGCCACCTACGGAGCGAATGGAATTATTGAGCAGGTAGCAATCCAGGTCACCGTCGAGGTCATAATCAAAAAAAACGGCATGGCTCGACAAGCCCACATCTGCCAGTCCATAGGTTTTGGCACTTTCCGTAAAGGTCAGATCGCCATTGTTGATAAATAGCTCATTGTAGCGGCGTTCACCATTGGGTTTGCCAGATTTGCAGACATAAATATCCAGCAAGCCATCGCCATTGATATCCACAAAACTCACCCCAGTGCTCCACACGCCAGAAGCCGCCACGCCTGCTTGCTGCGTGATATCTTCAAACTGAAAATTACCCTTGTTGAGGTACAGCCGATTGTCCACCTGATTGCCACAAAAGAAAATATCAAGCAGCCCATCGTTGTTAATATCGCCTAAAGCCACGCCACCGCCGTTGTAAAAATTGCGAAACGTGTATGGATTGTAATCTTCCGTGTATGTCAGCCGATTCACAAAGTCAATGCCGGTATGAGCCGCCGGTAAAGCCGTAAATAACGTATCGGTGGTTCTATTTATGTCATCCGCTTGTCGCGCACACCCCAGCGGCAAGAGCAAGGTTATTACCCAAGCCGCGATCCAGCTTCTTATTTCATTCATGCTACTTTCTGGTAAAACGCTTTTATCGAAATAAAATGTTGTTTTTCAATTTTTTATACCAATCATTTCGTTATAATGTTTTTAAAATCCGACTTGTGCTCCCAGCACAAAGGTGCGAGTACGATGGTAAAAATTGCGTCGGTCAATACCAGGCGTCAGCGCACTCTGTCTATTAGATATGGCGCCATTAGCGGAGTCGCCCCCATCAATATACCTCGGCGTTGGGTCGGTGCCCGTGTAGCCGGTTATCCATAAAGGATTCTGTGCAGTCAGATACAAGCGCAATCCGCGCCCAACCTGATCGAACGTATAACCCAATGTGACCTGATCAAGCGCCAAATAGCTTGCGCGCTCTACGTAAAAGTCGGATGGGCGAGCAAAATCGCGTAGCCTTTCCTCAAAATATTTTGTTTGCACCATATTGTAATTGCTGGAAGAAAGCGGTTCGTTGCGTTCGTAGAATAATCGGTAGGCATTCACCAGATCGTGCCCAAAATCGCCACGCAAGAAGACCCCCGCATCAAGTTTGCCAAAGCGGAAATGGCTGCCAAAGCCAATCGAATAGCGGGGTAAGCCATTACCAACCGTTGTTTCGTCGCGGTCATCAATGAAGCCGTCCCGATTCAAATCCTGATAGACAAAGTTGCCATTATCATCTATCCGAATGTATTGATAACCACGCAATGCGCCTAAGCGCTCGTCGCCAATGACCGCCGATAAAGTGGCTCCGCCAAAACCTGGTGCGCCAGGGGTGCTGCCCATATCGCGCCAGATGCGTTCTTCATCATTAAAAAAGCGAAATTCAGCGTCGGTGGGCTTCGTCAGTACGCGGTTTTTATAAGTAGCCAACACTAAGTAAGGCTCTACAACTACGGCGCCTTTGTCGTGCCGATAACGCAGCGTAGCCTCTACCCCACTGCCCCGCAAGCTGATGTCTTGCACATTAGCCCAAATGGATGATGCAAAATTGGGTGGCGAAAGCTGCGGCAGCTGCCAGATTAGGTCGGATGAGTTGCGCTGATAATAGTCAAATGTACCTGAAAGTCGGTTGCCAATTAGTGTAAAATCCAAGCCAATATTGACTTCATTGGTGATTTCAGCACCCAGATTCGGATTGGGGTTCTGAGTAGGTGAAAACGCTGGAACGTAGGCACCATTGTAATAAAAAGTACCGGTAGGGCCGAATGTCAGGCGCGTAAGTCCACTACCAGCAGGCAACAATCCAGTGCGTCCGTAGCCAGCTCGCAGCTTCAAAAATTCTACGCCAGGCAACTCCAGCAGATTGCTTAGCATTACACCAGCACTCATTGCAGGAAAGAGCGCCCATTTGTTGGCATCACCAAAGCGGGTAGAACCCTCCCGACGCAGTGAAGCATTGAAAAAATAGGTATCATCAATACTCAAATGTGCCCGACCAAAGAAAGCAATTACCCGATAGTTGGCGCGATAATCATCCTCGGCGGAACGCTTAGCCTGCGTCGGACGAACTGGTAAATCATTGAAATTCAGACTTATATCATTTAAAAAATCATCGTATGTTTGTCTATTGTAGGCATTGTCAAAATTTTGCCAAGCATAGCCAGCAGTAGCTTGCAAGGCCAATCGTCCGAAGCGTTTTTGATACGTTCCATACACATCCAGCAATTGCATATCGTGCATTTGGGTAGTGCTGTGGAGTAATCCATTGCGGCTTGCCCCCCGAAAAAAGGCATTCCGATTATAATACTCACCAAAATGATCCGTTTCCTGCAAATCGGTGTAGCGTGCAGATAAGGTTAATTCGGGTAGTAATGCTACATCTGCGCCAATTCCAAGCATTAAATCCGTCATACGACCAATAGATTGGCTTTGCTGAACAATGGCCACCGGGTTGAAATAATCGAATTGTAGCGCCTGAAAATAGCCGCCATAAAGCCCCGCAAACGGGTCGGTGCTGTTCGCTGGAAAACGTATCGGCGAAGTAGGATTGTAAATATGTGCATAACGAAAAGCCTCAGGAATGCTGAAGCCCGCGTCGCGTCTATTAGAAGCGATATTGCCGTGCAAGGTGATTCGGTCTTTCCAAGCTTTCTGGATAAGGTTCAAGCGCCCATTGAGTTGCTGAAATTCGCTACCCAGACCTACACCTTGTATATCTCGGAAATTGAAGGAGGCGCGATAGAGTGTGCTTCCATTATTAGCAGCGCCAGAAAAAGATAGTCCATGAGCTGTGGAAAGCGCATTCCGGGTCACCTCATCGGTCCAGTTCGTATTGGCGCCCCCCACAGAAGCGGGCCGCAATCTACGGAAAGTTTCGGCAGAAGCAACCGGTAAGCGTTGCGCTACTGATTCCGTAGCTAAGTAGCCATGATACTGCACTTGCAAGCCAGACGTAGCAGTCGGTGCCTGTCGTTGAGTACGAATAAGCAACACCCCATTGGCCGCTCTGGCGCCATATATCGCCGCCGCCGAAGCATCTTTTAATACTTCAATGGATTCGATATCGTTAGGGTCAATGATAGATAAAGGCGCCCCCACTACACCGTCAATGACTATTAAGGGCTGAGTAGGTCCATTCAACGTAGAAAGGCTTCGCAGGCGCAGCACGGGCAGCCCGTTCGGATCATCGCCGACTTTTGCCACCGACAAACCGGGTACTCGGCCGCGTATGAGCAACAGCGGATCGTTTATATTTCCTTGGTTAAAATCTGTGCTTGGTACTTGTGTAGCGGCGCCCGTCCAAGTACTGGCAGGCAAATCGTTGTACCCTGCGATGCGCGTAGTAGTAATCAGTGCTGCGGGCGTTATCGTTATGGTTGGGGGTAGCTTTTCAAAATTATATTCAAGCGTTATGTAGTTGCTTCCGTAAAATCGAATTTTATCGCCTGGGCGCATAGGCGCTGATAATTGCAGGGTATAATTTCCATCTGCATCCGCGTTCGTCTCTGCCGCCCCAGCTACCACTCTGATATCCGATACGGGTTTGCGGGTTACTGCATCTACGATTCGGCCTTGAATTAGGTTTTGCGATAGTAATGGCGTACTGATGCAAATACTACATAGTAGTAAATAAAACAGTTTAGTCGGCTTCATTTGAATGCAATTTTATACGGACAATATCACAAGATACAAATGTTTATAAATCTATTTTGAAATTTAACCAAATATCTTGGATGCCAGATGCCAAAAGTATCAAAAAAAAGAAGCAGACAAGCGGCTGCTCGTCTGCTTCTCAGTAGGTGTAGAATTTAGCCTCAGCCATGTATTGACCGAAGGGCGTTATCTAAACCCTATTAATACCCTGGGTTCTGCTGCAGATTCGGGTTAGCACTGATCTGATTGATCGGAATCGGGAAAATATTCCTTTGTGGCGTGGATGCCGGTTTGAAACGCCAAGGCGCGTTGTAACGACCAAAACGAATCAAATCCTGACGGCGCCAGCCTTCGTAGAACATTTCGCGACCGCGCTCTGCCAGCAGATTGTCAGCAGTGAGGGTAGCAAAAGCCGCTACGCCAGCACGTTGACGAATCTGGTTGACCAAGGTCAAAGCAGGCCCAGCAGCGCCCGTGCGGAACTGCGCTTCTGCTTTCATTAGCAATACATCCGCATAGCGGAAGATTGGGAAGTCCACATTCAAGTCGGGCGTAGAGCCAAGTGCATACTCATACTTAGCAATACGCGCACCTGCCTGACGCAAAGCGTTGGGTTCCAATTCATTCACTTCTGGCGTGAAGGTTAGCGGTTGCCCGTCGGGGTCGTTCGCTTCTGCGCCAGAGTCAATCAGGCGATTGCCATCAGCATCGAATTGTGGGCCAGCCAAGAAGTTACCACGAATTTGCTGGTTGCCTGATACGCCTTTGCGCGCATCACCATCCTCATATGATTGGTAGAATTCCTGCAAGGTGCAATAACCATTCCAAGGCTGCTGTTGCAGGCGGAAGGTAGCTTGGCTTTGGTAGTGCAGGGTCATCTGCGCCAAGTTGAAACCGCGTGCTTCTTGTTCATCGTAAGGAATGACAAGAATGTTCTCTTTAGAACCAGCATTGTTTGTATTGAAATTGTTAAAGTAATTGCTTTCCAAATCATACAGACCGGAATTGATAATATCATCACAAGCCGCAATCACTCTTGCCCATTCAGCTTTACCCGTGTAAGCCTCGGAATTGAGGTACAATTTAGCCTGCAAGAAACGCCCAGCGTAGAAGTTCATACGTGCATAGGTAGAGCCGTCTTTCAATCTTGCCAATTGTGGTACGCTTTCATTCAGCTCACGCTCAATGAATTCGAACACTTCGGCACGCGGGCGAGTGCGCGGATTCGGATCAGCATCGGCAAAGCTCGTTACGATAGGTACATTGCCATAGCCATCCAGCAACCAATAGTAGAACAAAGCACGCAGTGTGCGTACTTCGGCAATAAAACCACTTGCCAATGCCGGATCCACCTTGCCTTCTTGTACTAAACGTGAGAAAAGATCAATTACCCGATTACAGTTGTTCACACCACCATACAAGAAATTCCAGCCGTTATTAACCGACTCTTCTCGAGCGTTGTACTCATGGCGATGAACGCGAATCCACTGACCCCCATCAAACCAGTCGGCGCCACGGTGGGGTATCATTGCCTCATCTGAAGAAACCTCTTGTAAGGCAAATATAGAGTTGTGCCCTGCCAAGCCGTACAAACTGGTGTAAGTAGCACCCAACGCCGAGATGAATTGCTCCTCTGTGGTTGGGAAATTATCCTCCGTCAATTCGCTGAAGATTTTTTCATCGAGATTGGTGCAGGATTGATTAAAAATCAGCAGGAAAAACAGGCTAAAAAGGAGTGCCTTCCCTGCGAAATTAAACTGCTTTATCATAATGAACAATGGTTTAATATGAATGTGAAAATACACACGTTACTTAGAAGCCCAGATTCAGACCAAAGGTAATGGTGCGCGTACGGAAATACGTATTCCGACGGTCCAGACCTGGGTGCAGCGGATTTTGATTAAAGCCTTGGAATCCGCCATTGTCAGGATCACCAGCATCACCAAAACGCGGTGAAGGATCTACGCCCGTATAATTCGTAATAAAGAACAAGTTCTGCCCCGTCAGGTACACGCGCATTCTGGAAATCTTGCTTTTATCACCTAAGTTAATGGTGTAGCCCAGCGTGGCGTTGTCTAATGCTAAGTAAGAAGCATTCTCCACATAGCGGCTCGAAAACTGCGGCGTAGCGGTCAGATTCTCATCAAAATACTTAGTTTTCACCGTATTTTCAATCGGACGCGAACCCAGCGGTTCGTAGAATACGCGATACATATTCACCAAGTCGTGGCCAAAGTCGCCCCGCACGAAGAAGTTAAAGTCAAAATTCTTGTAGCGGAACGAGTTGTTGAAACCAATAGAGAATGTTGGCAAACCATTACCGATCGAGGAGAAGTCATCTTCATTGACTACACCGTCACCATTAACATCACGGAACACAAAGGAGCCATCCTCGCCAATGCGATCGAAAGTCGGGCCCCATATTTGACCTAACTGTTGCCCAGCTATAACAGCAACAGTGGGGTTATTGTTCAAACCAGGAGCACCTGGAGACGTAGAAGGATCGAGTACAATACCACCACCTGTAAAGAATTTGAATTTAGCATCGGTTGCATCTACCGTGTCTAACACGGTGTTATAGGTAGAAAATACTAAACGAGGCTCCCAGCTAAAGTCGCGCCCTTTATCAAAGCGATAGCCCAAGCTCAATTCTACGCCGCTATTACGCAGTATGGCATCCTCAAGGTTCGACCAAGTACGTTCTGCTAAGTTAGGCGGTACTGGTACAACGATTTCGTAAATCAGATCGCGGGTCCGGCGAATGTAGTAGTCAAGAGAACCCGTTAGTTTGTAATCTAAGAGCGCAAAGTCCAAACCAGCGTTGAATTCACCCTTTGTTTCCCACTTCAAATCGGGGTTGGCATTACGTGCTGGCGCAAATGCCGGTACAAAATTGCCGTTGAAGAAGAAGGAACCGCGCTGTGTGAAGAGCAGACGCGACAGACCATTGCCTGGAGGCAGAGCACCTGTTTCGCCATAGCCCACACGAAGTTTCAGGTTGTCCACACCTGATACGTCAAAAAGGTTGCTCAGTGTTACACCGGCACTCACCGCTGGGAACAAGCCCCACTGGTTGTTTTCACCAAATCGCGTAGAACCCTCCCGACGCAAAGAAGCCATCAAGAAGTAAGTATCGTCAAAGTTCAAATTTACCCGGCCAAAGAAGCCAATTACACGGTAGTTGCTTCGGAAGCTATCGAAATTGGCACGCCCTTGTGCCCGGTCTTGCGAGAAGTTCAGACGATTGAAGCTCACATCATCCGAAATGAAATTACCCGTTTCGATGAAAAGGCTACCGTCTTCAATATCTTGCCAAGAGTAACCTGCCAATGCGGTTAAGAAGGTTTTTCCAAATTGCGCATTGTAGTTTAAGGTAGTTTCGAATAGTTGCGTATTGCGATCTATATCCGTACCACGCGCCAAGCCATTGCGGTTGAAGCCCCGGAAGTAAGCCTGCTTTTGGTAATATTCCCGATATTGCTCTGTTTCGCGCAATTGCGAATAGAACCCAGAAATCGTCAGTCCTTCAATAATTTTGTAATCCACCCGACCACTCAACAACAGGTCATTCGTAATCCCGATGTTAGTACCTTGCTGTTGAATAGCTACTGGATTGAAAAAGTCGAAGTTTTCTTCTTGGTAGAATCCGCCGTACTTATTAAACAATGGGCTGGAAGGATTCTGAAGCACTGGCGCAGTTGGATTATACAATACGGCGTAGCGCAGCGCCTCCGTAAAGCCGAAATTAGCATCGCGGCGAGTAGAGGCAATATTAGCACTCAAAGTCATGCGGTCGTTGAGTGCTTTCTGAGTCAAATTCAAACGACCGTTGAGCTGTTGGAAGTCGCTCACTTTAGCGATACCTTCGATACCCCGGAAGTTGAGCGACGCGCGATACGTAGTACCACCACCCGTACCGCCTGACAGCGACAGGTTGTGTACGTGCGAAATGCCAGTACGGGTTACCTCGTCCACCCAATCTGTATTAGCACCGCGATCGCTGGTTGGGCGCAACCGACGGAATTCCGAAGCAGAAGCAGTTTCTACGCGCTTGGCAATGCTTTCCGCAGCCACGTAGCCATTGTACTCTACCTTTGTAGCACCTTTCACACCTTTTTTTGTAGTAATCAGGATCACACCGGAAGAGCCTCGTGAACCGTAAATCGCCGCAGCGGAGCCGTCCTTGAGTACGTCAACCGATTCGATGTCATTAGGGTCAACCGATTCCAGCGTTGCGCCGATCACCCCGTCAATAACAATCAGTGGTGATGTGTTTGCACCGATTGTTGAAAGACCGCGCAAACGAATGGTCGTGCCACCGTTGGGGTCGCCGCCCACTTTGGAAATCTGTAAACCAGCCACCTTACCTTGAATCAACTGGGTTGGATCGTTTACGTTACCCATGTTGAAGTCGTCGGCTTTTACACTGGTTACAGCACTGGTTACTTCGCGCGAACGCTGCGTACCATAGCCCACTACCACCACTTCTTCCAACACGCTACCCGCGCTAAGCGCGATATCCACTACGTTAGATGCACCGAGCGTAATGCGCTGGCTGCTGTAGCCGGTGTAGGAGAAGTCGAGCTGGGTGGTTCCGTTAGGTACATTGATGGAGTAGGTTCCGTCAATGTCCGTAACTGTACCTGTAGAGGTGCCAACGGCCAAAATGTTGGCGCCGATGAGTGGTTCGCCCGTAGCCTGATCCGTTACCTTCCCGCTTATGGTACGCTGCGCGTATGTAAAGCTGCCAAGGCATAGTATCAGCACTGCGAGTACCCATTTGGAGCAATAGTCAACTCTAAGTTTCATACAGTACTTCAGTTTAGTTAATTAAAACATAGACAAAATTGATGTAGCATTTTTATCTGTCATTGAAAACAACGAGCGGCTTAATGGTTTTCTATCATGGGCTTCGACAGGCACCATCGTTCAGATATACGGATATACCAAAACGCACAGGTACGCTTTACCCGCCGCTTGCTCCTAATGTGCATGGGAAAATAAAAAAGTATAGCGCTCATTAGGCTATACGGATGTGTTTCATTTTCAATGGTTTAAGTGCTGCTTGCAAGGGGAAGTCGCTTTTAATACCCCTATGTGTTTATTTTACACTAATTTTGGAATTGTAAAAGTCGAAAATAACTTGAAAAAAACCAAGAATAAGCAAAATTATTTTTCTATCGGATTCACAAACAAAATTATATTGGGATTAAGAATATTGCAAAAAAAAACCAACTTTCTGTCCAATCTTTTTAATTTGGATAGCATTATCAAAAATCAATTATGAAAAAATGTACGCTATTGCTTGTGCTGTTGTACCTTATTCTTGATGCCTCCTTGCTGCCAGCTCAATCGAATGATATGATTATTCGTAGGGGCGTGCGCAAAGTAGAAATCCCATTTGAATACGAAAATAACTTCATCATTATTCGGGTCATTTTCAATGACGTATTTCCGCTCAAATTCATATTTGATACTGGTGCCGAGCATACGATTCTCACCCGCCGAGAGATCACCGATTTATTGCAAATTAATTATGATCGCAAATTTCCCATCAGGGGTTCTGATCTTAGTGTAGAGTTATATGCTTACTTGGCGCGCGGCGTCAAGCTCACGATGAATTCGCTGGTGGCCCAGAATCGCTCCATCTTAGTGCTGGAAGATGATTATTTTCGTTTTGAAGAATTTGGCGGCATCAATGTACATGGCATACTCGGTGCAGACCTATTTCGTCGGTTTATTGTAAAAATTGATTACCGCAAAAAAATAATTACCCTGTACGACCCAGAATATTTTAGCAAACCCAGTGGGCAGTTTCAAGAGATGGCTATGGAATTGCATCGCAACAAGCCTTATATTGTGGCTCCCACGCAATTGAATCGCAACAAAACCATTGAAGGCAAATACTTGATTGATACCGGCGCGAGCATCTCGCTGCTCCTTTACACCAATACCTACAAGTCATTCGAGTTGCCGTCGCGCTACGTTCGCAGCAAGATCGGCATGGGCTTGGGTGGCTACCTGCAAGGCTTCATCGGGCGTATAGAGCGAATTCAGCTTGGCGACTTCGCGCTGGATGGCGTCATCACCAATTTTCAAGAAATTTCACCCGAAATTGATTCCTCCTTTCTCAACAAGCGCAATGGCATCATTGGCAATCAGTTGCTCAATCGCTTTGTGGTCATTATTGATTATATCGGCGAAAAAATATATTTGCAACCCGACCGAGGTTATCGCCGTAGTTTTCAATATGATAAAAGCGGCCTCATTATCGCAGCCTCTGGCAGTAGCCTCAATGAATTCAGTGTGGTGGATGTAATTGCCAATAGCCCAGCCGAAGAAGCCGGCATTCAAATTGGGGATGAAATCAAATCCGTAAACGGTGTGCCGACCTCTTTCATGCACTTAGCCGATCTTTCCAGGCGATTTTATGCGCGATCCGGCAAGAAAATTAATCTAATCATCAAGCGCAACGACACGCGCATCAAAAAAACATTTCGGTTGCGCGAGTTGCTTTAAGACAGGCAAAGGAAGCGGCAACAATTCTATAATCATAGCTGTTACAAAGTTATATTTGGATAGATGAAATAAAACAAATGTTTAAATTTAAATAATATTCTCCAACATAAGAATCTTGTTATCAGACACTTATTCATGTATCTATTATAAATCCACAGATTCGCTTATTATGACTGAATTTTGGGACTATTTCAAAAACTTGTTAAAAAAAGCGGAAGCCAGCAGCCCAGCGCAGCCTTATATACATGAGATGATCACGCGCACGGAAACAGAAAAAGCAGATTACGAATATTGGAAAAACACGCTGGTGCGCCGCCGTCTTACCGATTGGCTCCACGATCAATACGCTATTTTTCGCGTGCTCCCGCAAGACATTGATGAAGGCATGGACTTCCTCGATACGCCTTCTTCTAAAGGTTTTGTGATTCATTTTCATCAAACCCGCTATAGCCGCCGCGATGCTACGCACCTGCTCGACTACTTGCGCGAACGTGTGCTGGCGCTGGGTTACCGCGCACAAATATCAGATAGCCGTATCTTTACGCGCCCCAATTGGGTAGAAACAATCGAGCGACACTATCTGAAACCAAAACCTGATTTTCAGAATGCGGGCAAATTCAATCAGCAATACGGCAATGTAACCATTGAAATGATTCTGCGCAACGACCAACCACATTATCTCAAGTTTCAAGCCACCAGTTATCAGGATCATTTGTATAAAGACGCGCATGATTTTGAGGAACTCATGCAAGCGGTATTAGCATAAAAGCCGACATTTAAAAACTGCTAAGCGCGAGCCAAAGTCTCGATGTATGTTATTATTTTTGCAGTTGTATTTTACTGCCTAAACAGCGCGTGTGCCGCGTCAGCACAAAAACAAGATAAAACCCATGAATAATCGCTTTACACTACTGTTGTTACTTTTACTGTCGCTTGTGGTTGCTTGCAGCCAGCCCGACAATGATTTTAACAAGGATACCGATCGCGCTTCGCTACACCTATTACTTGGCAATCCTAGCAACGCCACCGCCAATCCATTAAATGAGGATAACTATCTCATCACGCTGCCACAATATAGCACATCTTACAACCGCAGCAAGGGTATTCCTAACTGGGTAAGCTGGCATCTTAGCGATGATTGGCTGGGTAGCGTGAGCCGCCAGGAAGACTTCCGGGTATATGATAACTTACCCGAAGGCTGGTACCGCGTTCGGCCCGATGATTACAATTTTTCATTCAACGGCTTTGACCGAGGACACAACTGCCCTTCCGCCGACCGCACGCTCACGGATGTGGACAATAGCGCTACTTTTTATATGATCAATATCATGCCACAGGCGCCTGCACACAACCAAAATGTGTGGGCTGCTCTGGAAAGCTACTGCCGCCGCTTGGTGCGCCAAGGCAACGAATTGTACATCATCATGGGCCAGTACGGTGTGGGCGGCACTGGCAACAAAGGCTACCGCGAAAATATTGCCGATGGCAAAGTGACCGTCCCTCGGCATTTCTGGAAAGTAATTGTAGTACTGCCAAAAGGTGACAATGACCTACAACGCATTGACGAGAAAACCCGCGTCATTACAGTCTCCATCGAGAATAGGAATACCTTGGGTGGGCGTCCTTGGAGCGAATTCCGCACCACTGTAAACGAGATTGAAGCCGCCGCTGGTATTGATTTACTATCCGAGTTACCCATCACCCTGCAGGCCGTGCTCGAATCTCGGGTGGACAATGTGGTAATCCCTTAACACATTATCCATCAGGCAATAATCTTTGGTAAAAGTTTTCCAATTGTTTTTGTGAAAAACTTTCCGCTCGCCTGAGCAATCCTTTTCCGGCGGATTCAAGTATATTTGATATTCTAAAGCACACCCCATTACCCCATTACCCCATTACCCCATTACCCCATTACCCCATTACCCCAT